>DATFRZ010000018.1:0-25385 GCA_035262885.1 Candidatus Acidiferrum sp.
TGTGCAGCGAAAGTGAGGCGCCGGGAAGGAGAACGACGTTCAACGGAAAAAGCGGAATGCGCTCTGGCCGCATGATTCCCATACCAAATGATACCAAACCGACGCAAGTTGGTCAGTTTATCGGCGCTCCGGAATGCGTTAGGCATTGCGTTGTTCGAATGCTGGCAATGCGCTCAGGTTGGTGGAAAAATAGCTGATGCGGCCCCTTTTCGTAAGTCCCTGATTTATCTTCCATTTATCTTGGGGCGTTGAAAATGCTTTGTCGGGAGCATCGAGAGAAAAATTGAATTACAGCGCGCTATTGCGATCGGCGGTCGTGGCGCTGCTACGCAACAAAATGCGCAGTGTGCTCACGGTGCTGGGCATCACCATTGGCATCGCGGCGGTGATTTGCGTGGTGGCGATCGGCAAGGCCGGGCAGGCGCGCGTCGAGCAGCAGCTCAATAATCTTGGCGACAATTTTGTGTGGATTGAAGCGGGCGGCCGGGCCGTGAACGGTGTTCGCACCGGAACGCATGGCACCAAAACGCTGGTGCTGGCTGACGCCATCGCGATTAAGAATCAAATTCCGCTCATCAAGAGCGTCTCGCCCAACGTTGACGCCAACGTGCAGATTATTTACGGGAATCAGAATTGGTTCACGACGTACCGCGGTGTCTCGCCGGAATTTTTCGATATCAAGCGCTGGTTCATCGACCAAGGCGCCGCCTTTTCGCAGGACGACGTGGACCGCGCCGCCGATGTCTGCGTGATTGGCCGGAGCGTGCGCGATCAGCTTTTTGGGGTGGAGGATCCCATCGGAAAAGTGATTCGCGTGAAAGATTTGCCCTGCAAAGTGGTGGGCACATTGATGCCGAAAGGGCTTTCTGTTTCCGGACAAGACCAGGATGACACGATCATCTTGCCGTACACGACGGCACAAAAGAAAATCAAAGGAATCACTTGGCTTGACGACATTCTTTGCTCGGCCGTTTCGCAAGATGCCGTGAAGATTGCAGGGCAGGAAGCCGCAGCCTTGCTGCGCGACCGCCATCATCTGCGCCCGGAAGAAGACGACGACTTCAACATCCGCAATCCCGAAGACATTATTCAAGCGCAACTTGAAGCCAGCAAGACGCTCACGGTTCTACTGATTGCCATTGCTTCGATTTCGCTGATTGTGGGCGGGATCGGAATTATGAACGTAATGCTGGTATCGGTAACGGAGCGGACGCGCGAAATTGGCGTGCGCGTTGCCGTTGGCGCGACGGAAGAAGCGATTCAGCTGCAATTTCTTGGCGAGTCGGTGATGTTGAGTCTTGTCGGCGGCGGCGCGGGAGTTTTGTTTGGAATCCTCGGCTCTTACATGGTTGGGCAGACTTTGCGCTGGCCGATGCAAATGTCGCTCGAATCGGTCATCGTCGCCGCTTTGTTTTCCGTTGCCGTTGGCGTGTTTTTCGGATATTACCCCGCGCGCAAAGCTTCCTTGCTCGATCCCATCGAAGCGCTGCGTTACGAATGAGCACACGAATTTCTGCAGTTAGGCGGTCAAGACGCGAATGAAATCAAGAACAAGATGGCTCTTAATTGGCGGTGCTGCCGTTGTGGCCGCGCTATTTGTCGTGCTGGGATGGAACCGCACCGCGCAGGCCCAACATTTCACGGCCAAAGTGGAGCGCGGCGATATTCACGACGTCGTGGAAGCCACGGGAACCATCAACGCGGTGATCACTGTGCAGGTCGGCTCGCAGGTATCGGGAACGATCTCGAAACTGTTTGTGGATTTTAATTCGCGAGTTCACAAAGGCGATCTCGTTGCGCTCATCGATCCAGCGCTCTTCAAGGGCGCGGTGCAGCAGGCAACCGCGGATCTCGAAAATGCGAGAGGGAACTTGATTGCGGCGCGAGCCAATGTGGAGAAAGCGAAGGCTGCATTCGTTCAGGCCAAAGCCGATTACGACCGCACAGTGGGTCTTACCAAAGACGGAATCATGAGCCAGCAGCAACTGGATTTGGCGAAAGCGACTTTCGATTCCTCCAACGCGGCGGTGGGAGGCGCGCAGGCCAACGTGACCCAAGCTGAGGCGCAGGTGACGCAGAAAGAAGCAGCTCTGGCGGTGGCGCAAACGAATCTCAACTACACCGTGATTCGCTCGCCGATTGATGGGACGGTGGTGGCGCGCAACGTGGATGTGGGGCAAACCGTGGCCGCGTCGCTGCAGGCGCCAACGATTTTCACCATCGCGCAGGACCTGGCAAAGATGCAAGTTTATGCGAAAACCGACGAATCGGATGTCGGGAACATCAAGGTAGGGAAAGAAGTCACGTTCAAAGTGGATGCGTTTCCCAAAGAGACTTTTCATGGAAGAGTGAGCCAAGTGCGTATGAACGCGACCACGGTGCAGAATGTGGTCACCTATGACACCATCATCGACTTTGCCAACCCGGATTTGAAGTTGTTTCCCGGCATGACCGCCTATGTGACGATCCCCGTGGCGACCGCGCAAGACGCGCTAAAGCTGCCCAACACGGCGCTGCGCTATAAGCCGCCCATGGCGCCGGAAGAAATTCTGGCGATGTACAAACAGTACGGAATCGAGAACAACGAAAGAAAAAAAGCCACCGAGGATCCCGCGGCCAGCGATGGAGGGAACAAAGGCGGTGGAGGAACGCAGAACCAGCCGCGCACTCCGCGTTCGGACAGCGCGGTCGTCTGGAAGCTTCGAGCGGACAACACTATGGAGCCGGTGAAGGTTTCGCTGGGGATCACCGATCACTCTTACACCGAAGTCACGGCGGTCGCGAAAGGCGGCTTGAAAGAAGGGGATGAATTGATCATTCGCTCCGTGGTGGCCAAGTCTTCTGCACCCGGAGCGCAAGGAATCAGGCGGTAGTGATTTTACACAGAGACTCCACGCAAGTTGCGAAACACCTAGCAAATCAGACTGAATGCACATCAGTCAGCGCGGCCTCCGGCGGCGATGCCGTCATTCGCGTGGAGGAGATTCACAAGTATTACCAACTGGGCGAGACGCGCGTGCATGCGGTGCGCGGTGTGACCGTAGACGTGCGCCGCGGCGAATTTGTGGCGGTGATGGGCGCGAGCGGCAGCGGGAAATCGACGTTCATGAATATTCTCGGCTGTCTAGACCGACCTGGTTCCGGGCGGTATCTGCTGGAAGGTCTGGACGTTTCCAAGCATGACAAAAGAGCTCTAGCGCTCATTCGCAATCAGAAGATTGGATTTGTTTTTCAGGGATTCAACCTGTTGGCGCGCACCACAGCTTTGGAAAACGTAGAACTGCCGACGCTCTATTCCAAAGTCAGCCAAGAGGAGCGACACAGGAGAGCCGCCGAAGCGCTGGCGATGGTCGGCCTGGCCGATCGCGCCGAGCATTTTCCGTCGCAAATGTCAGGTGGGCAGCAGCAGCGAGTTGCTGTGGCGAGAGCACTCGTGAACCGTCCCTCGATTCTACTTGCGGACGAGCCCACAGGGAATCTGGACAGCCGCACTTCGGTCGAGATTATGGAAGTTTTTCAAGACCTGAACGACAAAGGCCTGACGATTGTAATGGTGACACACGAGCATGACATCGCGGAGTTCGCCAAGCGCGTCCTCGTGTTCCGCGACGGCAAAATCCGCAAAGACGAGCCCGTTCGCAACCGCCCACGAGCCGCTGAAGTGCTGAAGACCCTGCCCACTTTGGAAGACTAGATTCAACAAAAGTCATGCGAGGTCATTCAAGAGTGCTTCCATCTCGGAGCGCGCGTGTTGATTGCCCGCAGTGGTTGCGGCTTGGATGCCGCTCGAGAGAACGCGGCGCGCTTCGTCCTTACGCGATTCGCGAGCCAATAGCTGCCCGTACATGAGATAAGCCGGCACGTAGCCGGGGTTTCGCTCGAGGAGCGCGCTAAAGTGCTGGGCTGCGGCGGTTGAGTCGCCGCTGTTCATGCATTCGAGCGCCAGGCCGTAGCGCGAGAAGGCGTCGTCGGGCTTTTGCGCCACAAACGCCTCTAGCATTTTCCGGCGGGATTTCTTTCCTGCGTGTGTTTGCTCGGTCATGTGTTCCTTCATTGTTCGCTTGCAGAAACGTTCCGTCCCGTATTATACGGAGTCGCGGAAGAGCAACCAAACGGGCAACAAGAGGATTTGCATGAAAGCGAAGAAAGAGCGCGGAGAAGCAGGCCTCCAGGGCAAACCAGTGAGCGCATCGCGGTCTGAAATGACCGAGATCGTTTTGCCGGCACAGACGAATCCGCTCGGGAAGCTGCTGGGCGGGCACGTGATGCATTTGGTGGACATGGCGGCGGCGATGGCGGCCCATCGTCATTCGAACTGTTATGTGGTGACCGCCTCGGTGGATTACATCGATTTTCGCAACCCGGTGAATTTGGGGGAGATTGTGATCCTGAAATCGCAGGTCAATCGTGTTTTTCATACCTCGCTCGAGGTGGGCGTGGAAGTCTATTCAGAAAATGTGTTGACAGGCGAGAAGAAGCACACGACTTCGGCGTTTGTTACCTTTGTGGCCATCGATGAACACACGCGGCTGCCAAAGCCCGTGCCACCGCTGATCGTGGAAACGGAAGAAGAAAAGCACAGGTTCCATGAAGCGGGAAAGCGGCGCGAGGTGCGATTGGCACTGCGTTACGGCAAGTGAAAGGCTCGAAGATCGAAGACGGCAAGATCAGGCGATTTGCTCCTGTGCTTCCTTTGCGACAGTCAATGCCTGCTCGACACACGCGCCGATTGCCGGACCGCGCAGGTAATTTCCCGTCAGAAAAAGGCCCCGAAAACGTGCCAAGTTCTTGTGAATCGAAGCTAGCCGGTCGCCGTGACCTAGCTCGTACTGCGGAAGCGCGCGCGGCCAAATGGTGACGTTGCAAAAGGTCGGATTGCTTCTAAGCGCCAGCAAGGGAGCCATCTCGCGATGAACGAGGTTTGCTAGCTCTTCGGAACTCAGCCTCGCGGCATGGGGATCCGTTGCTCCGCCCACAAATGTAGTGAGAAGAGCATGGCCTTCCGGTGCGCGGCCGGAAAAGAGCGAAGAGTTCCACACGGTGCCGAGGATGCGAAGCCCGGCAGATCGGGGAACGAGAAAACCGAATCCATCGAGTGAATGGCTCACGTCTTTTTTCGCGTAGCCAAGAGAAACCACTACCACCGGAGCGTACTCGACGGTCCTCAGAAGCCGCCCGACCGAGGGATCGAGTTGAGCGAGCAATTTTCCGGTCGCGTGGGTTGGCGTTGCAAAAATCACGCTTTCTGCCGACAAGGAGTCGTTGCTGCCGCCTTCGAGTGAAATGTGGAAAGCGCCGTCATTTTGGCGATAGATGTTGGCCGCAGCCGTTTTTGAGAGAAGCTTCGCGCCAAGTGTGCTTGCCAGAGCACGCACCAGGGTCTCGTTACCCTCGCGAAAAGTATTCAGCGCGGAGCGCTCCCGGGGCCCGCTTTTGTTCCTGGCAAGTCGCATCATCCCGCGAACGATGCTTCCGGCGGTTTTCTCGGCTTCGTATAGCTGCGGGAATGCGCTGCGAAGGCTCAGTTTTTCAGGGTCGCCAGCGTAAACGCCTGAAACGAACGGGCCGACCAGGCTATCGAGAAGCTGATCTGAAAATTTCCTGCGTACGAAAACAGCAACGGATTCATCGGCCTCGGGAGGAGCGCTCTTGCCAAAAAGGTCTCGAACCAGCTTCCATTTGGTCGAGCCGCTGATCAGTGGGCTGGTGAAAAATGCCGGCGGGCTCAGCGGAACAGCTTGCAGTTTTCCATTCACTAGGACGTAACGTGGTGCGCGAGGCGGAGCCTCAAGAAGTTGATCCGCAATTCCGAGTTCCGCGCACAAGCTCCGCAGCTGCGAAGTGCTGGAAAAGCTTTGCGGCCCAAGTTCCAGCAAGTGGCCGTCGCGCTTAACCGAATGGATTACGCCGCCGGGCCGCTCCGAAGCCTCAACCAACAAAACTTCAACGCCAGCTTTCTGAAGCGCATACGTGCAGACCAGGCCCGAGATGCCGCCACCAACCACCAAGGTTTGAAGGTGACGGGTCACGGTGAAGTGCGCATCCTTGTGAGGTCAGAGAGTTTTTGAAAAAAGCGGTTTCGCCGCCAGCTGCTGCTTTTCCAAGTACGGATCGAAAACCATGGCTAAGTTACGGATGAAAATGCGGCCAAGCCAAGTGGCGCGAATTTCATTACGTTCCAAAAGAACTAGACCATCTTCGCGGAACGGTTCGAAGCGCTGCAGCTCTTCGGCAAAGTGCTCATCGAAGTCGATGCCAAACTCACGCGAAATCTCGTCTTTGATGACCACGGTATGGCACAGCAGGCGGTTAATGACTGCACGCCGCAAGCGGTCTTCTTCAGAAAGATGATACCCACGCATCGTGGCGAGCCCGCGTTCGTCGATCGCTTTCTGCCACGAAGGAATGTCGCGATGATTTTGCGCGTACGCAGACTGGATGCCGCTGATCGCCGTGATCCCCATGCCGTAAAGGTCGGCGCCCGCCTTTGTCGTGTATCCCTGAAAATTGCGGTGCAGCGTGCGCTGTTGCTGGGAAACGGCAAGCTCATCGCCAGGTTTCGCAAAATGGTCCATGCCGATGTACAAATAACCCGCCTCAACGAACTTCAGCAGGCCCGTGCGGAAAATCTCAAACTTCACCATGCCGTCGGGCAGGTGTCCGAGGAACGAGCCTTGCTGTTTCTTCAGCCAGGGAACGTGAGCGTAACTGAAAAGAGCGATGCGGTCCGGGCCAAGGCCGGTGATTTGGTCCACCGTGTGTGCGAAGCTTTCGGGCGTCTGATACGGGAGTCCGTAAATCAAATCCACGTTGATGCTTTCGAATCCGAGCTGCCGCGCGCCGAAAAGCAGGTCGCGGGTCATTTCGAACGGCTGCAGGCGATGCACGGCTTGCTGCACCTCAGGTTGAAAATCCTGGATCCCCATGCTCAGGCGGTTGAAGCCCAGCCTGCGGAGAGTTTCGAGATGCGCCCGCGACGTGACGCGAGGATCTACTTCGATGCCGATTTCGCCGTCCGACGCGAAGGGAAAACGCTCTCGCGTGAATTCGAAAAGGTCTTCAATCTGCTCCGGCGAAAGATAAGTGGGTGTACCACCGCCCCAGTGGAATTGCACGACAGGCCGATCCTTGGAGATACTGCGGCTGACGCGTTCGGTCTCGCGCTTCAGCACGTCAAGATAAGGAGGCGCTACACTCTTGTTTTTCTGGATCACCACGTTGCAGGCGCAAAACAGACACAGGCTCTCGCAGAACGGGATGTGCATATACAACGAAACGGGTGTTTTCGCGCTTTCTGCCTCGCCGAAAACCATTTCTAAATCCGATGGGCCAAAGCTGTCGTTCCAAACCGGCGCAGTCGGGTAACTCGTATAGCGAGGGCCGGGGCGGTTGTATTTCGCGAGGAACTCTTCGCTGACGCGCAGTTCGCCCCGCATCTGCTCGAGCGTTGGATAAGCGATCGTCATGGCGGCGGCCTCTTTATCTCGACTGCTCTGCCGGCCGCATTTCCTGCACCAGCGCCTGCTTGCCGGTTTCCACAAAGAGCTGCGCGTTCTCGACGGGCGTGTTCGGCAGTATCCCGTGGCCGAGATTGAGAATATGCCCGCGTCCCGCGAGCGAGTTCATCGTGTCCAGCGTGACTTCCCGAATTTTCTCCACCGGGCCGAGCAAAACCGACGGATCGACGTTTCCTTGCAGTGCGATTTTCGGCCCCAGGGCCCCACGAACTTCTCTCAGATCCACGCGCCAGTCCACGCTCAGCACATTCGCGCCGGATCGCGCCGCGGCGGAGAGCAGGTGCTGCGACGCCTTCGCGTAATAGATTACCGGAACCAGGGCGGAGATCTCCGAGATTACTTCTTGCACGGCCGGCATAGCCGACTGTTGGTAATCTTGCAAATTTAGTTCGCCGCTCCAGGTATCGAACAATTGCACCGCTGTCGCTCCGGCGGCGATCTGCGCCTTCAGGTAGGGAATCGTGGCCTGCGCGATGCGGTGAAGCAACTCCCGAAAAGTTTTCGGCTCTTGATAAAGAAACTGCTTTACGGTGGCGAATCCCTCTTTGGCCTGACCCTCGACCATGTAACACGCAAGCGTCCAAGGAGCGGCGGCAAATCCCAGAACCGGAACCTCGGGGCCGACCGACTTCGCAATTCGCCGGATGGCTTCCGGCAAAAAGCCCGTTTCTAATTCGGGGTCAAAAATCCTGAGCTTTTCGACGGCGTCCTTGGTGCGCACGGGGTTCGGCAGATTCGGGCCTGTGTCGCCAAGCTCGAGGGTCAGCCCCATTGCTTCAGCAGGAATGAGGATGTCGGAGAAGACGATGACCGCATCCATGCCGAGCCGGCGAAATGGCTGGAGCGAGACTTCCACTGCAAGTTCAGGTGTCTTGCAAACCTCAAGGAATCCGTGCCTTGCGCGGATTTCACGATAATCAGGCAGGTACCGGCCGGCCTGCCGCATCATCCAGACGGGCACGCGAGGCAGAGTTTCCCCTCGGCAGGCGCGGAGGAATAAGTCTCTTCGATTGACGGGCGTCCTTTGCAGTGTGATGTCCTCTCTGACACTCGCAGGATAGCAAATCTTGACAGGTCTTGCTGTGGCAGGCGCGGTCCTGGGCGTCGGCTGTGCAGGCTGCCGGCCGTGTAAGTTATACTCGAAGCGTCAATCAACTTGGCGTTCGTCGCCCGAAACGTGGCCGTTTCAGCCCCTTGGGCCCGTCGTCATCAGGTACTAGAGTGCACTACGCCCTATTCATCTCGACCCTGGTTGCCTATGCTCTGAGCTTTGCGCTGTATCTCATCTTCTTGAACACCGGTAATGCCCTCACCGGACGCCTCGGAACGTTACTACTGGCCGTCGGACTCGTCACTCACTACTTTGCCTTGCTCGAAAGGTCGCGCGGTCTACATACGGTTCCTTACCACGACCTGTACGGCTCTATGTCGCTCTTTGGCTGGCTCTTGGCGCTCACCTATCTGGGGTTGGAGCTTTATCACCGCCAGCGGTCGGTCGGGGCTCTGGTTCTACCGTTCATCCTGGTGTTTTTTCTGGCTGCGCATCTTGCCCCCGCGGATAAGCTCTCCCCGCCGGAAGCCCACGGACCCTCGTTTGCCCTCCATGTGGCCCTGAGCATCCTTGCCTATTCTGCTTTTGCACTTTCTTTTGTGCTTAGCCTGGTTTTTCTTGGGGAAGAGCGCCTGTTGCGCGCCCACAAACTGGGCGATGTCGTGTGGCGCCTTCCACCGCTCGAGCTGCTCGAGCGCATGAGCCGTTCAAGCGTTCTGGTTGGCTTGATCTCCATCACTATTGGCACGGCTCTCGGATTCCTTTGGGTCGACCGCCTGAGCAACAAGTACTCGTTTTATGACCCGAAATACGCCATTACATTGGTCGTGTTGCTTCTTTATGCGGTTTATTTCCGGCTAGCCCGCACCACCGCATGGCGCGGAGCGCGTGCTTCGAAGCTGTGTGTCTTCAATTTTCTGATCGTTTTTCTGAGCTTTACCGTTGTGAATTTCTATCTTTCACACAGTCACCGCTACTTTTAGGAGAGACAAAGCCTCGGAATGGAGATCGTTCTCGTCGGACTGAATCACCGCACAGCACCCGTTGAGGTGCGCGAACGGGTCTCCTTCACCGTCGACCAAGCTCGCCGGGCCTCCGAAGAGCTCCGCTCGAAGGGCCTGCTTGCGGAAACGCTGGTGCTCTCCACCTGCAATCGCAGCGAAGTGTATGGCGTGTCGCCGGAAGCTTCACACGAATGCGCCCCGGGGCTTTCCACGTTTCTGAGCGAATTTCATTCCGTGCGCATGGACGTGCTGAATGGGTCGCTGTATCACCATTATGACCGCGAAGCCGTGCGCCACCTTTTCCGCGTCGCCGCAGGCCTCGATTCCATGATGCTTGGTGAAGCCGAGATTCTTGGCCAGGTTCGCGAAGCCTATCGCGTCGCTCACGAGCAAGGCGCGACGGGGCCGGTGCTGAACCGCCTCTTCCAGGGCGCCCTCGAAGTCGGCAAACGCGTGCGCTCCGAAACGGAATTGGGTACACGGCCCATGTCCGTGGCTTCCGCCGGTGTGAAGCTGGCGGAGCGCATTTTTGGCAAGTTGGATGAGCGCAGCGCGCTGGTGCTCGGAGCAGGAACCATCAGCGAACAAGTGATTGGACAGCTTCGCGATCGCGGAATTGCGCGTCTGTACCTCATGAACCGGTCGCGCGAACGTGCCGACGGCTTGGCCAAACAATACCGCGGAGAAGTGCTGCCCTGGGGAGAGTGGGACGTAGCATTGCCCCTGCCGGACGTCATCGTCTCGTCCGTGGCCGCCGAAGAAGCCGTCGTGGGCGGTAAACTGGTTGAGCAAGCCATGGAGAAACGCGCGAATCGGGCGTTGTTTTTTATGGACCTCGGCTTGCCTCGCAATATCGACGCCGCTGTCGGAAAGCTTTATAACGTCTATCTCTACAACATCGATGATCTAACGGAAATCGTGGCGCAAAACCGCCACGCGCGCGAGAATGAGATTCCCAAGGCGGACGGCATGGTGGAGGAGCATGTCGGGAAATTTCTTTCCTGGCAGGCAAGTGTTGAGCTGGTTGGCTTGCTCGATGAACTCCGCAAGAGAATGCGCGAAGAGCGCGCGCAATTTATCCATGCGCGCGTGGAGTCCATCAAACATCTGACGAATGCGGACAGATTCCAGGTCGAAAAGTTAATGGACGAATTGCTGGAGGGCCTGCTGTTGGAGCCGGCGCAGCGGTTGCGCGGCGAAAAGGACTTGCGCAGGAAGGTTCAAAACGTCGAGGCGCTGCGCGACCTGTTCCTTTCGAATCGGGAGAAACCTTGAGGACTTTACGCATCGGCACGCGCGGCAGCCTGCTTGCCAAGTGGCAGGCGGAGTTTGTTCGCAAGCGTTTGTTTGCCGCGACGGGTGTCGAACCGGAGATTGTCATCATCAAAACCGCCGGGGACAAAATGTTGCATGCGCCCGTAGCGCAAATCGGCAGCAAAGGAGTTTTCATCAAAGAGCTGGAAGAAGCGTTGAACGAAGAGACCATCGACCTGGCCGTGCATAGCGTCAAAGACATTCCCACCGACATCCCTTCGCGCCTGATGTTTCCCGCGGTATGCAGGCGCGATGACGCCCGCGATTGCCTGGTGGGTTCAACACTCGCCAATCTTCGCCAGGGGGCGCGCGTCGGAACGAGCAGTTTACGGCGCCAGGCGCAGTTGCGGCACCTTCGTCCGGACCTGGACTTGCGCGATTTGCGGGGCAACGTGGACACGCGCCTGCGCAAAGTGGAAAGTGGCGAGTACGAGGCCGTCGTCGTTTCGAAAGCGGGATTGGACCGCCTGGGCTTCAGCCAGCGGATTTCGGAAGTGCTTTCACCCGAAGTGTGCATGCCCGCCGTGGGCCAGGGGGCAATCGCCGTCGAGTGCCGGCTGAAGGATCGCGAAGCGGAGGAATTGGTGTCGCCGCTTGATGACGCAGAGACGCGTGCCGCCATCATTGCCGAGCGCGCGCTGCTCGGAGCTTTGCATGGCGGATGCCAGGTTCCCCTGGGCGCGTTTGCGCGTGTCGAACACGGCCAACTGGTTATGGATGCCTGTGTGTGTTCCGTGGATGGTGTGCATTTCGTGAAGCAGCATGCCGCTGCGCCCCCGGACCAGTCTGCGCAGCTCGGCGAACACATGGCGCGGCTGCTTCTCGAGGCCGGCGCACAACCTATTCTCGAAGAGGTGGCTCGGCAGCGTGCGTGAGAATCTTGCAAGCTCGTTAGCAGGGAAACGCGTCGTGATCACGCGCAGGTGGTCCCAGAGCGCAGAGATTGCCCGCCAACTCGAAGCGCGCCGAGCCGTGCCGCTGGTGAGGCCGTTGATGGAGTTCGCCGATCCGGAAGACTTTGGACCGTTGGATGGGGCCATCACTGCGCTGGGCCAATTTGATTGGCTCATTTTCACGAGTGCGGAAGCGGTTCGCGCTGTGGCCAGACGGTCCACGAAATTGGGACATCGTCTGGAGCAAGCGTGGAGCAGTTCGCTTGTAGCGGCAGTGGGGCCAGTCACGGCCGAAGAGATAAAGAGGCATAAATTGGAAGTGAACTTTGTCGCGCAGACGCACAATGGAGTCGCGCTTGCGCAAGAATTGGGAGAACGCGTGCGAGGCAAGAAGGTGCTCTTGCCCAGGAGCGACCGGGCCAAGCGGGATTTGCCTGATGCGCTTAGGAGTCAGGGAGCTAAAGTTGCCGAGGTGATTGCGTATCGAACCCTGAGACCCGCAGAATCCGATCACCTAGAGTTCGATGAGATCGCCAACGGTGGAGCAGATGGAGCCGACGCCATTTTGTTTTTCAGCCCCTCCGCGGTACAACATTTTGCAGAACTTGTCGGCGCTAAGAAATTGCGTGCGATACAAGACAGTTTGACCATCACGGCCGTAGGGGCGGTGACGGCGAAAGCTTTGCGCGAGGCGGGAGTGAAGCGCATCGTGGTCGCGTCAGATACTACGGCTGCATCGGTGATTGACGCTCTGGAAAGATATTTCGCCGAGGCGAACCCCGCGCCGGCAGGAGCAAACCAAGCATGAGCTTCCCCACGCATCGGCCACGGCGTTTGCGACGCACCGAAGCGCTTCGCAGCATGGTCCGCGAAACGCGCCTGACCACCGCAGGCCTGATTTATCCGATGTTTGTGTGTCCCGGGAAGAACGTGCACCGGGAAGTCAGCTCGATGCCCGGCATTCATCAACAATCCGCCGATCAGATTGTCGAAGAGTGCAGGGAAGTGGAGTCGCTCGGAATTCCTGCGGTGATTTTGTTTGGCCTGCCGGAAACCAAAGATCCGCGCGGCGCGAGTTCGCTGAGTTCGCAGGGCGTCGTACAGCGAGCCATTGAGGGCATCCGCAAGGCAAATCTGAAACTTCTGGTGATCACCGATGTCTGTCTCTGCGAATACACCGACCACGGCCACTGCGGCGTCATCGAAAACGGAGAGGTGGCCAACGACGCGACGCTGGAGATCCTCGCGCAACAAGCGCTCTCGCACTCGCGGGCGGGCGCCGACATCGTTGCACCCTCCGACATGATGGACGGTCGTGTCGGCGCAATTCGAGAAATGCTCGACGCGAACAAATTTGAAAATGTCGCGATTCTTTCCTACGCCGCTAAGTACTGCTCCGGATTTTACGAGCCGTTTCGCGAGGCCGCGCAGTCCGCGCCGCAGTTCGGCGATCGCCGCAGCTACCAGATGGATCCGGCAAACGCGCGAGAGGCGCTAAAGGAGGTCCGGCTGGATTTGGAAGAGGGCGCGGACATGGTGATGGTGAAGCCTGCGCTGCCCTACCTCGACGTGATCTGGCGCGTGCGCGAAGCGTTCGACGTTCCTGTGGGCGCGTACAACGTGGGTGGCGAGTACGCGATGGTGAAGGCGGCGGCGCGGAACGGATGGCTCGAAGAGAAGCGAGTGGTACTCGAAATTCTGACCGGCATTCAGCGCGCGGGGGCGGACCACATTCTGACTTACCATGCCAAGGATGTGGCCCGGTGGCTGAAGGCGTGCTAGCCAAAAGCTACCCAGTGAGGCCGGAATGGTCCTAAAGAAAGTAGTCAGTACTGGCTGGCCCGATTGAGGCTAAATGAGCAAGGCGCAAACGAAACCGGAAAGGGAGCGGAGGCACTCGGCAGAGATTTTCGAGCGCGCCGAGAAAGTTCTCGTCGGCGGCGTGAACAGCCCGGTGCGCGCGTTCCGCTCCGTTGGCGGCGAGCCGCTGATCATCGAGCGCGGCAGCGAGCAGTACCTCTACGATGCGGACGGCCATGAGCTGCTCGACTACGTTTGCTCGTGGGGCGCGATCATCCTCGGTCATTCGAACGCGGCGATTGCTGAAGCCATCGCGGATCAAGCCAAGCGCGGCACGAGTTTTGGAGTGACCACGGAACTCGAGCTAGAACTCGCCACGCTTATCACCCAGGCGATTCCGTTCCTCGAAAAAATCCGGTTCGTCTCCAGCGGCACAGAAGCTACGATGAGTGCTGTGCGGCTGGCACGCGGCGTCACCAAGCGCGACTTCATCGTGAAGTTCGAAGGCTGCTATCACGGGCACGCCGACAGTTTTCTTTCGCAAGCCGGTTCGGGCCTGGCGACGCTGGGCATCGCGGAGTGCCCCGGAGTGCCGCAACCACTCGCCGAGTTGACGCTGAATGTTCCGTACAACGATCTGCAGGCCGTCGAAAAAGTGTTTTCCGCGCATAAAGACCAAATCGCCGCGGTAATCGTCGAACCGATTGCGGCGAACATGGGCGTGGTGCCGCCGGAACCGGAATTCCTGAAGGGTCTGGAGGAAATCGCCCATCGCAGCGGCGCTTTGCTGATCGTGGATGAAGTCATCACTGGATTCCGCTCGCGAAACGGCTCCGCCCAAGAGCTGCTTGGCATCGAAGGGGATCTCACTACGCTTGGAAAGATCATTGGAGGCGGAGTTCCCGTTGCTGCCTACGGCGGTCGCGCGGAGTTGATGAATCACGTTGCACCGCTTGGGCCGGTGTATCAGGCGGGGACGCTGGCGGGGAATCCGCTGGCGATGCGTGCGGGAATCGCTGCGCTGAAGCAACTGACAAAGCCGGCTTTGTACGAGCAGATGGCGCAGTTGGCGAAGCGCCTCGTTTCTGGTCTTCGCAGCGAGTTGGCAACCGCCGGAATTCCCGCGCAGATCAATTCCATCGGTTCACTCGCGACGGTTTTCTTTGCACCGGGGCCGGTAAGAAATTATGCTGATGCGAAGCGCTCCGACACCAAACGCTACGGGCGATTTTTCCGCGAGATGCTGGCGCGTGGGATTTTTCTGCCGCCTTCCCAGTTCGAAGCGACATTTCTTTCCGCGGCGCACACGTTCGCCGACGTTGACAGAACTTTAACAGCAGCTCGCGAAGCCTTGCAGGCTATAGCGGCGGAGCCTGCCTGATTCCACTCACAGGAGCGAACACGAATGCCGGAAGGTATCGAACTTCCCGAAGCGCATCACCGGGACGAAGACGATCCACTGGTTATCCCGGTTTCAGTGACCATTTCCATTCTGGCCGTTCTCGTGGCCGTCGTTACATTGATGGGACATCGCGCGCACACGGAAGAACTTTCGCGCGAAACGCAAGCCGCCAGCCGCTGGGAGCAGTACCAGGCAAAGAGCATCCGGCTACGCATGACACAAATAGGATCGGACCTTATCAGCGTCGTCGCGCCACTCAGCAAGGAAAAGGGCGAGGCGCTGGCCCAAAAATACGAGAAGGAAGTGGAGCACTATGCCTCCGACAAGGAAGATGTGAGCAAGATTGCGGAGGAATTGGAAGCCGACCGGGATCGCGCGATGCACCGTGCAGACAGGTTCGATCTTGGGGAAGTGCTCCTGGAAATCGGACTGGTCATCTGCTCGCTTACGTTGCTGGCGAAAAAGAGGATCTTTTGGGTCGGCGGCACAGTGGTTGCCTTGATTGGCCTTGGTATTGCTTTCACAGGCTTCTTGATGCGCTAAATCAACTGTGCGCGGGCGGCTGCGAGCTTCGTAGCAGGGCGATTTCGTGCCCCAGGCTCTCCATCTTGCCGAGTAATTCCTGGTGGCGTACGTCCTCGGTGGCCGGCTTCTTGCCGATGAAGGTTAGTGTTCCCCCCGGTTCGAGGATGCACTGCTCGACTTCGGAGAGCGAGGCGAAGCCTTGCTTGTGAGCGGCGGCTTGCAACTGCGGCATGGTGATGAGTTCGTTTCTTAAATGCTGCGTCCGGACTTTTCCATTTTCGATCAGGACATCGGCCCTTCCTTCGACCATCTGGTCGAGTTTCCGGTGATCGTAGAGAAATCGCACCACGAGATAGTTCGTGGCGAGCAGGGAAGTGGCTCCGATGATTCCGCCCAGAACCGTGTTGTCATCGCCGATGATGGCGTTCTGGACGGTGTTGGATAGCGTTAGCAAAACCACCAGATCAAAGGGATTGAGTTGGACGAGTTCGCGCTTCCCGGACAGCCGCAGGCTAATCACCAGAAACGCGTAAATCACGATGGGGCGCAGGATTTTCTCCAGCAGAGGGATCCCCAGGACGAACATATCTTTCCAAATGTCATGCATTGGGCAACACCTCCTCAAGAAGTCAGGAACCAAATATCGCACAACCCAAAAACGCGGGACAAACAAAGAGAACTGCGGGAACAAATCCGCGTATGTTTGTTTTCAAGAGTGGGAGGTTGCGGCAATTTATGATCCCTGCCCCGTCATTCATTGGTGACAGAAACCAGAGCATTACGCCTAAAGAACGCGAGAATTTCATATCATAGAAACAGCTAGTCCCTCCATCGGCAAGGACGGATCGGCAATCGTATTCAGAGGTTGCACATTCTCGCTCGCGGTGTGACGAGTATCCCTGCGTCGCGAGCGAAAATCCTATGACACAGCCCCCTATTCCTGAGACAGGCACAACGATCAGCCCCCAGCACCTCGCTGCTTTGCTGCGCCGGATGGAGGCGGAGCGGCTGGTTATTGCCGAGATTGTTCATGCGCTGAATCAAACCGCGAACCTCGACGAGTTGCTAGCGGGAATCCATCAAGCGTTGAAGAAGGTTCTTCCGGCAGAGAATTGCTTCGTCGCGTTGCACGATGCTGCGACAGATACCTTCTCGTTTCCATTTTTCGTGGATGAAGTGGATGCGGCTCCTCCTCCACCACAAAGAGTCGGCCACAGTTGCACCGCCTACGTGTTTCGCAGAGGCGTCCCGGTGCTTATCCCGCAGAGCGAATTTGACCGGCTTGCTGCGGAAGGGGAAGTGGAACTGGTTGGCGCTCCGGCGCCTGGCTGGCTGGGGGTTCCGCTGAAGACGCCGAACGAAACGATCGGCGTTCTTGTGGTGCAGCACTACGAAAATGAAAAAGCATATGATCAGCGCGACCTGGAGTTTCTGAACTCCGTTGGCGGGCACATCGCATTGGCCATAGAGCGGCGGCGCGCCGAAGACGCCCTGCGCAAGAAGGAGGAGATGTTCCGGCTGCTCTTCAGCCACAATCCGCTTCCCACCTGGGTCATCGACCGGGAGACTCTGAAGTTTCTGGAAGTAAACGAAGCGGCCCTTCGCGAGTACGGCTATTCTCGCGAGGAATTCCAGACCATGACAATTTTTGATGTTCGGCCCGACGAAGACAAAACCAAGCTACTCAATGCTCTCAAGGAATACACCGGCGATGGGCTCTATCGCGGCCATTGGAAGCACCGCAAGAAGGACGGAAAAATCATCGACGTGGAGATAACCGTTCATGAATTGGAGTATTCGGGAAAGAGAGTCCGCCTGATTGTTGCGCAGGACGTCAGTGAGCGGCACATTCTCGAGCAGCAGCTACGGCAATCGCAAAAAATGGAAGCGGTGGGGCGGCTGGCGGGCGGCGTGGCCCACGATTTTAACAATCTCCTGATGGTGATCAAAGGGCACACCGAGCTTCTTCGCAATGTGCTCCCTCCCGCGGACGAATACACCCGGAAAATTGAACACATCGAACGGGCGGCGGATCGCGCTTCCGGACTGACTCGCCAACTATTGGCTTTCAGCCGGCTGCAAATGCTGCAGCCCAAGGTGATGAACTTGAATGACGCGGTCGCCGATATGGGGCGCTTGCTGCCGCGGCTCATTGGCGAAGACATCGAATTGGTCATTCGCCCTTCGGAGAATTTAGGCGCCATTCGCGCCGACCGCAGCCAGATGGAACAAATCATTATGAACCTGGTGGTGAATGCGCGCGATGCCATGCCGGACGGGGGCAGGTTGATCATCGAAACGTCCAACATTGAGCTGGACCGTGTTTACAGCGAAAAGCATCCGATTGTGCGAGAGGGCCGCTATGTGCTGCTCTGCGTATCCGACAATGGCACAGGAATGAGCTTGGAAACGCAAGCACACATTTTTGAGCCGTTTTTCACGACGAAGGCACAAGGCAAAGGCACGGGCCTGGGGCTGGCCACGGTTTACGGGGTGGTCAAGCAGAGCGGCGGATTTATTTGGGTGTATAGCGAACAAGGAAGAGGCACAACTTTCAAGATTTATTTTCCGCGGGTGGATCAACCGGTGGATCGGCTTGATCACACACCGGTGTCTGCGGAAGCGCCGCGCGGAAGCGAAACCATTTTGCTCACCGAAGACGAACGCGACGTGCGCGAAGTGGCGCGGGAGTTTCTGGAGTCCGGTGGCTACACCGTCATTGAAGCGCGCGATGGAATTGAAGCTCTTGGGCTTGTCGAGAAGCATGAGGGCGCGATCGATCTGCTGATTACGGATATGGTTATGCCGCGAATGACGGGGCAGGAGCTGGCCGCGCGTCTGAAAGAACAAAGGCCAAAACTGCGGATGTTGTACATGTCTGGATACAGCGAAAGGGCCGCGGCGGACTCGCTGCGGTCGGAGCCAGGTGTGCGATTGCTGGCAAAGCCGTTCAGCCGCAGCGCGCTTTTGCGCACGGTTCACGAACTGTTGAAGAAGAATTGAGGTGAGGCATAGCTGGAGGCTCTGGCCGGAATTCTGTGAATCTTTGTCAATTGGTCATGCGATGCAATTTGGTCTTATCAGAGTAACGCATTTCCCCGCAATGGGTTAAGACTGTCGTAAAGTAATGCTTTAACTTTGCGGCGCAAAGTAGCCTACCGCTTGCTCTTCCTCCGTAGGCGGTGTGCTAGTGAATCCGGGGATGGCGCTTGTGCCAGTCGGTGTCCAGTTGGAACGTGCGCGCAGCCTGGATGGCGGCGATGTCGTCTCCCGCTCCGGCCATGAATTGCAGCCCGATGGGAAGATTCTTTTCCGTGAAGCCACAAGGAACGGAGAGCGCGGGCAAGCCGCAAAGATTGCCTATGGCGCCCTGAGGATCCGGGAACGCCAGGCCCGTTTCCAGATTCAGCGAGAGCGGAGTGGCGGGAACGGGCTGCGAAGGGGCCACGAGCACGTCGAAGCTCTCGAAAAGTGCGTCCATTTTTTTCTGGAGGATCTCGCGCACTTTAAGGGCTTGCTGGTAGTCGGCGGCGGCGTATTGCTCGTTCAAATAGCCGAGAATCTGGGCAAGCGGGTCGGTCAGTTCGCTGAGCTTTCCGGAGCGGATCAAGGAGCGGAAAGAAGCGGCCGCTTCCACCTGCACGATGAGGGATGCAGCATCCTCCCAGGGACCAATGGGTAGGGCAACGTCTTTCATGCCACCGAAAATTTTCTTCAGAGAAGCGTTTGCCGCGGCGACCGGCTTGGCCGCCCCTCCCTCGTACGATTTCCAGGCATTCGAAAGCCAGCCGACGCGCAGCTTGCGCAGTTCGATGGAGGGCGAGTAGGTGAAAGCAGCTTTGTCGATTGCAATCGTGCCGCGATCTTTTTGATCGTGACCGGCGATCGCGGCAAAGATGCGCGCGCAGTCTTCGGCGCTGCGAGCCATTGGGCCGATTTTGTCCATGGAAGGAGCCAGAGCCATGGCGCCGAAACGGCTGACGCGCCCGTAGGTCGGACGCAATCCGCTGATGCTGCAGAATGCCGAAGGACAAATGATCGAGCCCCAGGTTTCCGTGCCGATGGCGAAAGCGGCAAGGCCTGCGGCAACAATGGCTCCGGAGCCCGAGGAAGAGCCGCAAGTCCAACAGGTGGTGTCCCACGGGTTCTTCGCCTCGCCTTGCAAAGACGCGGAGGCGAAGCGATAGCCGGACCCGCCGGCCAGCTCAATCATCGAAGCCTTGCCAATCATTACCGCGCCCACGTTCTTAAGGTGATCGATCACCGTGGCGTTGTAATCGAAAACCTGAGTCGCGTAGGGCTTTGCTCCCCAGGTGGTGGGAATGCTTTTCACGGCGAGAAGATCCTTCGCGGCATAGGGAATGCCGTGTAGAGGCCCGCGGTAATGGCCGCGATGAATTTCTCTTTCGGCGGCTTTGGCTTGCTCGAGGGCGATTTCTGGAGTGAGCATGGCATACGCATTGAAGCGCGGGCCGAATTTCTGGCTGCGGTCGAGATAAAGCTGCGTCAGTTCAACGGGAGAGAGTTTTTTGGATTCGATGCGTTTCGCGAGTTCGCTGACGGAGAGATAGAAGATTTCTTCGCCGGGCATCGGGAGCTCCTCAGGTTTTTTTCGGCGCGCTGGTTGCTTTGGCGGGCGCTGGCCTTTTCTCGCGTTCCATCAAGGGTTTCAGATAGAGGGCAGGCCCGTCCCCGTTGTCCGTTGGAAAGGCGCGAAGACGGTCCAGTGCAGCTTGCCCCTCCGCGGCGATTCTGCGCAGGTCCGATTTTTGCGCATCGCTGAGCCGCGAGCCGTATTGAGCGAAGACCGCTTGAAGACGCGATTCCATTTCCGCCTGACTTTCGGGTGAGAGTTTTGGCCCACTGGGGGAAGCCGCTTTTAACGGCTGCGCTGAGGCGGTGGAGGATTCCGTCAGAAGTTCTGCCGGCGAAAGGGAAGCAGCAGCGGAGACCATGGCGGCACGACGGGCAAATTCACGTCGCGAAATCGCAGAGCCATTCTTAGCGCTCATTCAGGAGCCCCCAGCGTACAAAGTGCACTCGAACGGCGTAAGTGAGGCTACAGAATCCGCGTTCGAGCGTCAACCTGGGTGAATCAAACAGTTCGCCAACCCAACAACGACCTTCCAATATGAATCTCCTTGGCCTGTGCCTCACGGTGCAGGGTGGCGCCTGTCAATGACGCATGGGGCGTAAGAGAGCGAAGCTTTTGTTGCGATTACTCGTGACGCAAGGCCACCAGCGGATCGACACGCATAGCGCGCCGCGCTGGAAAGAAGCAAGCTCCAGCCGCTGCTGCAACGAGCAGCAGCACCACGCATGCAAATGTGAGCGGATCGGTGGGCTGCACGTCAAAAAGCAAACTGGCCAAAAACCGCGTGAACGCAACCGACGCAAGCACGCCCGCGACCACGCCGCATAGCACCAAAAGCATTCCTTGGCGCAGCAACAATCCGAAAAGCTCGGCGCGCTGTGCTCCGAGCGCCGCACGGATCCCGATTTCGCGCGTTCGCTGCGAAACGGTGTAGGCCGTGACGCCGTATATCCCCACGATGGAAAGCACCAGGGCAATCGAGGCAAAGGCGCCAATCAGAATCAAGGCGAATCTCCGGCCTTGGACCGAAAGGCCGACGTAGTCTCCGAGGGGCACAATGCGTGAAATTGGCTGTGCTGGATCGATGGAGTGAATCGCTTGTTGCGCTGCGGTAGAAATCGCAGTCGGCGGGCGTGCAGCTCGAATTACAAAAACCATTAGGCCATCGGGATAAGGCCATTGGCGATGCGGGACGTACATCTGCATGTCGGGAGTAGCATCGAGGCCAACATGGCGCACATCTCCCGTGACTCCCACAACGGTCCACCAGGGTTTGTCGAGGGCGCCGAGCTTCACTCGCTTGCCAATGGGATCTTCGCCGGGCCACATGCGGCGCGCGGTGGTTTCGCTGATGAGCAGGACCTGTTGCGTTGTCGCAGCGTCGGCAGGAGAGACGTCGCGCCCTCGAAGTAGGGGAATGCGCATCGTTTCCAGAAATCCGGGCGTAATGCAGTAGCGTTCGGCGCTCGGGTCTTCCTCCGGGTTGGCGTGTATTTTGCCTTCAACGTGAAAGCCATAGCGATCCATGTTTCCAGCCAAAGGAATCTGACTGGCGGCAGCGGCTGACTGAACACCGGGAAGTTCCCGAAGGCGCTCGACCGCCTCGGCAAAATACTGACGCACGACTTCGTTGTCATTGAAGCGCTGGCCGAGAACAGACGTTTGCATGGATAGTACGTTAGCCGGATCGAACCCTGGTGAAACCACCAGCAAACGGCTCAAGCTGCGCAGCAGGAGGCCCGCACTGATCAGAAGAGTCAGGGAGAGTGCGACTTCAGAGACAATTAGCAACCCGCGCAGGCGGCTGCTTGCGAGATTGCCGCCGCGCGCGCCTTCCTGCAGGCAGTCGCGCAACTCCGTTTTCGACAGGCGATAAGCTGGGGCAAGACCTGTGGCCACGCCGGTGAGGAGCGCAACCCCAGCCGTGAACAACAAGACTCGCCAATCAAGGCGTATCTGGTCGAGACGAGGCAGATCGCCAGCGCCGATAATCGCAAGCACTTTGGGCATCCAGCAAGCGGGAAAGAGTCCTGCCGCAGCACCCAGCAGGCCCAGAAGGCAGTTTTCGACAAGCAGTTGCCGAATGACTCTGCCGCCCGTGGCGCCCAGCGCCGTGCGCATGGCAACTTCTCGTTGGCGACTCGCGGCACGTGCGAGTAGCAGGTTGGCGAGGTTTGCGCAGGCCACCAGCAGCACGAGACAAACCGCTCCGAGCAAGATGTATAACCGCCCGCTAGCAGGCCCGAGGAGTTGGTCCCGGATCGGGGTGACTATTACGCCGACATCGTCGTACTCTTTCGGATATGCCTTGGTCAGGGCAGCGGAAATTATGTCCATCTCGGCAGTGGCCTGGGTGATGGAGACGCCGTCGCGCAGCCGTCCAATCGCCACCAAATGATGGCAGGTGCGGCAAGCCCAAGGCTGCGAGATGTCGTAACCTAGCACCCGCCAGATTTCCACCGTGCCTCCCCGCGGGTCCTGACTCATCAAGGACTGATAGCTGGCTGGGAGGACGCCCGCCACTATGTATTGAGTTGCGTTCAAATCGATGGTCTTGCCGGCGATGTTGGGGTCGGAGCTGAATTTGCGCTGCCACAGCCGGTGGCTAAGCATCACTACTTTGTTTGTGTTGGGAGAATCCTCTTCGGGCAGGAAATCACGTCCGATTTCTGGATGGACACCGAGTGTACGAAAGTAATTACTGGTGACGCGGAGGCCGTTAAGCGGTTCGGGCTCGCCGACTTGCAACACGGGTTGCCAAGAACTATAAATGGCAAGCTGCTCGAAGCTCTTGTTCTGACTTTTCCAATCGAGATAGGTGGCATAGCCAACGTTTTCGGCGGAGCCGTCACTGCTCTTTTCCCATACCATCGTAAGGCGGTCAGGGTTGAGATACGGCAATGGCCGCAACAGGACTCCATTGACCAGGCTGAACATGGCGGTATTAGCGCCGATGCCTAGGGCAAGAGTAAGAACGGCGACGGCGGTGAATCCGGGGGACTTGCGCAACATCCGAATAGCGAAGCGCAAGTCCTGCCAGCAAGTTTCGACGAGCGATTCCCATGTGGCCGAACGCACAACTTCGCGCGTGACTTCGAAATTACCCTGTTCCAGGCGCACGGCACGACGCGCGTTCTCGCGGCTCACGCCATGCTTGATTTTTTCTTCCGCGGCCATCTCCAGGAAGCCGTTCAGCTCTTCGTTCAGTTCACGATCTACCTGGGTCTTCCGGAGGAGCGAGCGAAGCCCGCTTGTTGCGTTTCGCAGCAAGGACATGGTTAGGAAGCCTCCAGAATTCTGGCAATGGCGGCTACTTGTCTTCCCCATTCCCGGGTTTCGCTGTTGAGGCGTCTTCGCCCCTGCTCGGTCAAACTGTAGTACTTTGCGCGGCGGCTGTTTTCGGTGGCCTTCCATTCTCCCTTGATCAGCCCGGCGCGTTGCAGCCGCTGAAAAGCGACGAAGAGGGAGCCTGCATTGACACGGAAAACGCCGTGGCTCATCTGCTCGAGCCGGACGGCGATGCCATATCCGTGCATGGGTTCGAGCGCCAGCGTTTTCAGAATGAGCATGTCCAGAGTGCCTTGCACAAGATCGCTCGGTTTGTCTACCATGAGGCGCTTCCTCCTGAGGGTCAGGAGGAGCATATCGACACTCCTCCTGATTGTCAAGAGGAGGGTGGCGGGAGGACGCGCCCGTTCCACCACTTGTTTGACGTCCCGAAGTCACGATGAGCGGCTTCGGAAAAGGGGCGCAGCATGCAGCGCCCCTACAAAGAGTTGTGAGCTGAAGCGCGGGCTACTCGATTTGAGTAAGGGTCTGGATTTGCGTTTCGAGCGCCTGATTGTACTGGCGCTCAATTTGAAGCTCGGTTTGCAATTTTTTGACCAGGAATTCTAGGCGTGCGATTTCCACGCGCAGCTTCTGTAGTTCGTAAGCAGAAGCAACGGGCCGTGACGGGGCGGCCACATGTGGCTGTACATCGGCCGGCGGAGTTGCCGTCGGCCGCGGCGAAAAGGCTTCGGCGAGCGCACGAGGCCAGGCCGGTTCCTGCGATGCTGGAGGTGCGGGCGATGTCATGACGCTGCGCGGAGCGGCTGGAGCGGGCGCAAAAAGATTGCTCAAAGCGTTGGTTGCAGCCCCGCGATCGATCGACGGCGCGGGCGCGACACTCTTTGGTTCAAGAAGGGCCTTTACGCGGTTTATCAATTCCTGTGGCTGAAACGGTTTTCGAATCAGCTCGTCCGCTTTCACCGAAACGGCTTTGTCGGCGACGCTTTTGTTCACTACTCCCGACATGAGCAGCACAGGAGTCGCGCTGAGACCGGGATTCTCCTTGATCTGGCTGCAAACGGAGTAACCGTCCTGATCGGGCATGATGACGTCGGTGATCACGATGTCGGGGCGGGTCTGTTCGAATTGCGAGATCGCGGAGGCCGCGTCGGCACAAGTAATCACATGGATGTTTTCGCGGCGGAAAGCAATTTTAATCACTTCGCGCATGGTGGCGCTGTCGTCAATGAAATAAACGGTTGGGACGCGCTTCTCCGGCGCTTCATCCAGGGGAGGGAGCATCATGGCTTCGCTCATAGGGCTTCCTTGTCCGCCATGTCGCGCGAACCTTCATCAACTTCGCGCATGGCATCGAGCATCAAATCCGTCGCCGAGCGCAGCACGGTGCGCTGCGGCGAGGTGGTGCCGTATACAAACTTGTAAACTCCTTTGTTTCCATTGACGCAGTTCTTCAGGATGTAAATTACTGCCTCGTCGCCAAAGAGCGTTCCGCATTCGGCATGCGAAATTTCTCCCCCTTCGTAGAAGAGCACTGCGTCGGTCTGTCCCGCGTTGATATGCAATGACCCGGTTTGGTGCGCGTGGCCGAGCATTTGCATAACCCCGGTGAGGTCATGGTGCGTCAAGTTACCGCTAAGGCTCGTGTCCGATTGGGCGAGCATCTGCGTGGGCTGAAAGCCTTCTATTTTGCTGACAATGATTTGCTTCACATGGGAGGCGATCACGCCCGGCTGGCGGCTGCGGTCGATGTAATCGTCGCAGCCAGCCTGAAACGCTTCCATGAGCGCGCGCTGGCTTCCATCACCCAGGGCAACAATAGGAAGGTTGGAATTCTTGGCGTCCGCGCGAACGATGCGCGCGATTTCGAGCGCGCCCATCTCTCGTAGGTTCGTGGCGCATAGGATGGCACCTGGGGCGTCATATTCGAGAGCCGTGAGAGCATAGGCCGCCTGCATGCTCGTTGACACTTCAAAGCCTTCGCGCTTCAACGCATC
>DATFRZ010000019.1:0-3257 GCA_035262885.1 Candidatus Acidiferrum sp.
CACGTTACGCCACTGCTTCGCCACGCATCTACTTGAAGCCGGCGCCGACCTACGGACCATCCAGATTTTACTGGGGCATCGTGATCTGGAAGAAACCACTATCTACCTGCACCTGTCGAACCGCCACCTGAGTGCCACCGCCAGTCCACTGGATTCGCTGCCTCTGGTCGGGAATCGCGATCCACACCGTACGAAGTAGATGTTGCGGCCACCCGTTGAGGTGGCCGATGTGATCCGCACAGCCGGAGAAAGCTTCTTCGAGCACCGCCCGAAGTGGTTTTGTTGGCTACACCTGAAAGTGCTGCACGCCATCCTGTGCTGCCGTACCGCTGCACTCGGCGGGCATGTAGATGCGTGTTCAAAATGCGGACACGAGGCCGTCTCCTACAACTCGTGCCGAAACCGGCATTGCCCAAAATGCCAAGCCAACGCACGCGATCGCTGGCTCGAAGCCCGGGGCAAAGAACTGCTGCCCACTCGCTACGTCCACGTCGTCTTCACGTTGCCACGGCAACTTGCGCCGCTGGCGTTGCAGAACAAACGCCAGATTTATGGCCTATTATTCCGGGCCAGCGCCGAGACGCTGATCGAAGTCGCCCGCGATCCCAAGCGTCTCGGCGCCGAGATCGGGTTCTTCAGCGTCCTCCACACCTGGAACCAGAAACTCCAAACTCATCCGCATGTTCATTGTGTAGTCCCCGCCGGCGGTCTGGCTCCGGGCCACTCGCGGTGGATCGACTCGCAGCAGAAGTTCTTCCTGCCAGTGGACGTGCTCAAAGAAGTGTTTCGGGGCAAGTTCGTGGACGGTCTCAGAACGCTGCATGCGGAACACAAACTCAGTTTCTACGGAACCCTCGCGGTGCTGCAGAATCCCAAGTCCTTCGCCGCCTGGCTCCGTCCCCTGTTCCGCTCCCCATGGGTGGTTTATTCCAAACGTCCATTCGGCGGTGCCCAACACGCGCTCCGTTATCTCGGCCAGTACACCCATCGTGTGGCCATTTCCAACCATCGGCTGGTCACTCTTGCCGATGGCCTGGTCACTTTTCGCTGGCGCGATTCCGCTCACCACAGCAAGAAGCGTTTGATGACGCTGCCCGTCAACGAGTTCCTGCGCAGATTCCTGTTGCACGTGCTGCCGACTGGATTCGTCCGCATCCGCTATTTCGGCTGGATGGCTCATCGCCACCGCGGCACGTCGCTCCCGCTCTGCTTGCAACTGCTTGCTCAATCAGGCCGGTTTCTCCAAGCCGAGCCCGCGGAAAAAAGCCCCTGCGCACCACGGCCGCTCTGGACTTGTCCCCAATGCCGCGGGCCCATGGTCCTTATCAAACGACTCAGTTCCATGGAGCTTCGCTGGCGGTCTCCGCCCGTTCCCGATGGGCTTCAGCCATGACTCGATCTTTGACATCACCACTGCAGCACGCGTCCCAGCACTATCAACACACGTGTGTCCGCATTGCTCGCGGTACGGCTCTGAAACTCCGGAAATACACTGCCCGACAACCAATCGACACGCCCGTCGGCAATACATTACCCCACTCGTTCGTTTTCTCCACCCTTTCCGCAATGCAAAATACATAACTCGAAGGTTCCACAACGGCTTCCTTCAAGTCGCTGTATCGAAAACGCTCCGGCGATCGGCCCTCCTGCGCCCCTCGACATTCTCCTCGCCGGATCGTTCCCGCTACAGCACTAAGACTTCACAAGACTAATGTTGAACTTCGCTGACAATCTCTCAACCATCAGGCACTTGCCAGCGAAATAACTGGCGCTAGGCGCCCGCCTGCGATTTGATCCTGAACGACATGGGATTTAGCTACAATTATCTGACTAACACGAACCCAAATGGCGCCGAGGGTAACGACGAATCAGCGCTTCAGCAGCGCGGGCCAGTTCAGAACGACCCGGAAACCTGTGCGTTCTTGCTCTTCCGCAAGCATATTCATGAGAAAGCGCTTGCCATCTGAAGTCACCACATAACGGTTTCGGCGTAGCTCTGGCGTCAGCCGCGCCTCAAATAGCTCCTTCGGAATGCCGAACTGGAAAGCCTCTCCATCTCCTTTGACCTCCACCGACATCAGTTTGTTGCCGTTCAGATAGAACAGCTCTTTGCCGTCGCCGCGCCACATAGGCTCCGAGCCGCCACTGGTGGAAATCTGCCACTTGCCTCCGGAGCCAGAAAGCGCGCCGTCGAAGCTGCGAACATACACTTGCTGGGCCCCGGTCTCGATTGACCTGTAGGCGCACCAACGCGGTGGTCCGCTGCGGTTCGGGGAAAAACGGAACTGGTCTTGCCCAAATGGGGTGCGAACGAATAGTGTGGATTTGTGCTCCTTGAATGAAAAACAACCACTCATCTGCGTTCCGGTCAACGGTTCCCCAGATCAAATACTGTCCGTCTGCGGACCAGTCTTCGATGGCCTTGTCAACCGTCGATTCCACCAACGCCTGCTCTTCCTCCACGCCGCTGGCCGCTTTCACATAAATGTCGCGATGCCCTTTTCGGTTGGATGAAAAGGTGATGCGCGTGCCATCTGGCGACCATGTTGGGTTTAAATCGTCAGCCGCATCAAAGGTGAATCGTGAGGGAGTATTCCGTTGAAAGTCGATGACCCAGATATCCCGGGAATTAGTTTGGGGGTCGTGCTTCCCGACCGCGACCTTTTTCTGGTCCGGCGAAATCGCCGGATTCGTGTATGCTGCCGGTTCTCCGACTGTCGTTAAGCGCTTCCCGTTCCGGTCAAACCACACCAGTTGAGTAAGCACAGCCATGCCGGAGCTCGGGACATATGTGAGCACTCCGTTTTCGGAAACCCCGAAGTATCCATAGGAGCCGACTAGGGTGGCCACCGAATCCACCAGCAACATCGGTTCACCCGACAGTTCCGCCTTTCGAACATCGAAACGCTGTGCCATTAAGCTTTGGCCGCGCTTGAAAATCAGGTATCCTGGCGGCGCGTAGACGACACCGTCTGCGCCGTCATGAATGCGCTTTACTTCAGGCGAATCGAGCGAACCCAGGTACGTGGCGATGTTTTCCGGCCTGGCGCTAAATGCCTGATAAATGAAATGTCGGCCATCGGGAAGAAACTGCGGAGAGTCATGGGCGGTTTCCTGCCGGGACGGGTCAAGCCTGGTTAAAGGTCTTGGCTCCCCGCCCGCCGCGCTGACTTTAAACAGTGGTTGGTCTTGGTGCGAGAAGAGGAGCACATTTTCACGGTTCCACGCGATGCGGCGGGCGGTCATGTTGCAGATGG
>DATFRZ010000020.1:0-3266 GCA_035262885.1 Candidatus Acidiferrum sp.
GGTCCTCGAGCGCGTCCGCGAAGAGCTGCTCGATTGGCGCGGCAGCGGCATGTCGGTTATGGAAATGAGCCACCGCTCGCCGGAATACGAGAGCATCAATGCCGCCACCGAGCAAAAGCTGCGGAGCCTACTCGCCATCCCCGCCGACTATGCTGTGATTTTCCTGCAGGGTGGGGGCAGCTTCCAGTTCAGCATGGTTCCCATGAATCTTTGTCTTCCCGGAAAGCCTGTGGATGTGTTGCACACCGGCGCGTGGACTGCCAAGGCCATCGGCGAACTCAAGAAAGGTTTCACACACCACATCGCTGCCTCGACTGAATCCGAAAAATTCGCGCGGCTGCCACGCACTGTGGAAATGCAATTCTCTGCCGACGCCTCCTACGTTTACCTCTGCACCAACAACACCATCGAGGGAACCGAGTGGGCCATCATGCCCGATACAGGGAACGTCCCACTTGTCGCCGATATGTCTTCCGACATCGCTTCCCATCCCATCGATGTGAAAAGGTTTGGCCTCATCTTTGCTGGCGCGCAGAAAAACCTCGGCCCCTCCGGCGTCACCATCGTTATCCTCCGCAGGGACCTGGCCGAGCGCGCCAACAAAAACCTTCCAACGATTCTTCAATACCAGACGCACATCAAGGAAAAGTCGCTTTACCATACCCCGCCGACGTTTGCCGTTTACGTCGTCGGACTCGTGCTCGATTGGATCGAATCGGTTGGCGGACTCGCAGGCATCCAGAAGCGCAACGACGCGAAGGCAAAACTGCTTTATGACGCCGTCGAAGCCAGCGGAGGTTTTTACCGCTGCCCCGTAGAACAAAGTTCGCGCTCGAAGATGAACGTTGTGTTCCGCGTCGCAGGTGGTGATGAAGCGCTTGAAAAACAGTTTGCCAAGGAGGCCGCAGCGGCCGGGCTCGTCGGCACGCCCGGCCACCGTTCCGTAGGCGGAACGCGCATCTCCCTGTACAACGCTGTGCCCCTGGAAGCCGTCGAAGCCCTCACGACATTTATGCGTGAATTCCAGCGCACGCGCGGCTGAAATCCGAGAGGCGCGGACGCCCATCAGACGCCAGGTTCTGCTTCAACACCCAGCGTCTTCGGTTTAGGCGAGGTCAAACAACAGGACTTCGGCGTCCTTTTCTCCTTTGAGTTCAACGAATTTCGCATGCGAAATGGCCGCGCCGTCGCCTTCGTCGAGCTTCTTGCCATTCAGTGTCACGCTACCGCGCGCCACTTGCACGTAGGCGTGCCGCTCCGGTCTCAATTCATGCTTCACCGTCTCCCCGACTCCCAGGACCGTCGCGTACAAATCATTGTTCTGCCGGATTTTCACCGAGCCGTCGCGGCCATCTGGAGAAACCAGCAGCCGCAGCTTTCCGCGCTTATCCGCTTCGCTGACGTTCTTCTGGCCATAAGTTGGCTTAAGCCCCTGCTTTTCCGGAAACATCCAGATTTGGTAGAGATGAACCGGCTCGGTTTCCGAGGCATTGAACTCACTGTGGGTCACACCGGTGCCCGCGCTCATATACTGTATGTCGCCCGGCTTGATCACTGAGCCGTTGCCCATGCTGTCGCGGTGCTCCAGCGCGCCTTCTAGCACATAGGTGACGATTTCCATGTCGCGGTGGGGATGCATGGGAAAACCGCCCCCGCCGGCAACGCGATCGTCGTTCATCACGCGCAGCGTGCGAAAGTGTACGTGTTCCGGGTCGTGGTAATCGGCAAAGGAAAAGCTGAAATGGGTGTCCAGCCAGCCGTGGTTGGCATGGCCGCGTTCGTCGCTCTTGCGAATCCGTATCATGGTCGGCCTCCTAGACTCCTTCCGGTCATAATACTCGTTATCACGACTATTGTCAAGAGGTGTATCACAGCGCGCTCCATCGCACCATTCCCGCCTTTCCACCCCTGGACTCCACGAACTTGCACGGCTCGCATTCCGTCCGGGTTTCCGCCCTGCCCGCTTTGGTGTACAGTGTTAGAGAAAGGCTCAAGGCAACCGCTCCGCTGCCTCCGAAGGACTCTGAATGGACTCGCCACTCACTGCCACGCAGACGAGAAAGCCTGACGGCGACGCCGCGGCTCGCGAAACCCTTACCATCATCGACAATCGCACCGGAAAATCCTACGAGATCCCCATCACTCACGGCACCATCCGCGCCGCCGACCTTCGCCAGATCAAGGTCGATCCCAAAGAATTCGGGATGATGAGCTATGACCCGGCGTTCAACAACACCGCTTCGTGCATCAGCCGGGTGACGTACATTGACGGCGATTCCGGAATTCTGCGTTATCGCGGCTATCCCATCGAGGATCTCGCGGAGAAAAGCACTTATCTCGAAACGGCTTACCTACTATTGAACGGCGACCTGCCGACAGCCGCGCAGCTGAAAGATTGGACCTACCACATCACGCATCACACGTTCATTCATGAGAGCATCAAGAAGTTTCTCGACGGTTTTCACTACGACGCCCATCCCATGGGCATGACCATTTCCACCATCGCCGCGCTCTCGACCTTCTATAACGACGCCAAGGACATCTTCAGCCCGGAGTCGCGCAAGAAGCAGACCTACCGCCTTATCGGCAAAATGCCCACCATTGCGTCTTTCGCCTACCGGCACACTCTGGGGATGCCCTACGTCTATCCCGACAACGATCTCAGTTATCCCGGAAATTTCCTGAACATGCTCTTTCGCACTTCCGAGGCGAAGTACCGTCCCAACCCAACGCTCGAGCGCGCTCTGGACATTCTTTTCATCCTTCACGCCGACCACGAACAGAATTGCTCGGCAAACACGATCCGCGGTGTGGGCAGTTCGCATGTCGATCCATACTCGGCCACCGCTGCCGCCATTGCCGCGCTTTACGGTCCGCTCCATGGTGGCGCGAATGAAGAAGTTCTCCACATGTTGATGGAAATCGGTTCGGTACAGAACGTTCCAGCTTTCATCAAGCGCGTCAAGACAGGCGAAGTGAAGCTCATGGGCTTCGGGCATCGCGTCTACAAAAATTACGACCCGCGCGCGCGCATAATCAAGCACATCGCGTATCAGGTGTTCGACCTGATGGGCAAGAATCCGCTTCTCGAAATCGCGCTCGAGTGCGAGCGCATCGCGCTTGAGGATGAATACTTCGTCAAGCGCAAGCTGTATCCCAACGTGGACTTCTACACCGGTTTGATTTACCAATCCATGGGATTCCCGATGACGATGTTCCCCGTGCTGTTTGCGATTCCCCGCACTTCGGGCTGGATCGCACAATGG
>DATFRZ010000021.1:0-16687 GCA_035262885.1 Candidatus Acidiferrum sp.
AACCCTGACTACTGCGTGACTAGCCGCGATAGCGTAGTGGTTTTCCTTCGGGGCAGTAGTAGGCGTTTTCCTTTGGCTCATAGTGGAAGTGTTCTCTTGTGAAGTGTCCTTGTGTCTGGTGTTGATGATCGATGATGGGGATATGTGGTTGGATGTCGCGTGCCAATAGCCAAGCCAGAAACTCTCCACTTCCATAAGCTTTGTCTGCTGTTAGGCTCTGTGGACGAATTCCAAGTCGAGCCACTTGTTCCAGCATTCGTCTCGCAGCCAGCGTTTCTTGACGGAAGCGGGCCGGTGTAGCTTCAACCGACAAAATCACACGGCTTGCCGTATCGACGAGGTAGTTGTCGAAGTATCCCACGTGGCAGGGCCACTCTTGACCGCCCAAGCAGCATCTGGATCAGTCGTCGACACCATCGGTTGAGGCATAGCGCGTTCTTCCTGGTCGGCAACAGGGTTCTGCTGTTCCAGTTCCGCCAGGTATTCCTGGACGGTGCGTGAGAGCTGCGCCACCTCGACTAATTTCTCACGCGGAACTCGGCTTTGGTTGCTGGCGTTGGCTCCTACGAGTGTTCCATCTACCGCCAGGGTCCGACCCTCGACCAAGCCAGCTTCCAAACAACGCTGCACGATCTCCTCAAAAACTTTGCGAAACATATCCGACTGCCGAAATCGGCCGTGGCGGTTTTTGGAGAATGTCGAGTGGTCGGGAATCTCCCGTTCGAAACCCAGTCGAGAGAACCAGCGATACGCCAGATGCATGTGTACTTCCTCGAGTAAACGGCGTTCGCTGGTGATCCCGTACAGATAACCGATCAATAGCAGCCGCAGCAGCACTTCGGGATCAATCGAGGGGCGGCCCGTCGAACTGTAGAACTTCCTCAGCCGTTCCCGGACAAAACTGAAATCGATGTGTTGATCAAGGAGTCGGAGAAGGTGATCATTCGGAATCTGATCCTCTAACCGGAAGTAATAGAACAACGACTCAGTCCGTTGCTGTGCTCCCATCATCTTCGAAATACCTCCTGCCGCGGTGATTAGCACACCAGGGGGTAGTCACGGCAAATGAAATCGTGTTCAGAACGGAGTTTTTCAACGGACTCAGATAGTTACGGGAATCGAAAGCCGGGCCTGCGATTTCGCTTGACAAATTACATATTGCAATATAGATTTTGCATATTGCAATATTACGGAGCCTCCCATGAAACTCGGTGACAAGCTTCGCTCGCTCCGATCGGTGGAAGGTTCGCTTCGCGGACTCGGTCGTCCGCTCACGCAGCAGGAACTCGCAGCAGCCATGAAGCGCGAGATTGGCCGCGGCTTGAGCCAGGCCTACCTTTCGCAGATCGAGAGCGGCGCGCGTCCACACCTGACGCATAAAACCCGCGACTTACTGGCACGGTTCTTCCGCGTCTATCCGGGGTTTCTGGTAGACGACCCGGAAGGCTACACGCCGGGCCTGCAGTCGGAGTTGCGGGCTATCGATGCGAAGATCGATTCGTGGCTCTTTGCGGGCGCAGAGCAGTTCACCAGCGACCCGGAACTGCAGCGCTCGCTGATCACCATCGCGGAGACGCCCGATTCACGGACGCCCCTGTTGCTGCTGGGAGAAATTCTCCGCACGCCTGGATTGTTCGAGCGCCTGACGGAGGTGCTGCGTCCAGGCAAGGGTGCGGACAGCGAGCCGGTGAACAAGCGTTTGTCGCAGTCGCTACCGCTGCGAAATTGAGCCGGACACGGGGTGGACGGGTTGCGGTCGAGGTGACTTATGACCTGGTCTGATTTCTATCTCCTCTGTTTTCTTGTGGGCTTTTCACTCAGCGTGATTTCGTTTCTCGCTGGTGCGGTCCACATCCATCTGCCGTTCAAATGGCATCTGCCGTTTCATCTCGGCCATCATTGGGGCGGCCACGGCGCCATACGGGGAAGCTTCAAAGGTGGTGCGCACATCTCTTGGTTCAACGCTTCCACCATCATGGCCTTTCTCGCCTGGTTCGGTGGAACCGGCTACTTGCTCACCCGCCATTCGCATCTCTGGACTCTGCTTTCCCTGTCCATCGCGATGGTGGCGGGCCTATTCGCCGGTTGGGTGGTTTTCCGGTTCATGGTGAAGCTCGTGCAAGTCGACGACGCTCCCATGACCAGCGAAGACCGCCGCGTGGAAGGCGCGCTCGCGACGATTAGCATGCCCATTCGCGAAAACGGCACGGGCGAAATCATCTTCGCGCTTGGCGGAACACGACGCTGCGCTGGCGCGCGCAGCGGCGACGGGAAGCCCATCGAAAAAGGCACCGAAGTCGTCATCGAGCGGTACGAAAAGGGAATTGCCTACGTGAAGAAATGGGATGAGTTCTCGAAGTAGGCGAGGGGAGAGTTTGTCGGACTGAGGTACGACGCGATCAGTCCGGACAGTGGAATAAAGGGAGGCGGTTATGTTTGGGTTGCCTACAGAAGTGGTGGTCATCGCAGGCTCACTGGTCCTCGGGCTCTTGATGCTCATGATCGTCATCGCCCGAATGTACCGGAAAGTGGGTCCCAACGAAGCGTTAATTCGATACGGCATGGGTGGCACGCACGTTTATTGCGGGAGAGGCGCCATCATTTTTCCGATGGTGCAGACTTGCCGCGAACTGTCGCTCGAGCTCATGTCGTTCGACGTCGCGCCGCAGCAAAACCTTTATACGAAGCAAGGCGTCGCCGTCACGGTCGAAGCGGTGGCGCAAATCAAAGTGAAGTCCGACAAGGAGTCGATCCTCACCGCCGCGGAACAGTTCCTCAGCAAGGAGCAGAACCAGCGCGAAGGCCTGATTCGCCTGGTCATGGAAGGCCATCTCCGCGGAATCATCGGCCAGCTCACCGTTGAGCAAATCGTCAAGGAACCAGAAATGGTGGGCGACCGTATGCGCGCGACCTGCGCTGACGACATGAGCAAGATGGGTCTGGAAGTCGTCAGCTTCACGCTTAAAGAAGTCCGCGACAAAAACGAATATATCACCAACATGGGCCGGCCCGACGTCGCGCGCATCAAGCGCGATGCGGAAGTAGCCACCGCAGAAGCTGAGCGCGACATCGCCATCAAACGCGCCGAAGCGCAGCGCGCCGCCGCCGTCGCCAAAGCGCAAGCCGACCAGGAGCGCGTCGCCGCGGAAACAGCTTCTCTTGCCAAGCAAGCTGAAGCGCAGCGCGACCTCGACATCAAAAAGGCCTCCTACGTCGACGCCACCAAGAAGGCTCAGGCGCAAGCCGACAAGTCCTACGAAATCGAAACTAACGTGCAACAGCAACATGTCATCGCTGAAGCCGTGAAGGTCCAGCAAATCGAGCGCGAAGCTCAGGTGAAAGTCCAGGAAGCGGAAATCGCGCGCCGCGAACGCGAACTCATCGCCACCGTCCTCAAGCAGGCGGAGATCGAGCGCCAGCGCATCGAAACGTTGGCCAACGCCGAACGCCAGCGCCTGATGACCGAAGCCGAAGGCCGCGCCGCCTCCATCCGCGCGCAAGGCGAAGCCGAAGCCGAAATCATCTTCAAGAAGGGCGAAGCGGAAGCCAAGGCCATGAACATCAAGGCCGAAGCGTTCCAGGAATACAACCAGGCTGCCGTGGTCGACAAACTGATCACCGGCTTGCCGGATGTGGTGCGCGCTCTCAGCGAGCCGCTCAGCAAAGTGGACAAAGTGACCATCGTTTCTACGGGCGGCGACGGCGCGGCCGGCGCCTACAAGCTCACCGGCGACGTCACCAAAATTGCCGCGCAGGTGCCGGCGCTTTTTGAAGCGCTTTCGGGCATGCGAGTGTCCGACCTCCTCAACAAGGTCCGGATGATTGGCGACAAAGCTCCTAAGCCGGAGCAGCCTCCGCTGCCCGCGCCAAAGAAGTCCTAACTGGTTGCAGCTTCCGTCCCGGCGGACCCGTGAGGGTCCACCAGCGACGCAGATGTTTCGGGGGATGGACATGAACGGCAAATCGAAGTTCCTGATCACCGGACTCTTGCTTGTGGCCGCTCTGAGTTTTTCCCTGGCTCACTTCTGGAGCTTCACGGCTTGTGCGCTAGGGAAAACAGTCGCAGATGGAGTCCTTGTCTTGGTCGTATTTTCAAAGTTTCTGGCGGGGATCACCGGCATTCATTTTTTGCTTTAGGAGTGGTCATGGAGAACTTCTCACATGTGATGCAAAACCTCTCGTCCCTGTCATTCCGAGGGGCGAGGCCCGCCGAAGGCGGTCGTAGCGACGAGCAATCCCTCTTCGCTTTATCAGAGGCAGGTTCCTCACTTCGTGAGAAACAGCCAAAAGAATTTTCACCGGCATTCGAGTGGTTGGTAAGTGGAATTCATTCAAAAGGAGATTCATCATGGGACTTTTGGAGCGAGTAAGCACTTTGATTCGCGCGAACCTCAACGATCTGGTGGACCGCGCGGAGGATCCGGAAAAACTCATCAAACAGGTCATCCTCGACATGGAAAACCAATTTATCCAGGTGAAAACGCAGGTGGCGGTTTCCATCGCGGACCAGCACATGCTTGAGAAAAAACTGCGCGAGAATGAAGACACCGCCCGCGACTGGATGCGCAAAGCGGAAATCGCCGTGGACAAAATGCATGACGACTTGGCACGGGCGGCGCTGGACCGCTTCCAAACCTCGCAACGCCTCGCGCAAAGCTACCGCGAGCAGGTCGACGACCAGAAGGCTCAAGTGGAAACGCTAAAAGGAGCGCTCATGAAACTCGAACAGAAACTCGATGAGGCAAAGTCCAAGCGCGACGTGCTGCTCGCGCGCCATCGCCGCAGCTTGTCGCTTGGCAAAGCGGCCCATGCGCAAACCATGCTGGGCGACAATTCGAAAAGCGCCACTTTCGAACGGCTGAAGGACCGCGTGCATCACAGCGAAGCCGTGGCCACCGCCGAAGTCGATCTGCTCACCGACGACATGGGCGAGCGCCTTACGCGCCTCGACCGCGACGCCGAAGTGGATCGCCTCCTGGCGGAGCTAAAGGCCCGCCGCGGCCTGCCCGAGACCACCAGCTAAAGTCGGCGCCTTGTGCGATGGCACAAGACAAAAGGCCCACGACTTCGTCTAATAGTTTGGTCAAAAAAAGAGCGACGTGTTTCAAGACACTTTCCTGGCACTGAAAGGAGAACAATTTCATGAAATCGTATGCCACCTTTCGCCGCCACCCCTTGGGAGTGGTCGTTGCTCGTTCGAATGAAGACCGCCATCCTCTGCAAGTGGTTCCCTTCGGCAGGTTTGGAGCAGGCGTGTGGACCGGTCATCCCATTGAATTGGTGGTGGTCCTGGGGATGTTGCTCATTGCCTTAATCGGCATTCCTGAATCGCGCTGGTTTCTTGGAGCCACGGTATTGGTGGGGGGCATTACAGGGTATTTGCTCCGGCGCCGCAATCAATTGAGAGGCTAGCTTCGCTCAAAATCGCGTTGCTCCGCCTTACAACCACGTTCCCCCGCATGCGAGAATAGCTGCGTGAATCCGTTTCTCGTTTCCGTGCCGGCCGCCGTGATTGTGACGGGAGGCGTTGCTGCGTACGGCGCGGTGTATCCGCGCGCGCAACTTTTCGGCCCAACCATCTGCCGCACCAATGCTGCTCGCAAGCTGGCCATCACGTTTGACGACGGCCCGAATCCTGCGATCACCCCGCGGCTGCTGGACTTGCTCGACCGCTATCAAGCCAAAGCTACCTTCTTCGTGATTGGTCGATTCGTCCGGGAATGCCCAGATCTCGTCAAAGAGACCGCCGCCCGCGGCCACGTTATCGGCAATCACACGGACGCGCACCGGAATCTCGCTTGGCTTGGCCCGGCGCAAGTCACCGTGGAGCTTCGCCTTTGCCATCATGCGATTGCGAACGCGATCGGCGCCTCTGCAAAGTGGTTCCGTCCGCCGTATGGCTGCCGCAATCCCTGGGTCATCCCCGCCGCCGCCGAGCTCGGCTGCAAAACCGCCATGTGGACGCTCATCCCCGGCGATTGGCTCAAGCGGCCCGCCGAATGGCTCATTCGCCGCATGCAACCCATCGCTAATCACGCGAAAGAGCACGCGGCGCAAAGCCCGAACACGAGCGCGGGCGGGTGCGGCGACATTCTCTGCCTCCACGACGGCTACCACCGCGAATTTAACTACGACCGCACCCGCACGCTGGCTGCCCTCGAGCACTGGCTCCCCCGCTGGCGCGACCTCGGCCTCCAGTTTGTTACAATGGATGAAGCGGTGGGTGCACCCGCAGCATAGCCATGGACGAGCGCGCCTTTTACACCGAGAAAGAAGAAGTCAGGAAAGCGAAGCTTGTTTGCCCGAGCTGTCACAAGGATTTCGAATTTCCGGTGCGCTGGAAAGTCTGCCGCAAGAAAAAGGAGCTTCCGCGCGGCGCCAGCCCCGAAGACCGCAAGAAATTCGACCGCGCCACCTCCTACATGGTGCGGCTTGACGACCTGGTCGTGTGCTACAAATGCCGCAAGCGTTTCGAGCTCACCGGCCAGTCCACGGTGCTCATCAACGACAATCTCGGCGATCCCGCCGCCGACCCCGAAAATTTCGGCAACCGCTGAGGTAGCCTCCCCTGGTCATTCCGAGGAGCGAAGCGACGAGGAATCCTGGAGCCATTTCAACCTCACCGAACCCGATGAGAAACACGCGGAACTTTTTTGCGCCTACACATCAAATCTCCGGATACATCTCAAAAAACGCCTCGACCGACTGCCGAAATGTGCTCTCAATCTCTTCCTTGCTGCCCTCGATCAAGTGCATCGTCACACGCGCGCTCCGGCCGTCTCTCAGCACCACGGTTGCGTCCTTCACTTCGCCCAAATCTTCCTCCGGCAGTAGCCTCATCCCGTAAATCAACGCGAGCTTCGCCATTTTCGTTCTCCTCAAGCTCCAATCCAAACAGAGCCTAGCTCCCCTGCCGTTTCCCGGTCAAACTGCCGTTGCCGTCACTTGACGCATTTCTCCAGCAGCTGCTTGAAACGAACCCGCCGCCTCGGTTACCTGCCCTAGTAACGTCAGAGCTTTACGTGCCTTTCTTTCAAGCACTTAAGCAGGCGTTCTTATCCCGCTTGCGATCCGCGAGGTTGGTAGACGGAACGCATTCGATCAGTCAAGCCGGATTTAGTTCAACACGAAAGGAAGGGCTTCATGCATTCGCGCACGTGGTCCATCGTTGCTCTGCTCTCCGAGCTATTTATTTCGGCCGTGGCCAACGCGCAATCTCACCCCGACCAGATTGCTCCTCTGCCTACACAGCTCTCTCAAGAAACAGTGGCGGCGTTCGCGTCGCTTTCCCCTAGTCTCGCACCGAGGCAAATCACTCCGCATCGCCGGCCTCCGAGTTACTTTTTCCAGAATCTTCACCACCCACTCACACCGAGAGACGTTGCCTCGCGGGAGGCCGTTCGTTCCCTCGGAACGGACGCACATCGCTTCGTTCGCTGTGACCTGAAGGACCATTCCTCCGTTACGGGCGCGATTACGTCGATCGGTGACGAGCACTTTTTTGTGAAGACCGGAATCTTAGGAAATGGGAGCGACATCTCTTATGGACAGTTGAGTGCCGCGCCGCGGCCTGTAACCGCCGCCGGGACACATCTGAAGAATGGCGTGGAGTGGACCGGATTCGTTGCGGTCGGCATCGCTCTCTTTCCCTTATTCCTGGTTTTAGGAGTGACTGGCATCATGCAGGATTGAAGATTCTTCCCGTTGTACTCAGGCATCCGTTGCGGTTATTCTGCGCATCGGAGTAGCCAGCACGGAGGCGGTTATGAAGCACACCTGCGAATCCGGCGCCAGACTCACGGTCGTCCTAGCCGCAAGTCTGTTCTGCGCCTTGTCGCTGTCTGCGCAGCAACAGCAAGGCCCGCAAACTGCCGCCCCGCCGCCCGTCGCGCCAAAGCCGGCTCCCGCCCCGCAGCCGGGCTCGGCTGAGAAAGTCATCGTTCCCGCCGGCACGCGCGTTGGCGTCGTGCTGCAAAACGGCATCTCCACGCGCGGCGCCAAGCCAGGCGATTCTGTCTATTTGCAAACTTCGTTTCCCATCACCATCAACAACCGCATCGTCATCCCCGTCGGCTCGTATCTTCGCGGAGAGCTGATCGACTCCAAACGCCCCGGTCGCGTCAAGGGCCGCGGCGAATTTCGCATGCGCCTGAACACGCTGATTTTCCCCACCGGCTACACCGTGGACCTGAACGCCGCGCCGCGTAGCGCCGACTCCGGCGGCAGGGAAACGATGGATGAGGAAGGCAAAGTCACCGGCCCAGCCGACAAAGCCAAAGATGCCGGCACAATCGCCACCACGACTGCGGAGGGTGCGGGCATCGGCGCTATCGCCAGCCGGACTGGGAAGGGTGCTGGCATCGGTGCAGGCATTGGGGCCGCCGTCGGCCTCGCCGCCGTTTTGCTCACACGCGGTCCCGAAGCCGAAATGCCGCGCGGCTCTACGATGGACATCGTCTTGGAGCGCCAGCTCGTCCTCGACGGCAGCCAAATCCAATTCACGAACCTCGGCCAGTTTCAGCCCGTCGTGCAGCCGCCCGTCCGCCGCCCCGACGACCGCGACCGCCTATACTGATTCCGCTTGCGACTGCCGAACTGCTACACTCCCGGCACTAGGCGCCGACGCCTTCTCTTGTTGCTTCTTGCCACCACCACTCTGACCGCCTAAGACAGTCCAAGACCAGGACTAGGATTGAGGTTCGTCTCGAGGGTCCACAGGTCATGGCGGGCAGCTTTATTGCCAAACCAAAGGTTATTCCAAGCTTTTTGCCAAGCCCGATGGCCTCAAGATTTCACAGGCGAAGCCCTGAGGTTGCTTAGCTTTTTCTTTCTTGTGCGCCTTGGTCTGAAGCCGTCACGTCAGTGAATTGGTTCAAACGAAGCTTGTCACCCAGGGGCGTGCCGCGTTACGCCGGCCGCGGCAGACTGAAAGCGAAGCGGGCTGAACCGCTCCCAATCCACGCTGACTTTTTGCTCGGTAATCCACTCGCGAACGAGCCGCGCCGTCACCGGCGTGAGCAGAATGCCGCTGCGAAAATGTCCGGTGGCCATCAGCAAACCTTCCAAATCCGTCTGCCCAAGAATCGGAAGATGGTCCGCCGAATCCGGCCGCAAGCCCGCCCAGTTTTCTTCGATGCGCGCATCCTTTAGCCTGGGAGCCAGCTCGAGCGCTCCCGCCAGAACTTTTTCGAGGCCGCCCGCAGTGACGCGCTTGTCGAAGCCCACGTACTCGACGGTCGCCCCGGCGAGAATCCGTCCATCATTTCTCGGCACCACGTAGATTTTCTCTGACCACAGCACGCGCTCGATTTCCAGATCGTCGGCGCGCAACGCGATCATTTGCCCTTTCGCGGGCTTCACCGGCGCGTACTGCGAGATGCCTTCAATTGCTGCTGAGAAGCAGCCCGCAGCGATGACCGTCCATTTCGCTTCTACTTTTTCGTTTTCGAACAGCAAGCCGCGGCAGTGCGCGCCTTCGCGCCAAATACCTTTCACCCTGCTGGCCGGAAAAATCTCCGCTCCGCTGCGCTGCGCAGCCTCGAAAACCGCCGCTGTCAGCAAGCGGTTGTCAACTGACGCCTCCTCCGGCCGGAGCACCGCCGCTTCCACCTCGTCGCTCAGTGCCGGCTCGAGTTCGCGCGCGTCTTCCGCGCGCAGCGGCTCCGCCTTCAGCCCCAGGCCATGATGCAGTGCAATGATCGTGCTGAGTTCTTCTTTCGCGTCGCGCGAAAAAATCGCTTCGAGCGTTCCCTTGCGCCGGTAGCCTGTGCTCAGCCCAGAAATTTCCTCCACCTGCGCGACAAACTCCGGATACAGCGCCGCGCTGCACTTCGCCAGCTCCACCGTCGCGATCATTCCGGGATTTTCCGGCGCCGGTGAAATGATTCCCGCGCTGGCCCACGACGCTTCCTGCCCCGGCTTTTGCCGGTCGAACACGCAGACGCGCAGACCCACGCGCGCCAGCTCCAGCGCGATCGCGCCGCCAACTACGCCCCCGCCCGCAACTGCCACGTCGCATTGCTTCATGCCGTCAATTCTTTCTCTTCGCTGGTTTTGGCGTTCGTGCTCACCGTACTCCTGCCGCCATCTTACCCCATCGGGTAGCCACGCATCACGCCGTCGGTCTTGTAGAAACAGGCTTTTAGCCCAACATTCTTGGAGAGAACCGACTCGCCGCTGCTTTCGGCGTGGGAGCCCCCATTTTCCGATTTCTCTTTTCCAATTTCTACGCTACACCGAGTGGACGAGTTCTTCGGAGAGGACTTGCGCTTTCTTTGCCAGGTTGCGCGCGCGGGCCCAGTCGCCGGCTTGCGCGGCTTCGCGCGCGTCTTTCAGGAAGCCTTTGATCTTGGAGACCAGGTCGGATTGCGCGGCGTTCAACCGCTTGTTGCGAGTGGAAGCTAGATTTCTCTCCGCGATGTCCAGGCTTTGAGTGGTCTCCTGTTGCGCGGCGGCAAATTCTTCTTTGGAGAGTTGCTCAGCGATGGTGGGAGCTTTGGGCCTCTCGGCATCAGCCACCGGAGTGGAAGTGGCGGGGGGAGTGGGGGCCACGCGCGGGCGGGGCGGCGCGGTTCGAAGGGGAGCCATCGTGGCCACAAGTGGAGCGAGGTCAAGATTGATCACCGGAGCGTCGAACTCGACGTCGTCGGGTGGGAGGGTATGCGACCGAGGCAGTGGTCGAACCTGGACAGCAGTGGCCCAAGGAATGTGCGGACGCCGGTGAAAGGAAGCGCACCCGGCCGACAAAAATGCCAGCGAAAAGCAGGTCATGGATACAACGAGCGGAGCGCTGCGATGGAGCAGCGAGTGCCGGGGACGAGCACGGAGCTGAGCTGGGTTAAGCATGGTTTGACGGCAACTTTAGGCTGCGAGGGGCAATTCGATCCGAAACGTGGTTCCCCGGCCAACCTCCGATGTAAAGTCTATCGATCCGTTATGCAACTGAACAATTCGAAACGTGCTGGCCAGTCCGATCCCGCTGCCTCCCGGCCTCGTCGTGAAAAACAACTGAAAAATCTTTTGCTGATTTTCTGGCGGAATGCCTTTCCCGGTGTCGCCCACCGTAATTTCCGCCATTTCCCCACGCCGGCTCAGCACCAGACGCAATTGCCCTCCGTTTGGCATCGCTTCCGCCGCGTTTAAGACCAGATTCAGAACCGCTTGTTTGAGCAGGGCTCGATCAACATAAACTTCCGGGACATCAATCGGCAAGAGCGTAGCGAGTGCGATGTTCGACTTCAGCAACTGGGGTCTTGCGATTTCCAGGACTTCTTTCAGCAGGTCGGCAAGCTGGGTGGCTTCGAGGCGAACGTCCATCGGGCGCGTGAAATCGAGGAAGCGCTTAACGACTTGGTCCAATCTATCAATTTCTTTATCCAGAACTTGGACCGCTTGCCACGCCGCACTACGGTCGATTTCTTCGTGGGGCATTCGAAGGGCCTGCGAATTGGCTTGGCGATCGACTTCTTTATCGGCGGCGTGCCACGTTTTGAGAGCGGCGCGGAGGTCCATTTCTTTGTCGAGGACGCGCGTGGCCTGGTGGGAAGAGCTGTCGCCCTCGTAGGACAAGGACTCCTTCAAGTTTTCGAGCCACAGGCGCATGGAGTTGAGCGGATTTTTCACTTCGTGCGCCACGCCGGCGGTGATGCGGCCGAGCGCGGCCAGGCGTTCGCTGACTTTGAGCTGCGTGTCAATGCTTTCGAGCGAATCCAGATCGCGCAGCGTGACGAGCGCGCCCATGCGTTCGCCGTCTTCCTGAATTGCTTGCACGCTGACGTTGACGCGCTTGGGACCTTCGCTGGTTTCGAGGTCGGCGTCCGCGGTGATTTCGCTGAGTTCGTCACCCTCTATGTGCAGCGCCGCGCGCAGCGGATGGCCGGGAGGAAAAATGTCCGTGACGCGGCGCCCGAGGAACTCGCTGGCGGGGGCGCCGAGAAATTTTTCCGCGGCGGGGGAGACCATCACCGCGCGCGCATCGCGTGTGAAGAGAAGCAGGCCGTCTTCGAGGCCGGCCATGACGGAGTTCATGTTTTCGCGCATGGTGCTGAAAATTTCGTGCACGCCGCGGAGTTGCTGGCCGACCTGGGAGATTTTGCGGCTCATGAGGCCAAGTTCATCGCTGCTGGTTTCGGCAGTCTTTGCTATAAGGGAAGGCAAGTCGAATTGGCCGGAGGAGATGCGGTCGAGTTGCGCTGTGATGTCGCGCAAAGGAGCCAGCGTGATGCCGCTGACGATGGCAGCGAGCAACGCGGAGAGCACCAGGGCCACCAGCACAATCACCTCGCCGGTCCGAAGGCTCGATTGGATCTCCTTCAGGAGAAGGGCCGAGTCCACCACTACGCGCACTTCGCCGAAGGGTGTATCCCCATTGTTGAATGGATAGTCGACTTCGAACAATTGAGGCCCCTTGCTGGCCCCTCTTAACGTGCGCAGGAGAACTCCTGCCTTGTGGACAAAGTTTCGAGCCTCAAGCTGGGAGATGGGCGTTCTGCGCGCCAGAAAAGCTCCCGGGAGACTTTGATCGCTGGAAGCCAGCACCAACCCGTTGGTGTCGGTGATGGAGACTTCATAAATCAGCAGATTATCCTTAGCGGCTTGCAGTTGCGTTTGCAAACCCTCGCTGATTTCGAAGGCATGCCGGACATAGTCGTGGATTTCCTGGGGGGTGTCCGAATCCGGTCGCAAGCCGCGCTGCTTGGCTTCCGTCAGCGCATTCTTGGCCTGGTTAAAGACCTGTTTTGCGAGGTCGCTCGCGCGCTTGTCCGTTTCCTGAATCAACTGGTCGAGGAGCTGCGCGGCAAAAACGACGGACAACACCGCGACGACGAACAGCACGAGGCTGGTCATCACTAAAGTGAATTTCGTACGCAGCCGTAGCCGCATCATGGTCCCTACGTCTGGAGAAAAGCACGGGTCTGCGCTTCGGCCAGAAGCCTCAGCCTAACTCTTCGGCTAGAAGCCCACCTGAAAAGACCCGCCGCTACTCCGTTTCGGCGCGAGCGCTGCCGGATTCCGTCCTATTTTACAGAATTAGAGCCCCGGAGGCGCGAATCACTTTAGAGGCCTGGCTTCAGTTTACCCTGAGCCCGGAAGGGCCGGCCTTCTCCGTGTTCTCCGGGCCTCTTCCTCTATGCTCTCAGTATTAAACGCTTTTTCTTTTCTCACGCGACTCGGGCGGCAACGACTTATTCCGCGCGCTGGGGTGAGGGTTCGAGTCGTAGTTGCTGCGGCGACTCGACGTGACGAGTACATGCGTAGCCTTTAAACTGGCCATCGTCGCAGAGTGTCGACCGCAATGATACGCAAGGCCAAAAATCTCTCCCCTGACGAAAAAGCGCGATCGAACGGCTGCCCGAGCGGTCCGCTGCTGAAGACGAAGAGATCAGTATTCGCGCAATCGCGATACCAGGGCCGAATTGGCTCAGGGAATCCTGGAAGAGCGCGAAACAGCAAGGGGTCGACAAGCTATCCACGGAAGAGATTGAAGCAGAAATTGCCACTGCGAGAAAAGCCCATGAGCACCGGACCTCGGATCAATGATCCGAGTCGTCACAGACACCAACGTTCTAATTTCCGCTTTGCTTCATGCTGAAGGTCTTCCTCCAAGGTAGTCCTGGTCGCCCAGATGGAACCGCTGCGCGCCTCTGCGTTGCAGGAACTGTATTCGGAATATGAGGAAGTCACTCGCTCGGCCTATACGCCACGCGCCGTGTGTTGTTTGTTGAGCATGCACAAAAAATGGAAATCGACCTCTGCACCTGGCCAGCGCATCCGTCGCCAACCTATCGAAAAATTCCTAGCCCACATCCGCAAAGACAAGTGCTGGAATGCCTCGAATTTCTCGAAAGGGAGATACGCGATTCAGAGCTGGATAGATTCGTGTATCGAAGGAATTAGTAGAAGGTCGCGCTCATATCCTTCTCAAGCACATTCTTAAAATTGTGTACGATTCGATCTGCTACCTTGCGCTGACCGCCGCTTTTCAAAAGACCCCACGCTTCAGAGGCCCATAGCAGGCTGCCTTTTGATAGAACCTGCACTGCGCCTCTCGCGGTGTCGTTCTCGCCCCGCAAACGTCCAGTGACTGCCTGGGCGGTTCCGCTGTGCCACTCGCCTATTCCAGTCATCACAGCATCGGCGTCCTCTGGCTTCGGCACGAGCATGATGCGACCCGACAGTTGTTTCGAGAACTCCGACTTCAGATGCTGGTCAAGATCATTGACCATCGGTTCGATATAGAGGTTCTTCACTTCTTTCGGCGATGCAACCGGATGACCGGCCACTGGAACCTTGCTTTCCGTGACCGTTGTTTGAGTGGCAGGAGGGGTGGCAGCGGTCTCCTGCGTCTTTGGGGCTTCCTGTGTCTTTGGAGGAGTTTCCTGCGCCTTCGTTTGGGCGGCTACGACGCTGGCGCACGTCAAAAGCAAGACACTTACACGCAAGCTCAGTTTCATCATGAACACCTCCCTAGTGAGGGATACTCGCTGGAGGCCGGGTGCGAGTAGAGGTGGGCGAGTGATTCTAACTCATTTTTGACTCTTCGACCATGACTCGTATCGCGCCGATCGCACCGTGCTAAATGCAACCGAAGGATGTAACCTCGGGCCATTTACGATGTAACCCAAGCGAATGAGCATTTTGAGGAGGCTAAGGTTTAGGCGACAAAAGGCGGTGGGAGTACTTGCGAGCGATCTATGGTCGGTATCGAACAGCGGGACGGAAGGCCAAGAGAGTGATTTTGAACGAATTCTGCGCCAACACGGATTACGACCGGAAGCGTGCCATTCGTTTGCTGAATAGGCGGCGGCCGGAGAAGCATGTGCCACGTCGGGGGGCGGCGCGGAGTGAGCTACAGCCGCGAGGCGGTGCCGGTGTTGACCGCGATCTGGGAGGCAGCAGGCTTATCCCTGGTCGGTGCGGCTGAAGGCACTCGTTCAAACGATCCAACGTGCAACGTTAAAGCGATCCTACTCGGAGTCGGGGCGGTCGGTGCCGTATTCCTTGAGCTTGTTGTGGAGGGTTTTCAAGCTGATGCCGAGAAGTTCGGCGGCGCGCGTTTTGTTGTTTCCCGTGGCGCTGAGCGTTTGGAGAATGAGTTCGCGCTCCATGGCGTCCACCGTGGTGCCGACAGGAAACTTGATGGTCGACAGATCGCTTGGCCCCTTTGCGGCTATTTTGCCGAATTCGGGCGGGAGGCAAGCGCGGGTGATGAGGTCCTTGTCGCACATGATGGCGGCGCGCTCGAGGGCATTACGCAATTCGCGGATGTTGCCGGGCCAGGTGTGGCCCATGAAAATGTCCATCACTTCGGCGCCGATACCGCGTACGTGCTTGCCGTGCTTGGCGTTGACGTCGCGCAAAATGTACTCGACGAGAAGCGGGATGTCGTCTTTGTGTTCGCGGAGCGGCGGCAAGTGAATGTGAAAGACATTGAGGCGGAAGTAAAGGTCCTGGCGCAACTGGCCGTTGCCGACGGCTTGCTCGGGATCTTTGTTGGTGGCGGCGACGACTCGTACGTCTATCGGCGTCTCGGTTTTGCTGCCGAGGCGGCGCACTTTGCGGTCTTCGAGCACGCGCAGGAGCTTGGCTTGCGTGGGCGCGGGCATTTCGCCGATTTCGTCGAGGAGCAGAGTGCCGCCGTCGGCTAGCTCGAAGCAGCCGATGCGGCGCTCGGCGGCTCCGGTGAAAGCGCCGCGCTCGTGGCCGAAGATTTCGCTTTCCATCAGCGATTCGGGAATCGCGGAGCAGTTGATGGCGACGAAGGGACCGCCGGCGCGGGGCGAGAGACGGTGAACGGTGCGCGCGACAATTTCTTTGCCGGCGCCGGTTTCGCCGGTGATCAAAACGGAAGCGGAACTTGGCGCGGCCATTTCGACGATGCGCATGACTTCTTGCATCGGCTTGGTTGCGCCGACTAGGTCGCCGAGGCGACCTGTTTCGCGGAGTTGGCGCTGCAACACCGCGAGTTGGCGCGAATCGCGGGCCTTGCTCAAGGCGCGATCCAACAGCGCGCGGAGCACGGGACCTTTTAGAGGCTTCTCGATGTACCAGAAGGCGCCCGCTTCGATGGCGGCGACGTTGCGCTCTTCGCTGCCTTTTCCGGTAATGATGATTGCCGGCACGCCTTGAAGGTCCGGGCCCAACTGCTTCAAGAGGTCGAGACCGTTCATTCCGGGAAGTTCGACGTCGGCGATGAGCGTGTCCGGTTGATAGCCGGCGAATTTGGCCAGAACTTCTTCAGCGGAACCGACGCCTAAAACGTCATAGCCCCAGCGCTGGAGCAATTGCTCGTAGCCTTTGCGCGCGTTGTCCTCGTCCTCGACGATAAGGACGCGGTCTTTGCGTTCCAAAGTTTCGACGGCCCTCACGGCCGCGCGTGTTTCTTCCGGCATCTGTTCCAGCCTCTCGCAGGCTTTCTTTTGGTGAATCGTTCCCAGAACTATTTTTGCTAGACACTTCGACTCTAGCAAGCCCGAGCGAGGTTGCCAAGGCGGGCATTTCGAGATGACTACGGAGTTGCATACTGAATACGAAACTGCCGGAGCAACACTGCACTCCGCCTCGTATGAGGGATGCCGCAGGTAAGAAAAGCGGCAGCCCTTCGCTAGGGACGCTCAGGGTAAACAAGGTTGCCTTTCGAGGCTCACGATAAACCGCACTCCCAGGGGGTTCACTCCTTGACTAAGTA
>DATFRZ010000022.1:0-14642 GCA_035262885.1 Candidatus Acidiferrum sp.
ACGTGCCGAACTCCCGCGTCTGCCGCCGTCGGTTAACAGCCCACAAAACACACGCCGTCACACTCTTCTTATGAACGTCCAAACCACAACACACTTCATGTACAACCTGCATCGCTAACCTCCTTCCGCCCAGCGGAGGACGTCAGCAAATTAGCGAAATTCCTTAGCGTGCTCTCGGCCTCACGGCAGAGGCAACAGTTCGTTGTGCCCATCGATGTCCAGGTCATATTCGTACTTGGGCACGAATCGCGCCAGAATAGGGCGGCCTTCGTCCGCTTGGCAGGGGTCCAACCTACCTCCATCTCAAGCTTATTTTCATTGCTCGTTGTGACGCTGAAAGCGGCATGAGTTATTCGTACCGCAAGGCCGCCATGGGGTCCACGCGCGTGGCCCGGCGGGCCGGAACCCAGCAAGCCGCCAGCCCGATCAGCAACAGCACCGCGGCGACTCCACCAATCGTGAGCGGATCATACGGCGAAACGCCGTAAAGCTGGTTGGCAATCACCCGGGCAAGGACCAGGCTGGCCGCGAGTCCAATGAGAATGCCAAAAGTAAGGAGCCGCAATCCGTGCCCCAAAACCATGTTCATGACGTCCCGCGCCGCCGCGCCCAACGCCATGCGCAAACCCAGTTCATGCGTGCGACGCGCAGTCGTATACGCCATAACGCTGTACACGCCGATCGTCACCAGAAGCAAACCCAGGCCTCCGAACATCCCGACAATCCAAAGCCCAAAGCGGGGCTGAGCAAACGTAAAAAGATCCAGAAAATAATCCAGCGTGTTTGGCTCGGCCATAGCCACGCCCGGATCCGTGGCCCAGATTTCTCCCGCCACCGTTTTGAACATGGGTGTTGGATCGTTGACCGTTCGCACCAAAATGCCGCGGGCGGCCGATCCGGTGACCGTGAACGGGATCCACGCTTCCGGTTCAATCGGCTCAGTCAACCCACGGTTGCGCGCGTCGGCAACCACGCCAATCACTTCAAACCACGGATCGTTCACCGCGTCCGGAAAATCCTTCAGCCCGCTCAACCGGATTCGCTGGCCGAGCGGATCGCCATTGCCGAAGTACCGCCGCTGAAACGTCTGGTTGATCAGCGCCACTTTGAGCGCGTGGTTTACTTCCGTTTCAGTGAACGCGCGGCCCTCCAGAATCGGAATGCGCAAAACGGAAAGATAATCCTCGCTGCAAAGTTGAAACAGCGTGAACCATTTTTCGGAATGGGCCCTTCCCGAAACCTCCACTTGGCTGCGAATTCCACCGTAGGGCGGAATCGAGCTGCTTTCTGCGGCATAGGCAATCCCCGGTATGGACTTTAGTCGCGCCAGCAAGGGTTGAAAGAAGGACCGTACCTGCGCGCCTGTCTTATACCGGTCTGGAGGCAACGGAAGACGCGCCGTGAGAACGTGATCCGTGCGCAGCCCAAGCGGCACTCGTTGCAGCGCGACAAAGCTTCGCACAAACATACTCGCGGTGAACAGCAACGCCACCGACAGCGCCACTTCCGCAATCACCACCGCGTTTCGCAGCCCTGCTCCGCGTGCCGAGCCGGTGAGCCCTTTGCCATTATCTCGAAGTGATTCATCGAGGCTCCACCGCGACACCTTCAGCGCCGGGACCAATCCGAACAGAAACACAGTGCAGGCTCCCGCCACCAGCGCAAAGATCAGGACGCTGGCGTTCATCTGGATCACCGTTTCCGATGCAATCGTGAAATCGGGGATCACCGCCGCAATGGTCCGGACGCCGGCCCAGGCGAAGAAAACCCCCAGGATGGCGCCAGCCAATGCCAGCAGGAAGCTTTCTGCCAGCAGTTGGCGAACCATGCGGAAGCGGGTCGCTCCGAGCGCCGCGCGCAGAGCAAATTCCTTTTCCCGCGTGGTTGCGCGCGCCAAAAGCAGATTGGCCACGTTTGCGCAGCCAATTAGCAGGAGAAGCCCCACGGCGGCAGAGAAGGTGAACAGCGCCATACGAAACTCGCGGGGTAATACCGCGTGCGCGAACGAGTCAACTTCCATGGAAAAGTGCGTGGGATATTCTTTGGGATAGACCTTTGAGAAATGCTGCGCTATTGGCTCCAAGTCCGCAGCCGCCTGCTTCGGAGAAACGCCTGGCCGGATGCGTGCTACGACTCCCCAGTACTGCGCTCCGTCGAAGCTCCGAGTGATCCGCACTTCCGCCGGCTGCTTGGGCATCCAGAGCTGCGCTCCGCCCCACGCAAAACGCGGCGCTTCAATGCCCACGAGAGTCCGCGAAATCCCATTGAGCTTGAATCTTTTTCCAATCCAGGAAGGGTCGGCGCCGAACTTCTCGACCCAGGTCCTGTAGCGCATCACAAAAACGGGCGCGGCATCTGCCTCATAATCTCCCGGCTCGAGCGAACGGCCCAGGAATGGTGCCATCCCGTAAAATTCGAAAGTGCCCTGGGTGACGTAGTTGCCGGCGAGAAGCATGCTGTTGTCACCGGCGTCGTAGACCACATCCTCTTGCAGGTTGGCCACTGCGTTCTCAAAAACGTGCGTGTGCCTTTTCATTTCCTGAAACTCATCGAACAGGAACACCCCGCGCCAGTCATTTGCTTGGTCGAGGTCGCGCAGCCGGATGGTCACCAGCTGGCTTGAATCTTTGTAGGCGAAGGGCTCGAAAATCGCATTGTCTACTACGCTGAAAATCGCCGTGGAAGCCCCCATGCCCAGCGCCAGGGCAAAAATGGCGATCCGCGCAAACAGTCGATCCTTACGCAGACAGTTAAACGCAAACCGAAAGTCGCGCCCAACACTGTCCCACTGATTCTCCCAATGGGTCTGCCGGCATTCTTCTTTGAAGCGCTCCACGCCGCCGAATTCCAGACGCGCATGGCGGCGGGCTTCCTCTGGAGGCATTCCGGATTCAATGTAACCGGCGATCTGCTGTTCGAGGTGGAACTGTAGCTCCGAGTCGAGCCGCTTCTCGGACAGCGCCCTTTGCGTGAATCGCCGCAACCACTTCATACACCACCTTTACTGCACCCCTGCTACGCGGTTCTCAGAATCAGTGCAACCGCATCCGAAAGCCTCTCCCAGTGAAGCATCTCGGCTTCCAGCTGCTTGCGGCCTGTGCGCGTCAGTCTGTAGAACTTCGCTTCCCTACCCGTAGCCGTGTCGTTCCACTCGGCCTCCAGCCAGCCGCGCTCTTCCAGACGGTGGAGCGCCGGATAGAGCGAGCCTTGCGGAAGTTGAAAGAAATCCTTCGAGATTTGCTGGATGCGCTGCGAAATGGCGTAGCCGTGAATCGGCCCCGCCGCCACGACTTTGAGGATCAGCATATCCAAGGTTCCTTTGAGGAACTCCGCCTTCTCCGGCGCTCCCTTTTCCTGAGCCCCCTTTGCTTGGGCCATCGTTATACCTAGCCTCCCTACCGGTAAAAGTTCTACCTATATCTACGCTTCGCTGGCCAGATTGTCAAGAGGAGAGTGAGAACTATTCGTGCCGCAAGGCCGCCATGGGATCAACGCGAGTTGCACGTTGCGCCGGAAGATAGGACGCCAGGATCGCTACGCCAATCAACACCGCTGAAACGGAGATGAACGTTGCCGGATCGCTCGCACCAACTCCATAGAGGAGCTGCGAGAAACTGGACAGCAGCCGGATGAGAATTAAAGTAGCAGCCGCTCCAATTGCCAGGCCAGCGAGCGCCAGCCGAAGACCGTGACCAACAACCATCCGAAAAATGTTTTGCTTCTCTGCGCCAAGCGCCATGCGAATGCCAATTTCGTGCAAGCGCTGGGCCACGGAATAGGAGATCACGCCGTAGATTCCGACCGAAGCCAGAAGCAACGACAATCCGGCGAAGGCGCCGAGCAGGATCATGGGAAATCGCTGAGACGACATGGATTCCGAGACAAGCTGCTGCATGGTTCGCACGTTGTAGACCGGCTGCTCGCTGCCGGCTCGGTAGACGGCCGCTTTGATCAGCGGCATAAGAGTAGCAGTAGCGAGCGGGGTATGAACAACGATCGTTGTTTCCGGATAATTTAGCGGCACCCACTGGTCGGGATCCTGGTATAGCGCAAAGTAGGCCTGGTTTTGTATGTCCGAGGGAGTTTCGTCCAGGCCCCATTGTTTGACATGGCCCACGACGCCGACAATCCGGCAGGGACCAAAAGCTGCGAATCCGGCAGTTACCGTCTGATTCAGTGGATCACTGTCTTGAAAATACGTTGAGGCGAAGACGCTGTCGATCACTGCGACGCACGGGGACTGGGCACTGTCCTCCAGTGTGAAAAAGCGTCCGCGAAGCAACGGGATTCCCATCGTTCGGAGGTAATCTGGACCAGTGAGGAACGCCGATAGCCGCGGGGCCGATTGCAGGGAAAGCGGCTTCCACGAATTAATCCAAAAGGGCATGATGCTGCCACCGCTCAGAGGAACGGCTTCGCTAAAATCCGCTTCTTGCACGCCGGGAATCTGACGAATGCGCTGGAGCAACTGCTGATAGGTAACTCGCGTGGCCGAGGCCGTCTTCGTCAGCGAAGGCGAAACTCCCACCTTGAAGGTGATAATGTGCTCTGTGTCGAAGCCCGGATTCACTTCCCACAAGCGGTGGATTGTGCGGAGCAGCAGCCCGGCACCCGCCAGCAACACCAGCGTCAGAGCCATCTGGACAATGACGAGGGCGCTTTGCACGCGATGATGGGCACCTGTTGAGCCGCGGCCCCCGTCCTTTAGAGAAGATTGCGGATGGGCGTTCCAGCTCCTCAGGGCAGGGGCAAGGCCAAACAGAATGCCAACGCCAATGGAGATGGCCAAGGTAAAGAGCAGCACACTCGCATTTACACCGATGTCCGCGCTGCGCGGCAGGATTCCCGGAACGGTCGCCAATACCAGCCGCACTCCGAACATTGCAATCACCAACCCTAGGCCGGCGCCACCCAGTGAGAGAAGCACGCTTTCTGTGAGCAACTGCCGCACAAGGCGCGCGCGATTCGCTCCAAGAGCCAAACGAACCGCAAATTCCCTTGTGCGCGCGGCGGAGCGTGACAGAAGGAGGTTGGCGACATTCGCACAGGCGATCAGCAGGACGAGCCCCACGGCTCCGAACAGCAGCAGTAGGATTCTGCCAGTGTCCCCAACGATCACCTGCTTGAGGGGCTCGACGTAGATTCCCAGATCGCGATTGGCATCGGGGTAGAGTTGGTCCAGACTTCTCTGGATCGTACTCATCTCCGCCTGGCTCTGAGATATGGTCACCCCAGTCTCTAAGCGCGCGATAGACACGATCCCGCTGTGGGCTGCGCGGTTATTGAGGATTAATGGATCGGCTTGCCCGAGCGGCGTGTCAACATCCGTGTCGGCTTCGAGGCGAAACCCTACCTCGCCTGAGAGACCAAACCCTGGCGGCGTGACTCCGACGATAGTGCAGTCCACTCCGTTCAGGGTTGCGGTCTTGCCGAGCACGTCAGGGCTCCCGTCGAACCGGCTTCTCCACAAACGATTACCGACGATGGCGACAGGGGCTCCTCCCCGCCGGTCTTCGTCACCGGAGAATTCGCGCCCAAGAGCCAGCTCTGTTCCTAGAGTGCCGAAGAAGCCGGAGGAGATTTGCTTGCCATTCACGTGTTCAGCCGCGCCGGGACCAGTGAGATCAACACCTTGTTCCAGGAAGGCAGCCATTTGGTGGAATGAGCGCGCAGTGCGCTGCCAATCCCGGAAGTTAGGGTAGGAAATCCAAGTGCGTGGAAAACGCGGATTGTTCTCCCACAGGACAACTAGGCGACCCGGGTCGCGATAAGGCAGCGGCGCCAACAAAACGCCGTGTACTACGCTGAATATCGACGTGTTCGCTCCGATTCCAAGCGCGAGAGTGAGGACGGCAACCGCTGTAAAGCCGGCGTTGTTCGTCAATACGCGCACGCCATAGCGCACGTCTAGCAGAAAGTCATCAATTGAGGACCACTTCCCCATTTCGCGGTTCACGGGCTTGCTAAGAGCTACGCTCCCAGAATCGGCGCAAGGGCGCCAACAAAAAACGCGGGCCGCCCTGTCCTAAGTCCTGCCCTGCAAAGTCATCCGTCGTTGTCTGCGAAACGATGCAAAGGATCAGTTGCCGGAGGTGGTGTCCGAAGGAGCGTAGTAACCGTTGCGTGTGCGGGCAACGAGCTTGCCGCGGCCCCTCGGAGGAATTACCTCAACCGACACCATGCGGAAGGTGCCATCGCGTTTATCGTTGGTCGGATAGTAAGCCAGCGTGTATTGGTTGCGAATGTCGTGCGCCACTTGCTGGCAAATGTTGTGTACGTCTTCGACGTTTTCGGGGAAATATGCAATGCCGCCCGAGGCTCTGGCAATGTCTTCCAGAGCGCGCCGCGCTTTCTTCGCGCTTTTCTTGCTTTCCTGGCTCAGCAACCCAATCGTGTAAATCACTGTATCGGTCTTCTGAACTTCGCGGATTGTTTTTTCCAGGGAGTAATGACTGGAATTGTCTTCGCCGTCGGTCACAATCAGCAGAACGTGCTTGTCCTTGGAAGCCTTCTTTAAGTGGTCGAGCGAGCCGATGATCGCGTCATAAAGCGCGGTGCTGCCGCGTGAGTCAATGCGCTCGAGCGCTTCTCTCAACTCCGGAATACTGCTGGTGAAGTCCTTGTCCAGGTCGAGATAGAAATCGTCATTGAAATTCACGACAAAGGCCTCGTCCTGCGGATTGCTCGCCTGCACCAATGTGATCGCGGCCTCATTCACTTTCGGGCGCTTGTCGCGCATGCTGCCGCTGTTGTCAATCACCAGCCCCATGCTGACCGGAAGATCTTCGCGTTTGAAGAGGGAGAGTTTTTGTTCGACTTTGTCCTCGAAGACGCGGAAATTTTCCACTTTTAAGCCGTCCGCAAAACGCTGGCGGTCATCCAGCACGGTCGTGTGCAAGACCACCAGGTTGACGCGCGTAACGATGGCCGCGCCTTGCTTCCCCGCGTTATTTTGTCCTGGTTGCGGAGGGGGAGGGGGAACTGGATTCGTTATGGGGATCTGAGCCAGCGCAGAAGAAGCAAAAAAGCCAGCAGCGTAAAACAACGCTGTCAGCGCGAACGCGCCATGAAAAAAACGCCGCGTGAAATTAATGGCTGGGCGCGTAATAACCAGTCTTCGAGTAAACCGTGAGAGGCGGGAGTCCTCTCGGAGCGCGCAGTTTGATTTTGATCTTCCGCCACCGCGCGTCGTGAGCTTTGTTGCTTGGTCGATAGCCGAGCACATATTGGTTTCGCAGCTCCATGCCGATTTTCGTCGCGATATCCGGAAGATCTTCCAGTCTCTCAACGGCGAACACGCGCCCCCCGGTCATTTCCGTAATTTCGCTCAGGAGCGAGGGGCCCTTCAGTTCTTCCGGTGTCCGGTTGCGAGATCCGAGCGGATCAAAGATGCCGATGGCATAGAGCTGGGTATCGGCTTCTTTCACCAGCCGCTTGATATCGCTTTCGTTGTAGCGACTATGATTATCCCCTCCGTCCGATAGGATGAGCAAGGCGCGTTTTGCGTTGTGTGCACCCCTCATCTGGCTGAGTCCCAGGTAGATGGCATCGAGAAGCGCGGTGCGGCCCTTGGGAGAGGTAAGCATCAGGCGGCTCTGCAAATCTTCGACGCTGTTGGTAAACGAACTGGTCAGCTCGGCGCGCTCGTTGAAACTGACCAGAAAAAACTCATCCTGGGGGTTGGCGGTTTTGAAGAATTGCAATGCCGCCTCGCGGGCCTTCCCTACCTTGTTGGACATGCTGCCGCTGAAATCAAAAATGACGCCGATGGAGATGGGCACGTCTTCCGCGGAAAACGTAACCACTTCCTGCTCGATGTTGTCTTCGAAGATGCGGAAATTGTCGGGATCGAGACCGGTAACAAGACGGTTGTAAGGATCCGTGACGGTGACGTTCACTAGCGCCATGTCGACGTCGATGTGCAGAGCCCTCCCCCGCTTGAGGGCCAGGGCAGGTGTATCTTTCCGTACGTCATCGACTTTCGCTTTAGTTTCTTCATCTTTGAGGTCTTCCTTCTTCGGCTCTTCCTTCTTGGAGTCTTCTTTGGGCTTATTGTCGTCAGGCGGGGACTGCGCAGCAGCTACCTGAAAAAGGGCTTGAGCGCAAAGAAAACAAATAACGAGCAGAAGCCGGAAGGATGCAAGCACAACGCGACGATTCTCAGAGCGTGACTGCGGAACAGTCACCGGCAGATCGCGTTTCACGGCACCCCCTACGTCTCGGTCGGACCGGGACGGCCGCGCGGTTCGGTTCAACTGGATTCTACCACTCGCAATTCGGAAAACAAGAGCAATCCTCCCATTTGTCATAACAGACACTTGCATGACGAAGCCGGGAGCCGCGGCTGTGGTAGCATCGGCGCTCGGCGCTCATTCAGCAAGACTCTGAAGGAGCGAGGCTTATTCCCCAAAAACGGGAGACGCAGAATGGGCTCGGCGAAAGTAGTCGTGGTGATTCCGGCGCGCTATGCCTCCACGCGCCTTCCGGGAAAGCCCCTAGTATCTCTTGCGGGAAAATCCATGATCCAGCGCGTCTATGAGCGCGCCAAACTTGCCGAGCGAGCCGATCGCGTCCTGGTGGCAACAGATGATGAGCGCGTTGTGCAAGCCGTCGAAGGATTTGGCGGCGAAGCGCGAATGACGCGCCCGGACCACCGCACGGGAACGGAGCGGGTTGCCGAAGTAGCGGCACACGAAGAGGGCGAGGTGTTCGTGAACGTGCAAGGCGACGAACCGCTTCTCGATCCCGCAGCCGTTGACACCGCGGTGGAGTCGCTGTTGGAGGAACCTGCCGCTGCGATCAGTACGGTTGCGACGTCGATCAAGACTCCCGCGGACATCATGGATCCCAACGTGGTGAAGACAGTGTTGGACTTCGACGGCAACGCGCTGTACTTCTCCCGCGCGCCGATTCCGTGGGTGCGGGACACGGCGAGCAAGATTCAGGTGCGGCATCTGAAGCATCTGGGGCTGTATGTGTTCCAGCGCGACACCTTGCTGGAATATCCCACGCTGCCGCAAGGCGAACTGGAGCGGATTGAGCAGCTCGAGCAGTTGCGCTGGCTGGAAAACGGCTGGAAGGTTCGCGTGGCGGAAGTGGAGCACGACGCGGTCAGCGTGGACGTGCCGGAAGATGTGGCGCGCGTGGAGGAACTGCTGCGCGGAGAGGCTTGATCCCAATGCATCGCCCGGCGGAGACTCCGCCTGGCGACATTCTATCAAGTGAGGGTGCCAGCGCTATTGCTGGGCTTTCAGGATGCCGGCGACGATGCGCTGCGCGCCGTTATTGTCTCGATTGGCGAAGAAAGCGAGCTGGGGATTCACGAAGTACACCACCATGTGAATCGGCGAAGCGTTGGAAAGATTGACATCCATAGTGGCACTCTTCCCGTCGCCGCCGGTGCCGTCGCCGCCGTTAAAGTTGATCGAGCCGGTGGAACCGCGGTCCAGGTTCAGCGTTAGCCCAGTGAATTGGAAGAGATCGTAGCTGCCGGTGAAGTTCAAGCTCTTGACGGTTTGCTGGGCGAGGAGGTCCTCCTCGTCCTGGTTCGCAAATGACCCGCCGCTGGTGACGAGGCCGCTCCAGTTCATGGCGTAAGGCCCGGTGATGTTGCTGCTCGTGAACGGACTCCCGGATTGCGCCAAGATGGAGCCATCGGCAACTGCAAAGGCGGGACTAGTGTCGTTCGGGCTGACTTCTTGCATCACTCCGCTACTCGCAGAACTGAGATAAAAGACAAAGGAGTAGACGTTGACAGTCGAGGACCGAAACGAAACCAGACCTCGTCCGGTCGTGGAATCATAGTTCGTGCTGGCATTTGTCAACGCGCTGGGACCAAACTCGGTTTCCGAGCCGGCGTTGTTCACGTCCATAAGTAGCTTGCCGACGGTGCCGCCAGAGACGTCAAATCGCGCCGCCCGAATCAAACCGCCATTCGCAGAGGCGCCGGCGACGAGGAATGCAAAGCTGCCGGAAGGAGCTGCGGGAACGGTGGGCTGCGAGACGGCGTCGCCAGTAAGCATGGGGCCGACGCCCGAGGCGTTGATGCTGACGAATCTAACGCGCGTGGAATCGACGATATAAAAGGCGTAGGTCTGTCCGGCGATAGTCGCTACTCCGCGGCCGGAAGTAGCCGAGTTTGTAGGATCCGGAGCGAAGTTTCCGCTGATACTCCCGCTGGTCAAATTAAAGTCGTCGTTGGCGTCTTCGATTCCTGAACTGATGACGCCGCCGCCCGCGGTAAATTGCCCCACGAGCGACTCGGGGTTGACGTTTGCATCCGCTCCCGAGAAATCGAAGACATACGCGCCCGATACGCCGGCTGCAAATGCAGCCGTGTTCTGGAGGACGAAATTGCCGCTGCCGGTTGAGGCCTGACTGGTGCTAGCTGTTTCATCCATCATCAGGCCATCTTTGGTAGAGGTGAGCACGATGCCGAAGTTGACGGTGGCGGGAGCGCCGTTGGAATTGATGTTGAATGTCAGAGTGCCGCGGCCGTCGGCATTGACCGTATAGCTGCCGCTCATGATGGCAATCGGGGCCGAGGAAGTGGTGCTGGTTCCTCCGGCGTTCACGATGTCATACACACCGCCCGTGATGCCACCGCCGCCGTTGGCAATAAAACTGCCCGTCCGCGAAAATGGTGTCGCGGAGACGCCGCCGCTAGTGATGGCTTCGCCGCTGGTGACAAAGGCGTAGGTGCCGTTCAGGGTGGCCAGCGAGTACTTGCCGATCGGGGGAGGCGGGTTAATCGTGGCGCCACCGCCGCCGCAAGCAGCGGTCCACAAGGCAGCGCCTGCGACCAGCGTTGTGATCAGGCGGCTCATCGCACACCTCGCAGCGCTTCCTTTTGCGCCGGGGTTAAGGTGGAAGCAGGCAAGAGAGGAAAACCGTTGGCATTGCGAAGGGCGACGGCTTGAGTGCCTTTTTGTACGATGCGCGCGGCAAAGTAGGTTCCTTCACCGAGAGCTATGGGTTCGCCGACGATGCGAACGTTGTCGCCCACGTTCAATGTAAAGTGATTGAGCTCAAGAACCTTTGCGTTGCCAAGGTGCGCGTCCACTTGCCCAGAGGCCGTTTGCAAGGTGACATGCGCCCCCATCGGCGGGAGGGGCGAAGAAGTTTCATACTTCACTACCCTGCCCATCAGCGAGATCTCCCGGCTGGCATTGTAGGTCCGCAGCAACTGCGCATCGGAAGGCATGGCTTGCTGCGCGCTTGCGGAAAGGCAAAGCGTCAACCAGCCTGAGAGCATGAAGAACAATAGCGGCAATCGAGTTTTGGATTTCATTGATGCTTCCCACCTTTGAACGTGCCACTCGCAAACCTTGCTGTATTGCCGAAAGAACGAAAACCACCGCAAGAGCAAGCCGAAAGCCTCTGAAGCCTTAGATGGCGAAGCCACGAAGGAGGGTTTCGCCAAAAAGCCGGGGAGTTCCGGCGCAGCCACAGCAGACGAAAGGACGCCGCGCCTAAAGGGTATTCCCCGTTTATTTCAAACCCGTTGCGGGAAAGAAAGTTTCATTGCACCGAAAACTCTGGTTGCGGGTGCTGTCTAACCGCTATGTCCGCCGGGAAGCGGCGCCGGGGATTTCACGGCGGTGTAAACCGCAGATGGGCTACAATGGTGCTGCTTGCGGGTGTTCGCGTCTAAATGAGGATTCGGGTCCACGTGCCTAATCGCGCGAGGGTGAAATGAAATCAGAGCGTCGCGGGCTGGTTCTGATCGTTACCGTGGTGGCGTTGTCGGCGGCGTTGGGCGGCATTCACGGCCCGAACGTGCGGGCCAAGGAATCTTCCTACGACGACGCCCAGAGTTCGGTGCGCACTTTCACCTCGGTGCTGGACGCCGTGCAAGCCAATTACGCTGAAAAAGTCGACGTGGACAGGATTGTTTACCAGGGCGCCATCCCGGGAATGCTGCGGATGCTCGATCCGCACTCGAACTTCTTTGACGCGAGGCAGTGGGCCGCGAATCGGGAGGAAATGCGGGGGAAGTACTACGGCGTGGGCATGGGAGTGGTCCCGCGCGGTGACCACACCATGGTGATGTCAGCCTACGTGGGCACTCCGGCATTCCGAGCAGGAATCCGGCCCGGCGACATCATCGTAAGAATCGATGATAAGTCCGTGGAGCGTCTGAGCACCACGGAAATCGCCGACCTTTTGAGGGGAGCGCGGGGCACGCCAGTCAAGATTGCGGTTTCTCGCGAAGGCTACGCGGAGCCGCTGGTTTTTAACGTGACGCGCGACGAAATCCCGCATCACGCTGTGGATTTGGCGTTTGAGGTTAAGCCCGGCATCGGCTACATCCGGCTTTCCGGATTCAACGAAAAGACCGACGGCGAGCTGGGCGACGCGATGAAGCAGTTGAATGCTTCAACTCTCGACGGCTTGATTCTGGACATGCGGGAAAACCGCGGCGGGCTGCTGGACGAGGCCATCGCCGTGAGCGACATGCTGCTCGACAAGAACCAGCTGATTGTGTCGCACCGCGGACGCGCTTCGGCGGAGCGCCGTTACTACGCCGTGCGGGGAAACCGCGGCAACAACATGCCGCTGGTCATCCTGGTGAATGGCAATTCGGCGTCCGCCACGGAAATCGTTTCCGGCGCAGTGCAGGACCACGATCGGGGCGTGATTGTTGGCGAAACGACGTTTGGCAAAGGCCTGGTGCAGACGGTTCAGCCGCTCAGCGAAAACACCGGGCTGGCGCTAACGATTGCGCGCTACTACACGCCGAGCGGGCGGCTGATCCAGCGCGACTACAAATCGGTTTCTCTGTATGAATATTACGAGCACAGAACTCCGGAACATCCGACGGAGGTCATGTTAACCGACAGCGGCCGGCAAGTGACGGGTGGAGGCGGCATCACGCCTGACATCACAGTTAAACAACCCGAGTTGAACCGCTTCCAAAAAGCGCTGTTTCGGGACGATGTGTTTTTTCCGTTCGAGACGAGCGTAGGCGGATTTACGCGTCATTATTTGGGAACCCGGCCTGCGATTACCAGGGATTTTGAAGCGAACGATACGGTGGTGGGCGAATTCCGCAAATTCCTTGCAAGCAAGAACCTTCGCTACACCGAGACGGAGATGGCGGAAAATCTGGATTGGGTGAAGCGCAAGATCAAGCAGGAAGTGTTTGTATCCGTGTTTGGCCAGCAGGTAGGGTTCAAGGTGCAACTGGAAACGGATCCGCAGTTGCGTGCAGGCATTGACGCCATTCCACAAGCGCGCGCGCTGTATGAGAAAGCGCGCAAGATCATCGCGCAGCGCGCTGGCACTCCAACCTATCGGCCATAGGCGGTCCTACCTCCACGTCACGTCCTGTTCTCGAAAACCTTAGCGCCCGGCGACCAGTTGACCCTCTAGCTTAGCTAGCGCTTCGCTTCGCTATGCCCATATCTCTGGGGGCAGGCGCTTAGAAAATCTCTGCAGTTTTCTACAAACCTCTTTCTGTGAAAGAGCGTCGGTCGACCCGGTACTAGAGAAATTGCGTTCTTACGCGCCAGCGGGACGCTGTTAGGCGCTCTTAGGAATCCCGTCGAAATGGACTTCGTCGATCAAACATACTTCGCCTCTTTCCATCGTAGATCCGGACGTGCCAGGCATGGAGGTCAGGTGAAATCTGCCTTTGATGTCTTTTTGCAAGAATTATACACGCCGTTCGCCTGCGCGCCTGTTGACAAGGCCCTCCTGCTGGAATGCACCGCTATGCACCGTTTTGGCGAACAATTCACCCGATTTGACAGAAGCGCGAGTTCCGAAGATAATTGTTCGTACGTCAATCCTGTGGAGGTCAGACAGGCCCGGCAAGCACCTGGGCTACACGGATGGCGCCAAAATATATATTTGTTACCGGCGGTGTTGTTTCCTCACTGGGAAAAGGCGTAGCCGCCTCCTCGACTGGTTGTCTCCTCGAAAGTCGCGGTTTCAAAGTCACCCTTCAAAAATGCGATCCGTACCTGAACGTGGATCCCGGGACGATGAGCCCGTTTCAGCACGGCGAAGTGTTTGTGACCGAAAACGGAGCGGAGACGGACCTCGACCTGGGACACTACGAGCGCTTCACGCACGCGAAGCTTTCCCGCGACAATAACTGGACGACTGGCCGCATCTACGAAACGATTCTCACGAAAGAGCGGCGCGGCGACTATCTCGGCAAAACCGTGCAGGTGATTCCGCACGTTACCGACGAAATTAAAGCTTGCATCCGCAAAGTTTCGGAAAATGTGGACGTCGTGATCGTGGAGATTGGCGGAACGGTGGGCGACATCGAGTCGCTGCCCTTCCTCGAAGCCATCCGGCAGATGCGCCTGGAGCTAGGCTCGGAAAATACGCTGTTCGTACACGTGACGCTGGTTCCGTTCATTCCCGCGGCAGGCGAATTGAAAACAAAGCCGACGCAGCACAGTGTGAAGGAGATGTTGGGGATTGGGATTCAGCCTGACATTCTACTTTGCCGCAGCGACCGGCACATTCCGGCGGAATTGAAAAAGAAGATTGCGTTGTTTTGCAACGTTGCGGAGTCTTGTGTGATTTCAGTGGAAGACGTGGACACGATTTACGCTGTGCCCGCGGAACTCAGCAAAGAAGGCCTGGACGCACAGATTCTGCGCTTGCTAAAGCTCGAGTCGCGG
>DATFRZ010000023.1:0-24461 GCA_035262885.1 Candidatus Acidiferrum sp.
GGCAGGATGCGGTTCTCGCGCCGCAAACGGCCCGAGCTTCCGCCGTCATCCGTAACCGTGACGATCGCCGCGAGATCCGCGATCGGCCGTTCTGCGGTGGCGAGTTCGTCGGGACGCCGCACGACGTGCTCTTTCAGACCGCGCAGCAACGTGGAGAGACCCGTGCCGCCGCCGAGCGCAACAATGCGAAAGCTGGGCAGAAGAGTTTTTGTTGAAGACCCGCGTTTTTTCATGTTTGGCTGAGAACAAAACACCGTATTCATTCTACAGGAAAGGATTCAAACGCTGATGAAAGAGGGAGTCTAAGTGCGAACGCAGAAGTCAAAAGCAGGGTACTAAGCAAGCGTCATTCGAGTTGGCCACGAGTCACCGGCCACGTCTTCTAGCTGGCGAACCCGTCTTTCTCCGGATACAGCAATTCGGTAAAGCGCGGGTCTTCCTGGAGGAACGCGAAGTCCTCATCGTTGCGCGCATGGTAGCGATTTTCCGGACGCAACTGAATGGCAACCTTGAGGTTCTCCAGCGCCGAGTCGGCTTCGCCGGTCAGGCAATCGAGCGCCGCCAAAGCGTAGTGAATGTGGTCGGCCTTCGGTGCTGCCTTGCGCGCTTTGTCGAGGCTCTCGCGCGCTTCGTCCCAACGACCGATGTTCATCATGGCCACGCCACGCTGATAATGATCTTCGGCGCTCTTCGGATTCTGCTCCGCTGAGGGCTTCATGCGCTGCTCAACGATTTTCAAGTGCACCCGCGCCCGGTCGGCCAGCTCTTTGCTGGGGCCTTTCAGCACTTCTTCAAGTTCTTGCTTGGCGCGCGAGAGTTTTTGCTGATGAAAGAGGGCCAGCGCTTCGTCGTAGGTTTTCAGTTGCGCTTGCACTCGGGGATCAACGAGTTCAACGCCGCCGCGCTGCGGGGGAGGAGGTGTTCCTAACGTCTTCTTTTTCATGGACTTGGAGGAGCCGTGCCCGGCGCTCTTGGAGTGGTGGGCGGACCCTCCAGAGGCTTTTCGCACTTTTGCCATATAGCGCATGCTAGCAGAGGCAACCCCGTCCGTCAAACGCACGGCTTAGTATGTTCGAGTAAATAACGTAGTGGTGAACCGTCAGCAGTCTGCAACGAAACAGCGGTTACCGAACCGCATCATCGCAAAAAATAGGCCGTGGAGATTGCAATGGAATCGCAGAAACTGTCAGTAAGGCAGTGTCGGATGGGACACGGGGCGGGAATACTGGCCTGCCTGCACCGCGTATGCTAAATTTGTGGCCGCATTCGGATCGACGACAAAGTGCCTTTCATCAATTTTCCTGCGCGCGAAATTAATTGCAAGCTGGTGTACTACGGCCCGGGTCTCGGCGGAAAAACCGCCAACCTTCAGTGGGTTTACGACCACACCGGGCAGAACCAGAAGGGCAAAATGGTGTCTCTGGCCACGGAAACGGACCGCACACTGTTCTTCGACTTCCTTCCGCTGGACCTGGGGACCGTGCGCGGCTTCAAAACGCGCTTCCATTTATATACCGTGCCCGGCCAGGTGTTCTACGAAGCCAGCCGGAAGCTGATCCTGAAAGGGGCGGACGGGGTGGTGTTCGTGGCGGATTCGCAGGAAGAGCGCCTCGATGCGAATTTCGAGACCATGGAGAACTTGCAGGAACACCTGAAAGAACACAATCTGAATTTCTCAACGATTCCTTACGTGCTGCAATTGAACAAGCGCGACTTGCCCAATGCCATGTCCGTGCCGGAACTGACCAAGCAGCTTCGCAAAAAAGGCGAGCCGGTTCTCGAAGCTGTGGCGATTCAGGGCACCGGCGTCTTTGAAACGCTCAAGGAAGTCGCCAAACTGGTCCTCGCCGAACTCAAAAAGGGCGGCTAGATTAACAACAGGGAAGTTGTGGAAAACTCGGCAGAGTTCACCGAGTCTTAAAACCGAAACGTCAATGTGGCGTAGAAATAGCCGACGTCTTTGCCTGGGGGCGTCTGCTTGAGAAAATCGCCCGTGAAGAAATAAAAGTAGCCGGCGGTGCTGGAGATGTGCGGAGAAAAAGTGCGGTCCAGAGTCAGGCCGGGCTGATACCCCACGAATTTTGCGGTGCTGAGATTCCCGGGGCGAATTTGGAATCCGGCGAAGTTGTAGATGCCGTCGTGAATGGAGCTACGCCAGTAAAACGGCATTTCAGGCGAAATCGCCGTTTTGGCATTGAGCGTTAGGCGGATGGTGGGGCCCAAGTCGGTTAGATTCGAAGGGCCGAGCAGCGCGGAGAGGCTGGAGTAGGTGGGGTTCGGGAAAAGCGGATTGAACGTGTTGAGATTGCTGCTCGTGGAGCTGGAGTCGCCGGTGGCGTAATCGAAGCGCAAGCCGAAGCGCGGCTGAAATTTCAGGCGGTGGAGCGTGATCCCGTCATTCGTGGAAATGGCGCCGGCATAAATGTTGCCAGTCGCGAACGTGCCGGTCTGAAAAATGAAATCAGCGTCGTAGTCGAAAATGTTTTTCTTGTCCCAAACACGAGTGCCCAGTGTGTGGCGGATTTCCTGGCCGACCTTGCCGTTGAAGGCCGCCACTTTCCGATTCAAGGCGATGTAGTAGCCGGCCCGTCCCCCATGTTCAGTCGCGCGGGTGAAACCTGCGCCCCACTCCGTCTGCAGGTGATTGGGAATCGCGTAAGTATCAGGCCGAAGGAGAACGGGATGCGTCAGGGTGGAATTCCAGGTCCAGCGGCCGCGCTTGAAGGTGAAACGGAACCCATCAAAGGCGCGGCGGATGTTCAAGCCTTCACTTGCTCCAATGATGTGTCCCGTGGCGAATTCGATTTCCTGGCGGCCCACGCGCAAGCGCAGATTTTGCGAACTGTTTGTGATGTCGAGGAAAGCCTGGTGCAAATCGGCGACGTCTTTATCGGTCAGGCGCGGCCCACCGTTGCGCCCTTCCTCCAAGCCACTCTGGAATTGCGTGAAGAGGCGGAAGTGCGTTCCGAAGTGCCAGTCGGTGTGGAGAAGATAGCGCTGCAGAATGTATCCAGAGCCTGTCTCGGGATCGGAGCCAAAGCCAGAGTTTTCATAGTTTTCATAGCGGTAGCGAATTTCGCCGCCGATGGAGAGGTACCAGTTTTCGCGTCCCAAGGAGATGTGTTTCAGATCGTCAAGAACTTCTTTTTTGCAATCGGGATTGGAGAGCAAACTCCAGTCTTCCTCATAGCGAAGAGGCTGCAAAATGGGGCGCGGTTGCTCGCACTGCGCCGCGACCACTGCGGGAAAAAGGAGAAGCAACGAAATAAAGATCAAGCGCCTAGTCTTGAGCAAGGGATGTCCTCCATTTGGCCGGTGGATCAGGCGAGAGAGAAGCCGTGCTTGCTCAGCGGCAAGGAACGAAAACGGGTTTCTGTGGCGGCGAAGATCGCGTTAGCAATCGCCGGCAGAAGGGTGACGGGACCGACTTCACCGACACCTCCGAGAGGACGCGCACCGCTGCTCATCAAATGGATTTCCACGGGGGGCATTTCCGGCATTCGCAGGATGGAATAGTCGTGGTAGTTGCTTTGCACCGCGCGGCCGCGATCGAAAGTGATTTCTGATTGGAAGGCGCAAGAGAGGCCCCAAGCGATGCCGCCTTCGAGGGAATTGGTGGTGATGTCGGGGTCGAGGACCGTGCCGGGATCGGCCGCACAGACGACCTTATGAATCTTCACCTGACGATCCTTCGAAACAGAAAGTTCGACGACGTGCGCGATATGCGTTCCAAAAGCGTCCGCGTAGGCGATGCCGCGGTAGTGGCCCGTCGGAGCGGGCGTGTCCCAGTTGGATTTTTGCGCTACAAGATCCAGCACAGCCCGTGAGCGAGGGCTGTTGGCGAGCAGATCGCGGCGGTAGTGATAACCATCGATGCCCTTCTTGGAAGCGAGTTCGTCGATGAAGCTTTCCCAAGCAAAGATGTTGGGGCCGTAGCCCGTTGTGCGCAGAACCGAAGTGGGCACGGGAATGTGCAGCAGTTTGAAATCGACGCGGATATTCGGGATTTCATAATGGGTTTCGAGCAACCCCTCGAGGCAGCTGGGGTCGTAAACATCCGTCACTGCGGGCGCATACACGAATTGGAGGATCGAAGGCGACACCAAGCGGTGGGAAACCGCGCGAAGCTTCCCGTATTCGTTGATGCCCGCAGTGATGCGATGGAGTGTCGCCGGCCGGTAAATGTCGTGCTGCATGTCCTCTTCGCGGGACCAGATGACTTTCACCGGACGCCGAACCGCTTTCGAGATCAGGGCTGACTGCAGTGCAAAATCAAAAGCGACCAGCCTTCGGCCAAAACCGCCTCCCAGAAAGGTGCGCGAGACCTGGATGTTTTCTTTCGGCAGTTGGAAGACACCAGCGAGCGTAAGCCGAGTGATTTCCTGACCCTGCGTCGGAGCCCAGATTTCAACGGTGTCACCTGAGACGCGGGCGGTGCAATTCATGGGCTCCATCGTCGCGTGGGCCAGGAATTGCGACTCATATTCCTGAGAGAAAACTGTGGGATAGGTTTCTTTGGCGGCGTTCGCGCCGGTTGTTGGTATGGTATCTTTCGCCAGCGGAACATTAGGATATTCGTGGTGCAAAGCGTCCGGATTTCCCTCGACATGGACCAACAGCCATTCGTTCCCTTCCATGGCGCGGCGGTAGTCGTCACGCAACGAATCGGTGCTGACGCTCGTTGCTGGTCCTTCGTTGAACGTGACATTGAGAGCGTCAAGCGCGGATTTCGCTTGCCAATAGGTTTCCGCGACAACGGCGATGCCGTTGGGAATCTTTACGACGTCAACGATTCCAGGGAAGCCGACGATTGAGGAGCGATCAAAGGAGGCAACGTCGCCCCCGAAGACAGGGCATTGCTTTACAGCGGCGTGGGCCAGGGTCGGTAAAGAGAAATCGAGGCCGAAGGTGGCGCTGCCATCGATCTTGGAGAGATTCTCCACACGCCCCAGCGGTTTTCCCAGCAGAGTCCATTCTTTTTCACTCTTGAGTGCGGGCTTGGCGGGAGGATTGACTTTGGCGGCGGCTTCGACCAGATCGCCGAAGCGCGCGGTGCGGCGCGAAGTCCTGTGCACCACTTTCCCAGATTCGGTACGGCAAGTGGCCGGGTCGACGTTCCACTTTTTCGCTGCAGCCGCAATCAACATTTCACGTGCGCTTGCGCCCATTTGGCGCATCAATTCGAAGAAAGACGGAGTGCTTTCGCTGTTTCCGGTGAATTGCCAATTGATGCGCGGATTGCGATAAGCCGGATCGGTCGGAGAATCCTCGAGGCGAACGCGCGACCAATCGGCTCCGAGTTCCTCCGCCAGAACGGCCGGGAGCGTAGTTCTGATGCCTTGGCCCATTTCTGCCTGAGAAACGATGATGGTGACGGAATCGTCCGTGCCGATCTTCAGCCAGGCATTCAGGGGAATTACTTTGGCCCCCGCGGTTTCGGCTGAAGCCAAAGCTTGTTCAGGGCGGACGGCACACTTCAGGAAGAGCGCGCCCCCGGTCAAGACCGAAGTGATCAGGAATTGGCGGCGATCCAATGGCGTTGAACTTATCTCTTGTTTCACCATGAGTTCCGTTGTTCTCATTGCCGCTTCCTCACTGTGGGCAGGCCGCGCCCGTTTCAATCCATTCTTTCAAGCGCCCAACGAACTCGTCGTGGGACAAAGGCGGAACGGTGCGTCCGGGGCCCGGATTCCACGCCCAGCGCACCAGCGAAGTGTCCATGTGGGGAATCAGGTCTTGTAGCGAGCGGTTGCCGTTCTTCGCAGGATCCTTCAGCGTGCGGCAGAGTTCGCCCGTGCTCAGGCCCTTCCAAGCCATCGGTGTTTTTGGTGAAGGAAGCTGCCAGTCGGCTGCGCCAGGAGGGGAATGAAGAGTTTTGCCGTTTTCGGTTTGATGGCACGCGAGACATCGCAGGGCTGCCGAGCCTTTTCCGTCGACCCCGCGCTTGACGTTCATGGCATGCGGATGATTGTCGTCGCCTTGCAGCGGACCGCCATACGAAGAGTGACAATTCAAACAGCGCGGGCTCGTGAGAACGGAAGCGACGGCGCGAAAGGCCTGAAGACTTTTCTCATTGCCGCCGGCATTTGACTGCCCGCCAGCGAATACGCGTGGTGAGAGATACGCGAAACCCACGAACAGAATAGCCGTCGAGGCGCCCACGCTAAGCAACAGCAGAGGTCCCGAGCGGCGAGTCATTTCGCGCTCCTCGCGAGTTCCGCCGCGACGTGGATTGCTTTGCGGATGCGCGCATAGGTTCCGCAGCGGCAGAGATTTCCCGCCATCGCGTCGTCAATGTCGGCATCGGAAGGCTTCGCATTGACAGCGAGCAAAGCCGCAGCGCTCATCATCTGCCCGGGCTGGCAATAGCCGCATTGCGGGACCTGCACCTGGAGCCACGCCTTTTGCACGGGATGGGAGCGGTCCGAAGACAGGCCCTCGATGGTGGTGATGCGCTTTCCGGCGACGGCTTTCACTGGCGTGACGCAAGAGCGCACCGCGTTGCCATCCACGTGGACCGTGCAAGCGCCGCAAAGCGCCATGCCGCAGCCGAACTTGGTGCCGGTCAGGCCCAATTGTTCGCGCAACACCCAGAGAAGAGGCGTTGCGGGATCAATGTTCAATTCTCTGGGTTGGCCGTTGACTACAAGACGAATGGTTTCCACGCGAGTAGACCCCCGAACCGCGTTGAGTTTTTCTCTGGTAAGATACGAACCGAATTCAGGAACGTCTATGACGGAGACGCTCTAAGATTTGACCAATCGTCCTTATTCTTAGTCCTGGGCCTGGAAAATCAAGATGTCTGAGTATTTAGAGCATCAAGGCGTGGACGTTTTAGCGGACGTGCTGGACTCGTTGAAGTTGCGCGGCCGTTTTTTTTGCCGTTGCGACCTTTCTGCGCCGTGGGCGCTCGGATTTGCCCCCGGATTCTTCACTCATTTCCACGTGATCAGCGGCGGGTCGTGTTGGTTGCAGCTTCAAGACGCGTCCAGTCCCGTGGCTCTGGAGGACGGCGATCTTCTCTTGGTGATCCCCCGGGGAAATGGATACCAGTTGAGCGATAACCCACGCACGCCGCCGATTCCCCTGGCGGAACTGACGGGAAAATCGCGTGGGGGGCTTCGCGCGGTGATCAAGCACGGCGGCGGCGGGCGGCAAACAGGGTTGATTTGCGGAGCCTTTGAGTTTCATGGTCCGAAAGCCGACGCTTCTCTGGTAGTCCTGCCGAGGTGGATTCGCGTTCCAAAGCGCGAGAGTCACGCGAACCAATGGCTGAGCGCAACGTTGCGTTTCTTGCAAAAGGAGACGCGAGAGCCGGGCATAGGGTCAGAAACCATCACAACCAGGCTGATCGACGTCATCTTTGTGGAAGCCGTTCGTGCATGGCTCAAAGACCAGCCTCAAGGGGCGGCGGGCTGGCTGGGAGCGCTGCGAGATCCCTCGATTGGCGGGGCTCTCGGTCTTATCCATAAGAGCCCCGAACAGCCGTGGACGGTGGCCTTGTTGGCCGCTCAAGTGGGCATGTCGCGCTCACCGTTCGCTGCGCGGTTTGCGGCGCTTGTCGGGCAATCTCCCATGTCTTACCTGAAGCGCTGGCGGCTGCAGTTGGCGGCGCAGCTTTTGCGGGACACCACGATTTCCCTCTCGAATATCGCCGAGCGAGTGGGATATGAGTCTGCCGCAGCGTTTAGCCGCATTTTCAAGCGCGAGTTTGGACCGGCCCCGGCGCAATACAGGCGCAAAGGCGTGACCGGCAGGCGCATCGCCCATGTGGAGACTTGCGAGTACGTTCCAGGCGAGTCAGGCGCGGCGGGACGCAAGAGGAATCATGCTAGGGCGGCACCGCAGGGGGTGAGCTAGAGTGGCAAAAGGCATTGTAAGTCGCCACACTCGTCCTTGCCCAACTCAAAAAAGGCAGATAGGAGGATCCAGAGGTTTATCCGTGATTAGTCCGGTTTCACGGTCAATTTAGCAGGCGGAAAGTGATTTCAAGCATGACCCGGACCGGCACGGCGTGTCCTTCCGCGTCACGCGAGGGCTCCAAGCGCCACTTCTTCAGAACCTCCAAGGACCTCGGTACAAAATCCTGATACGGAGATTTCATAACGCGGACATTCGTAATTGCCCCTTTCTCGTCAAGCGCCACTGACATAAGGACGTTCCCTTCGAGTCTGTTCAAGCGGGCTTCGTCGGTGTAATCCGGATTGGGGCAATATCTGCACCTTGGTTGAGAAACACCGTCCAACCCCGGGAAATAGTAGAAATGAATGCCTGCATCTTCGATGGCGGGAAAAGAGGTGTCGAATGCGGGCTCCAACTTTTCGTGAAAGCTCATGGAGTGGACTTCCTTGCCTGAGGAGTTGCGAAGAGAGAGGAGTAAGGATGCATCCTTCGGAGAGATCGTCGCTGTGCCAACAAGGACGGCATCTGCACCGAGGGCCTGCGCCGCTTTGGAAAGCAGTTCGGGTTTCACAAGATCCTGCGATGAAATACGAAGTGCGTCAAGCTGCTTCTGCGCCTGGATGCGATTTACGACCTCAAAACCGTGAGGATCTTTTGAAAGCAACGTGGAATAGGCAGAAGCAAAATAGCACCCCTGCTCTGTACGAGTGCCCGATGCGTCCAGAAAATCCGGCACGTAGACCTTGTGAAACTGAGCACGCTCGATCTCTTGGGCCAGGCTCTTCGCCGCTTTCTTGCGGTCCTTGTCAGCGTCGGACCAGGCAGGAAACGCGAACCAGAGGCAAACTAAAAGCGCGCCCATTACTCGAGAAGCCAAGCGGCGGGCTGGTTTTGTCCCTCGTATGGGAGTGCTCCCTAGGCGAAGTTGGCGAGGGCGGCGGATTCGGTGTCGAAGGTGGGGATGGCTTCGACGAGGCGTGTGACGGTGAGCGCATCGCGGACGCGGCCGGGTCCGCAGACCAGCCGGAGCACGCCGCCTTCGCGTGCGAGCTGGATGGAGATTCGCACGAGCGTGGAGAGGCCAGAGCTGTCAATCTGCGGAGCGCTGTTCAGCGCGACGATCACTTTGCGCACGCCCTTTTTCATGACCGATTGCAGCGCGGCGTAAAGCTGTTCGCTGGGTTCGCCGATGGTGAGCCGGCCATGCACTTCGAGAATCCCGACTGCGCCGGATTCGCGAACCTTAATCTCCATGGGTAGCCGTTCGATCATGTAAATGGGCCTGCGCTTCTCTTGTTTTGCTCGAACACGGAAAAGACCGCACGGCATTATACGCTGGCAACGCGAAGAAGTGGCAAGTCGTAAGTTTTGGTTGTAAGCGTTTCGCGAATCATTCGTAGCGCAGCGCGACCATTGGATCGACGCGCATAGCACGACGCGCGGGAAGGAAGCTTGCTAAGAGGGTGATGAATCCGAGCCCGGTCATCGCAGCGATGAGAACCCCAGGGTCGCTTGGTTTCAAGCCAAAGAGCATGGCTCTCGCCGCCTGGGCCGCGGCCACACTCAGAAACGCGCCGAGGACCAGCCCTGGGGCAAGGAGCAAAGCGGCGTTGCGAAGCACCAAGGAAAGGACATCTCCCCTTTGTGCCCCGAGCGCTACACGAATGCCAAATTCATTGGTGCGTTGCGCGACCAGGTAAGACATCACGCCATAAAGGCCGACAGCAGCGATCAGTGCAGCGAGCAATCCGAAAAAGGCCAACACGTTGGCCATCAGCCTCTCGCGCGCCAGGCCCTCAAGGATCGTGGTTTCAAACGGCTGAAAGGCAAGCGTGATCATCGGGCCGGCCTGAGCGACCAGGCTTCTGACATTGGAAATGGTTTCCGCTATGGGCGCGGCCGAACGAATCACGAATTCTGCAAAAGGAGCGGGCTGGGGGTCTTGCGACGTGGAAAGATACACGATGGGACGAAATTCTTCCCGCAAGCTGGAATACTTGGTGTCCGCAACCAGGCCTACAATCTCGAAGGATTGCTCCGATTCACTCGGAGTTGCCTCTCGACGAAACGTCTTTCCGATGGGATTTGTACTCAGCCCAAGCTTGCGGGCTAAGGTTTGGTTCACAATCGCGACTTTGGGAGAGGAGACGGTGTCCTGCGAAGTGAAATCCCGTCCCGCAAGCAGGGCAATCCCCATCGTTTTGAAGTAACCATCGCTGCTCGAATTGAACCAGGAATCCAATCCGCTGGCTCGATTGGCCCCCTCGACCCAGACTCGATTTCCTCCGCTGCCCCCGCCAAGGGGAAGGAACTCCACTTCGCCAGCCGAGACGACGCCGGGAAGCGCGCGGATCCTTTGCAGCAAATCTTCCTTGAATACGACCCGCCCTGCGTACGGAACGTTCAGGCGGCGGAAGAGATCCAGATCGGTGACGATGACTCCCTTTTGCGAGAAGCCTGTGTCAACAGCGAGAAGATTGCGCAGGCTGCCGGAAAAAAGCAGAGCGCCCACGACCAGCATGAGTGACAGCGCAACTTGCGAAACAACCAGTCCTTGACGAAATGCAAATCGTTTGCGACCTGCTGTCACATTGCGTCCCACACTCTTGAATGCTTCGGCGGGGGAAACGCGCGAGGCCCGCATCGCCGGCGCCAAGCCGAACAAGATGCAGGTAAGGCTTGCGAGTCCGAAGGTGAAGGCCAGCAGGCGCCAGTCTTGCTTAAGGTCGAGAAAGAGCGGATCGTCCAGGGAGCCCAATGAAGCTACCAGGAACTGGCTGAGCGCCCGAGCGAGGAAGAGTCCGAGTCCGCCGCCAAGCAGCGCAAGAACAAGGCTTTCCGTCATCGAATGCAGGATCAGGCGGCTGCGCGAGGCGCCGATGGCAAAGCGCACGGTGAATTCGTGCTCTCGCGTTGTAGCGCGCGCCAGCAGTAGATTGGCGAGATTCGCACAAGCAATCAACAAAACCAGGCCAGCGGTGGCTAAGAGCAGGGACAAAGATTCCGAGTACTGAGTCCGCAACCAGGAGACGCCGCTGCCCGCGGGAACGGCCGTGAGTTTGAACTTGAGATAGTCGCTCACGTTTTCGGCCGGGTAGTTTGAGGGGAGAGTGGCTTGAAAGATCCCCGGTGAAATCACCGCTAGTTGCGCGTTTGCTTTTTCGCGCGTCGAGCCGGGCTTCAACCGTCCCACGACGTTCAGCCACCAAACTGTGCCTTCGTCGAGCCAGGTCCCCTCGCTCCAGAGAACCGCTTGCGAGCAGATGGGAACAGCAACGTCGTAGGAGCGACCCACTTCGAGCCCGAAGAAACCGGGAGGCGTGACCCCAATGATTTCGACGGGATGATAGTTCAGCGTCAGCTTATGCCCGATGGCGGAAGGATCGCCGCCAAGCTCGCGTTGCCAGAAGGCGTAGCTGACCACCGCGCCGGGCAAGCCGCAGCCGCGGCGATCGTCAGCAGCGGTGAATACGCGGCCCATTAACGCCCGCACACCAAGTACCTGGAAAAAATCACCGCTGACGAAAAGGCCCTGAGCAAGCCGAACTTCGCCGCCGGGAGTGAGGCCGAAATTATTACTGCCCCAAGCGAGAACGCCGGAGAACACGTCCTGATTGTCACGGAGTTTTTCCCAGATGGCATTGGTCAGAACAGGATACCCACTGGTTTCGTGGCCCCTGATTCCGGTGGAGTCCGCCAGTTGAACGGTGACCAGTTGCTGCGGGTCCTTCACGGGAATAACGCGCAGGCGGAGGGCATCGATCAGTTGAAAAATCGCTGTATTCGCACCGATTCCCAGGGCGAGCGTGAGCACCGCCACCGCCGTGAATCCGGGGTTCTTCCGCAGCGAGCGGAGGCCACAGCGAAGGTCTTGCGCGACGTGCTCAAGCCAGAGCAAGCCCCAGGTGTCGCGGGTTGCTTCTTTGAGGAATGTAGGATTGCCGAAGGTGCGCATAGCTGCGTAGCGAGCGCCTTCGGGGCCCATGCCGGCGGCAATGTTTTCGGCGATTTGCTGCTCGAGATGGAATTGGATTTCATCGTTCAATCGCTGAGTGCTTCGATTGCGGCGGAACAAGCTTTGCAACTTGAGCCAGAATCGTTGAGCCCACATCATGACAACTCACTCCTGACCTGCTCGTCGAGATGAAATTGAATCTCGTCGTCGAGTTGTTCCGCGTTTCGCTTTCGACGAAATGGGTTTCCCACCTTAAGCCAAAATCGCCGAATCCAGAGCATGACACCACCACCCTAGGTTGTCTCTACCACCAAATTGATTGCCGCCGAGAGGCGGCTCCAGTTGGCGGCTTCTTTTTCGAGTTGGGCGCGGCCGGCCGCGGTCAACGAATAGAACTTAGCTTGGCGGCCCGTTTCGGTTTCTTTCCATTTGGCCTTGATCCAGGCTTTTTGCTCCAGGCGGTGCAGGGCCGGGTAGAGCGAGCCTTGCTGGACTTGCAGCACGTCCCGGGAAATCTGTTGAATGCGCTTGGCAATGGCCCATCCGTGCTTAGGCTCGAGCGCAATGGTTTTCAGGATTAAGAGGTCAAGTGTTCCTTGCACGAGGTCATTCGGTTTTCCCATGCCATGACTATCTACACCAGCTATTGTAGATAGTCAAGGGGTGCCCGATTGTGACGCTGCCGTTTCTACAGGCCGCCGGAAGATTGGGGTTGACATCTTACCCGAGCGGGCGCATTGTCGGGTCAAATGTCTACCCAAGAAGACAAGGAACGGCTGGAACTCCTGCAAGGCACGCTCGATCTGTTGGTCCTGCGCACGCTGATCTTTCGGCCGCAGCACGGCCAGGGCATCGCCCGCGCAATCCAACAAACGTCGGAGGAAGAACTCCTCGTCGAGCACGGTGCGCTTTATCCCGCGTTGCAACGTCTGGAAGGGCGCGGCTGGATCTCTGCGAAGTGGGGAACCTCCTCGCACAACCGCAAGGCGCGCTTTTATTCACTCACCACGGCTGGCCGCAAGCAACTGGGCAAGGAAACCACCAAGTGGAAGCGCCTGGCGACGGCCATCGGGCGCATTTTGGAGTCCGCGGGGAGTTAAGTCATGTTCCGACGCAAGCGCAGCGCGAGCGACTTCAACGCCGAAATCGAAGCGCACATCCGGCTGGAGACAGAACGCTTGAGGGAACAAGGCTTAAGCGAAGAGAACGCGCGAGCCGCGGCGCGCCGCGCCTTCGGGAACGTCACGCAGGCTCAGGAGCAGTTCTACGACTCCGGCCGCTGGCTCTGGTTCGATCACCTCTCGAAAGATCTTCGTTTCGCTTTCCGCACGCTGCGCAAATCTCCCGGCTTCACCTTTGTGACTGTTGCGACGCTGGCAGTGGCCATCGGCGCAAACGCGGTGGTCTTTAGCGCGCTGAATGCCTTCCTGCTTCGCCCGCTGAACGTGCCGCAGTCGGAGAGCCTCTACGGACTGCAGCTTGGCGGAGGGCATCATGGTGCGCTCTCGTATCCAACTTATGTAGATTTCCGGGATCGCAACCGCAGCTTCGATGGGTTGGCCATGTATCAAATGACCCGCGTCGGGCTCGACACCGGCAAAAATCCGACGCGCGCGTGGCTTTATGAGGTGAGCGGAAACTACTTCGACGTATTGAAGCTTCAGCCGCATCTTGGGCGGTTCTTCCACTCCTCGGACGAGCACGGTGCGGGCAGCGCCCCCTATATCGTGCTCAGTTATGCCTATTGGCACGGGCATTTTCAGGGTGACGCTCGGTTGCTGGGCCGCAGGGTAGATGTGAACAAGCGGCCGTACACGATGATCGGCGTGGCGCCGCCGGAGTTTCGCGGAACTTTTCTGCTGCTCTCTCCGGATTTCTTTGTGCCCATGGTCAGCTTCGAAGACCAAGAGACCCTGAACCGGCGCGCAGGCTGGTGGATTTTCGAGACGATTGGACATTTAAAGCAAGGCGTGACTCCCGGCCAAGCCGCCGCGGAGCTCAACGCGATTGGCGACGATCTGCAAAAAACATATCCCAAAGAAATGGGCAAGATGAACGTATCGTTAGCCCGTGCCGGCCTTTACGGCGATACGTTTGGCCGCCCGATCCGGGGATTTGTTGCGGCGTTGATGCTGCTCGCCGGGTTGATTCTGCTCGCCGCTTGCGCCAACCTGGGAAGCTTGTTTGCCGCGCGCGCCGCGGATCGCTCGCGGGAAATTGCAGTTCGCCTCGCGCTCGGATCCAGCCGAATGCGCATTCTGCGGCAACTATTTACCGAAGCCCTGGTGATTTCCCTAACGGGAGGCGCCGTTGGGATTTTGGGCGGGGCGATGCTGTTGCGAAGGCTGATGGCATGGAATCCGTTTCCGCAATTCCCGACGAATGTGCCGCTGCATCCGGACGCGAATGTTTACATCTTGGCTGCGTTGCTGGCATTTGTGAGCGGCATTCTTTTTGGGGCGGTGCCGGTCAAGCAGGTGTTGCACACGGATCCGTATGAAATCGTAAAGTCCGGTTCGGTGACGAAGGTCGGCCGTCGCATTACGTTTCGAGAGGCGCTGGTCGCCGTGCAAATTGCCATTTGCGCGCTGCTGGTAACCTCTTCGATGGTAGCGGTACGCGGGCTGATGCGTTCGCTGCACAGCGATTTTGGTTTTGCGCCGCGAGAAGTAATCCTTGCGGACACCGATTTGGCGATGGCTGGTTATCCCGACGCCGCTGTGCCCCCTATGCAAAAACGCATGATTGCAGCGATCGAGACGATCCCGGGTGTTACTGCGGTGGGGTTGGCGAACTGTCCTCCTCTGGCGGGTTGCGGCGCTTCCAGGACCTCCATTTTTACCGACGAGACTTCAGATCTGACTCCAGCGAATGTTGCCGCTTCACCGATGACGTACCAGATTTCTCCTGAATTCTTTGTTGCGGCCGGCACGCCTTTGCTGGCGGGAAGGGCATTCACCTGGCATGACGATAAGAATGCACCACGCGTCGCGGTCGTCAACGAAACTTTCGCGCGAAGAATTTTCGGCTCACAGGCCAACGCCCTCGGCCGATACTACAAGTCGTGGAATGGAACGCGCATGCAGGTCGTGGGCATCGTGAAGGATGGAAAATATGCGAGCCTCACCGAAGAGCCACAGCCGGCGATGTTTTATCCCCTCCTGCAATCGCCCTCGAGTCAGAGCTTCCTCATGGTGCGTTCAGAGAGCGATCCTCGGCGGCTGGCCGGGGCCATCCGGAGAGGCGTGCGCGACCTGGATGCGGGGTTGCCGGTTTTCATCCAAACGTGGCCCGAGGCCATGGATTTCTTCCTGTTTGGCTCACGCATGGCCACTGCGTCCCTGGGAGTTCTGGGCGCGCTTGGTGCCATTTTATCCATCACCGGCATTTTTGGGATCTCAGCGTATTCGGTCAGCAAGAGGCTTCGGGAATTGGGGATTCGCATGGCCCTCGGCGCGCAGTCGAAAGAAGTGTTAGGCGCCGCGCTGGGCCGAGCCATCAGGCTTCTAGCGTTTGGTTCCGCAGCTGGATTGCTGCTGGGCATTCTGGCGGGCCGGGTACTGGCTTCCATCGTGTATCAGGCAACTTCACGCGATCCGCTGGTTTTGACTGGCGTTGTGCTCACTATGGCGCTGCTGGGGCTCATGGCCACGTGGATTCCAGCGCAGCGAGCGCTCTCGATCGATCCCGCTAGATTGCTCCGTGAGGAGTGAAGTAGCTCGCCGCATCAGAACGGCTCTGATGCCCCAGCAGGCCTGATCACCCCCCATCAATTTCGATTTTTGCGCTGATTCCAAACGAGTTGCCCGGCCATTCCGGAGGGCCAAAAATTCTAAGAAAAAGGCTTGACATGTGCTATTGTGTTATAGTTAACTATAACAGTAGAAGACAGGGTGTTGCTCCTTGGAGACGACTCACTCTCGGTACCGCGGATCGAGAACTTCTGAGAAACCCCTGCCGGAGTTGAAGCATAAGGAGAATGAAACATGAAATTCTTTCGCTCTGTATCGTGCGTAGCTCTTCCCATGTTGCTCGCCACCGTAGTCTTTGCGCAATCCGACATGCACAAATCTGATGCGGCGCAAAAATCGTCAGACGCACAAAGGGCGTTTGACCAATTGAAAAGTCTTGCAGGTACCTGGCGAGCTTCCGTCAAAGCCACGCCTCCGGATCCCCACATTGACGGCGCCGCGCCTGAGATCACGCTGCGAGTGACTTCCCGGGGGAATGCGCTGGTGCATGAGATGCAAGAAGCAGGAAAGCCCTTGGACCCCACAAAGTACGACCACCCGGTGACCATGCTTTACGTAGACGGAGACAAGTTGAATCTGATCCACTACTGCGACGCCGGCAACCGGCCGCACATGGTCGCGCGGCCTTCGGCTGACGGCAAGAAAGTGGAGTTCGATTTTGCCGATCTATCCGGCGATAACCAGTACGGACACATGTACCACGCGGTGTTCACCGTCATCGATGCAGACCATCACGCCGAAGACTGGACTTACCTGATGCCGGGAGACAAGCCTGTGCAGGTGCACATGGACTTGCTGCGGACAAAATAGGGCAACGTATCTCAGACAAGGGGAACGGGAAACCAGGATGGACCGTGAGTGGAATGACAGCCAGCCGATTTACCGCCAACTGCGGGACCGCATCGTCGCCATGATTCTCGATGGAGTCCTGAAGGAAGGCGATCCGCTGCCATCCGTGCGCAATGTGGCAGCGGAGTATCGCGTGAATCCGCTCACGGTCCTGAAGGGTTATCAAGAGTTGGTGGAGGAAGGGCTGGTCGAAAGCCGGCGAGGCTTGGGCATGTTCATCAATACCGGCGCGCGCAAGCGGTTGCTTGAAGGCGAGCGGCAGAAGTTCCTGAGTGAAGAGTGGCCGAGGGTTTCTGCAACGATCCAGCGGCTCGGGCTGAAAGCCGAAGAACTGCTCGACGGCGCCAACAACCAGAAGCAGGCAGACGCCGCGAAGCCAAAACCCAGCGAATCGAAGACGCCCGAGTCCGGCAAAGAGGAGCGCTGAAGCCATGGCATGTATAGAAGCCCGCGGCCTGCACAAGGCCTTCGGCACAACCATCGCACTGGACGGGGTAGACCTGAGGGTGGAAGAGGGGCGCATCCTTGGGCTGATCGGTCCTAACGGCGCCGGCAAGACCACTGCGCTCCACGCGATTCTCGGACTTACGGCCTATAAGGGAGAGCTGCAGGTGCTCGGCCGCGATCCCTGGACCGAGCGCGAACGGTTGATGCGCGATGTTTGTTTCATGGCCGATGTAGCCGTGCTGCCGCGCTGGGCGCGAGTTTCGCAACTGCTCGAGTATGTAGCCGGAGTTCATCCGCGGTTTGACCGTGTGAAGGCGGAAGGCTTCCTGGCAAAGACCACCATCCAGCGCACCAGCAAAGTCAGGGAGTTGTCGAAGGGCATGGTGACGCAACTACATCTTGCCCTGGTGATGGCCATCGATGCGCGATTGTTGGTGCTCGACGAGCCGACGCTGGGACTCGACATTCTTTTTCGCAAGCAGTTCTACGACTCATTATTGAACGACTACTTCGATGGAAACCGCACGATCGTAATTGCAACGCACCAAGTGGACGAGATCCAACATGTGCTCACCGATCTCATGTTCATCGACCGGGGACGCATCGTTTTCAGTCACAGCATGGAGGAAGTGGAGGCGCGGTACCGAGAGGTGACGGTGAATCCCGACAAGCTCGTCGCGGCGAGGGCGCTTAGGCCAATTCAGGAGCGGCAGGGATTTGGCCGCAGCGTCCTACTGTTCGAAGGTGCCGATCGCCAGCAACTGGCCGCGCTGGGCGATGTGCGCACGCCAAGCATATCCGACCTGTTCGTCGCGGTGATGGGCAATCACGCTGGCCCGGGACCCAACCAGGGACAAGGAGCCGCTCGATGAACACACAAGCGAACGCCCTGAGGTCTCAGCTGCTCACGCCGGCGGTCATCCCGGCGAAGCGGCAAATCTATTGGGCACTGCGCCGCGAATTTTGGGAGAGTCGTTGGATTTATCTCGCACCCTTGGCAGTCTCTGCGCTATTCCTTTTGGGCTTCCTGATTCATCTCCCGATGCATGGGCTGTCAGCCCTCGACACGGCTAAGCGTGAGACTGTCATTTTCCCGTACGACATGGCGGCGGGTCTGTTGATGGGGACTTTCCTGTTCGTCGCGATGTTCTACTGCGTCGAAACGCTGCAAAGAGAGCGGCGCGATCGCAGCATCCTGTTCTGGAAGTCGCTGCCGGTCTCTGATGTCACGACCGTGCTCACAAAAGCAAGCATCCCGTTCCTGGTACTTCCGCTAATCTGCTGCGCCATCACCTTTGTCACACAATTCCTTATGCTGCTGGTAAGCAGCGCCGTGTTGGTGGGGAGCGGCTTCCATGTCGCGAAGTATTGGGAGCAGGTGTCGTTATTTCGCGCGTCCTTCTTGCTGCTTTACCACGTGATGACCGTGCATGTCCTTTGGGCCGCACCTATCTACGGATGGCTGCTGCTGGTGTCCGCGTGGGCCCGGAGGGCTGCGCTGCTATGGGCGGTGTTGCCCCCCCTGGCGATCGGAACGCTCGAGAAACTCCTGTTCAACACCTCGTATTTTGGGGCTTTCGTAGGACGGTTCTTTACGGGCGGCACAGAAGGGTCCTACCCGCCAAATACCATGCCTATGGATCCGGGGACGCACCTCACGCCGGCCAGGTTCCTGGGCACTCTGGGTCTGTGGATCGGGTTGGCCGTGACGGCGGCATTCCTGGCGGCCGCCGTCCGGTTGCGCCGGTACCGAGACCCGATGTGATGTGCCATCGCTGGTTCATTCGTCCGCAAGGAGAAGGAAATGCGCTCAGAGGAAACAAAACAACGAGTTGCGGAAGCCTGGCCGCTGCGAAGGGCCCGGATTGCCGGCTTCTTTTATTTGCTTACCTTCTTGACGGGCGCGTTCGCTGCTTTCATTTCCGGAAAGCTGGTTGTTTATGCCGACGTCGCCAACCTCGTCGCCAGCGCTTGCTACGCCGTGGTCACGGCGCTCCTCTACGGCTTGTTCAAGCCGGTAGACAGCAGCCTCTCCTTAATCGCGGCCGTCTTCAGCCTCGTTGGATGCATCCTTGGCGCCCTCAATGTATTTCGCCTGATTCCATTCCCAATCAACTCCATCAATCCACTTGTGCTCTTCGGGTGCTATTGCCTGCTGATTGGCTATCTCATTTTCCGGTCGACCTTCCTGCCCCGAATTCTGGGCGTGCTAATGGCCCTCGGAGGTTTGGGCTGGCTGACGTTTCTCTCGCCGGAGGTCGCGAATTATCTATCTCCCTACAATCTGGCACCCGGATCCTGGGAGAAGGCGCGCTGACGTTTTGGCTGCTCGTCTTTGGCCTGAACACCGAGCGATGGCAGGAGCAAGCCGGCGGGGCGGCGGAACGGTGATCGCAACACGTCACCGGCGGCATTACGGTGATTGAAAGGAGGGAAGAATGTCGTATTCACCCACACTCCTTGTTCATATTTGGGCTGGGATCTTTGCGCTGCCTTCCGGAGCCGCGGCCATGGTTTTCCGCAAAGGTTCGCCGCGGCACGTCCTGGCCGGTAGAGTTTTTGTCGGCGCCATGTTGACGATGTCAGCCGCAGGAGCCTACCTGGCCACGGTAAAGCATCAGCCCGGCAACGTTGCAGCGGGGATTCTTACGTTCTATCTGATTGGAACAGCATGGTTGACCGCCAAGCGCAAGGAAGGAGAGACGAGCCGACTGGACTGGATGGCGCCGTTGATTCCTTTGACTCTGGGCATCCTCACTTGGATGAGTGCTATTCGAGTCGTGCGCAGTGGGGCGAGCTCACAGGACGGAGTCCCGGTTGGAATGACGTTTTTCATGGGTTCCATCATGTTGCTGGCTGCAACGGGAGATGTTCGGATGCTGGTGAGCGGAGGTATTTTGGGGGCAAAGCGAATCGCGCGGCATCTCTGGCGCATGTGCTTCGGGCTTTTCATCGCGGCAGGATCATTTTTCCTTGGAGGGAACAACCGCCCGCTAAGGCTGTTTTCGGCGGCAGGACTCGGGCAACATCTGCCCCAGGCCCTGTTCAACACAAGCTTATATCTGATTCTCAGCATACTTCCGCTCGTTTTGCTGATTTTCTGGCTGGTGCGAGTGCGCTTCAGCCATGCATACAAAAGCAAAGCGATACCGGCTGTAGCAACGCCTGTTCGCTAAGGACACTCCTGCTATCGTGTGCCGCTCGCGGCGGTCTCAGCGACTCAAATCTCTACAATATTTGAGCCCGTCATTCGTCTACAGAAGAGGATGAACGAGCCGTCGAGCATTGCCTGGAACATGACCGAGCAAGACCGCCGGATTTCCGAGATCGTCGCGGAGCAGCGAGCCCGTCTGCGCCACTTCATTCGGCGGCGTGTGCCCGACCCGCTCGACGCCGAGGACATTCTGCAGGACGTGTTCTACAAGCTGGTAGAGGTTAACTGCATGCTGATGCCCATCGAGCACGTGATCGGCTGGCTGTTTCGAGTGGCGCGGAATCGCATCACCGACCTGTTCCGGAAGAAAAAGCCGGAGAGCTTCGTGGACGCAACTGTCGAGGACGAAAGCGGCGAGCTGCTGCAGGTTGAGGATTTGCTGCCGTCGCCGGAAGCAGGCCCGGAGGCAGTTTACATTCGCAACCTGCTTCTGGAGGAGCTGGAGCTTGCGCTTGAAGAACTGCCCGACGAGCAGCGGGAAGTATTTGTGGGTCACGAACTCGAAGGGCGCAGCTTCAAGGAGATGGCTGAGGAGACGGGCTTGCGCGTGAACACGCTGCTCTCGCGGAAACGGTATGCCGTGCTGCATCTGCGAGAGCGGCTGCAAAGTATTTACGACGAATTGGTCAAAGGATGAGGAGGAGCGGAACATGAGAACAAAATGGATTTGGTTGGGGCCGCTGGCGATTCTTGCCACGCTGGCGTTTATCGTGATCGGCGGCGAGATCGTGATGCACCTGTGGAATTGGCTGCTGCCGCCGCTATTCGGCTGGCGCCTCATTACCTTCTGGCAGGCGCTCGGACTGCTGCTTCTTTGCCGGATTCTGTTTGGCGGATGGGGAGGCTCCAGAGGCGGAAAAGGGCACCTGCGCCATCGCTTGAGAGAACGCATGGCCGAGCGAATGGGAGAACGCATGCGGGAACGGTGGGAAAAGATGACGCCGGAGGAACGCGAGAAATTCCGGCAAGGGCTTCGAGGTTGCTGGGACGCTACACCGCCCCAGGATTCGAAGACCAGCGCGTGATTCCGTAAGTTGTTCTGTCGCTTGCGCTAACGTCTCCAAAAAAGCCCCGAGGAAGCAAAATCGGAAATGCATTAATTGATCTGCCGGTCCTTGGGCAATCCTTCGTTAATGCTCTTTAAGGTCTGGAATCCGTCTTTCACCACCGTGCTCTTAATGTTGTCATTCGTGACCAGCACGGGTTTCAGCAGGATGGCCGGCACCTCGCGCTTGCCATTGTTGACCGTGCTGTAGGCGTCTGGCCTTTCGCCTTTCGCCAGCTGAACTGCTTCTTCCGCAGCCACGGACGCTTCCTTGGGAATCGGCTTGTAGACGGTCATGCTTTGCGTGCCCTGGGCGATGCAGATCACAGCCGCCAAATCCGCATCTTGTCCGGATACGAGAACCTTGCCCGCCAGACCGTGTTCGCGCAGCGCCTGAATCGCACCGCCGGCCATTCCGTCATTGGAAGCGAGAACCGCGGCAATGTCGCCACCGGACGAGTCAATGGCCTTCAGCGTGGAGAGGTAGGCCTCGGTCGGCAGCCAGTCTCTGGTGTACGAATCGGCGATCACGTGAATGTCGCCGCGATCGATGTAGGGTTGCAGGATTTTCATCTGCACGTTGTGTAGAGCCTTGGCGTCTTCGTCGGTCGGAGAGCCCGCAATCAGCACGTAGTTTCCCTTGGGCGCCAATTTCACAAGATATTCTGCTTGCATCCCGGCGATCTCCTGACGGTCAAAACTCACATAGAGATCGACGTCGCTGTTCTGAACCAGGCGATCATAACTGATGACCTTGACATGAGCGGCCTTGGCCGCGTCGACCATCAGCCCGGCGTTGGCCGTATAGTGCGGGAGTAACACCAGAACTTTGATGCCCGCCTTGATCATGGCCTTGACTTGTTGTAGCTGAAGATCGTCGTCACCCTTGGCGTCGCTCCAGACGACCTCCGCGCCTAGCTGCTTGGCCCGCGCCTCAAAGGCATTCAGGTCCGTTTGCCAACGCTCTCCTTTCATCGCCTCGATCGAGAAGCCTATTTTGATTTTGTCGCGCTCTTGCGCGCGACTGGGCCGCGCGCCCGCCGCTAGAAAGAATGCCCCAAGCAGAATCGTCGCTATCCTTAAGGCTTTCGCCAAGTATGTTTCTCCTGCACTCTGGATTGCCTGTTTCCAGTATCATTGCTGTGCGACCTGCAAGGCAACCGCGCGGCGCATATGGGTTAACTCCCGGCAAGCGTGCTCGCCCGGCGTCCGAATCAGAAAAACCAATCGAGACCATGAAAATTTCAAAAGTGTGCCGCGCGAATCGGATGCGTATAATCCTGTGCGACAGAGTGGGCGGGTCCCGGCGGTGAATCCAGTCCGGCGGAGCGGACAACTTTATGAAGTGTGTGGGGTGTGGGTGTAGTTTCTGGCCTAGTCTGCTTGGGGGTGCCGTCCTGCTCGCCGCTCTGCCTGTGGCCCCGCCGCTCGCCGCGCAACAAACGCCCGCCCCTGCCACCACGGTTTCCTCCAAGTCCCTGCTGTCCCTCGCTGCCTCTTTACCGGACCCCGCGTCCGCCGTAAACGACAAGCTGACACAACTCGATAAGGACGTGAAGGCGGCGCAATCGTCAGCCGACAACGCCTGGATGCTGGTGAGTGCGGCGCTGGTGCTGATGATGACCGGGCCGGGGCTCGCGCTCTTTTACGGCGGGCTGGTACGTCGGAAAAATACGCTGGCGATCATGATGCAAAGTTTTGCGTTGATGGCGCTGATTACGGTGATGTGGGCGCTGGTGGGCTACAGCCTGTGCTTCGGCGGCAGCGGGCCGGTGATTGGCGGGTTCGAACACGCTTTCCTGCGCGGCGTGGGAGCCGACCCGAATCCCGATTATGCAGCGACGATTCCGCAGATGACTTTCATGGTGTACCAATTGATGTTCGCGGTGATCACGCCCGCGCTGATTACCGGCGCGACCGCCGAGCGCATGAAATTCAGCGCTACGGTGCTGTTCATGGTGCTGTGGTTTCTAGTCGTGTACGCGCCCCTGGCGCACATGGTATGGGGCAAAGGAGGCTTGCTGAACGCTTCGCTGGGAGGAAGATTTCCGACGCTGGATTTTGCGGGCGGGACGGTGGTGCATATTTCCTCCGGCGTTTCGGCGCTGGTGTGCGCGCTCTACATGGGAAAACGGTCCGGCTACCCGAAGCACCCGATGCCGCCGCACAGCCTGGTTCTGAGCTTTATTGGCGCGTGCCTGCTGTGGGTGGGCTGGTTTGGCTTCAACGCAGGAAGCGCGCTGGCGGCGGGTTCGTTGGCGTCGAGCGCGTTTGTGGCCACGCATTTCGCAGCAGCGGCGGCGGCGCTAAGTTGGAGCGCGGCAGAATGGGTAAAGAACGGCAGAGCCAGCGCCCTGGGCGCCATTTCGGGGGCAGTGGCTGGCTTGGTGGCCATTACTCCGGCGGCCGGATTTGTCAGCCCGATGCCCGCATTGGTGATTGGCGCCGTCGCCGGAGTCGCGTGTTTCGCCATGGTGACCAAGGTGAAGGCCGCGTTCGGGTATGATGACGCGCTGGACGCTTTCGGTGTGCACGGCGCGGGTGGAACGATTGGTGCTTTGCTGACCGGCGTGTTCGCCCAACAAGTCATTAACCCTATTTTTGGCAGTGGGAAATCTGTTGGCGCGCTCGACGGCCATTGGGGCCAAGTTGGGAATCAATTGGTGGGCGTGGTGATCGCGTGGGCGTTTTCGCTCGTGGGAACCATGGTATTGCTCAAGATCGTGGATTTGGTCACCGGCATCCGCGTCCCGGAAGAGCATGAACAGGAAGGCTTGGACATTACGCAACACGGCGAAGAGGCTTATAACCTCGAGACTTGAGGAACAGCCTTGATTTGGCGGCGAGAGAGCTTGAAGCTTCTGCCCTTAGAGGTTCGCAGTGACTTGTGACTCGTGGAAGAGAGAGGAACAACGCAAGAATGCAAAGCCAAGCCGGGCGGAGCATAGACATCCATGATGAAACTTGAGGCAGTCATTCAACCCTCGCGGTTCGAATCCGTGAAGGATGCGCTGCGCGAAATTGGCGTGGAAGGAATGACGGTAACGGAAGTGCGCGGGCACGGCCGCCAGAAGGGTCACACGGAAGTGTACCGCGGCCGCGAGTACACCGTGGACCTGCTGCCGAAAATCAAATTGGAAATGGTGTTGCCGGATAACCTGGTGAACCGGGTTGTGGACACCATCCTGAAGTCCGCCAAGACAGGAAAGATTGGTGACGGTAAGATATTCCTATCGAGGGTGGACGAAGCCATCCGGATTCGCAATGAGGAGCGCGGTGAAAATGCGCTCTAGGTAC
>DATFRZ010000024.1:0-20309 GCA_035262885.1 Candidatus Acidiferrum sp.
TCCCGCTATGCCGGACGCCGCTCAGCCACTTGTCCGTTTCGGTAATTTCGAGCTCGATCTCCAGTCTGGGGAACTGCAGAGGAACGGCCACAGGCGGCGTCTCCCCCAACAGTCGTTCCGCATCCTTACCATCCTCTTGAAAAGGCCCGGCGAAGTGGTGACTCGCGAGGAGTTGCGAAAGGAACTCTGGCCGGAAGACACCTTCGTTGATTTCGAGCACGGGGTGAACAGCGCGGTAAGGCGCCTCCGAGCAGCTCTGAATGATGCCGCGGACGAGCCCAAGTTCATAGAAACGTTACCGCGGCTGGGCTATCGCTATCTTGGACCGCCCGTGACGAACCGGCCCTTACACGCCCGGGAAGGACGGCAGACCGCCGTCGTCGAAGAACGAACAAAGTCGCCGGCAAGCAACGGTGTTCCCGAACGTCTCAGCTACACCCTCGGCCACTCCGCCGACAATCCCACCTTCATAGAGACGATTCCCAGGAAGGGTTACAAATTCATCGCGCCGGAGGAAGTGTTCCAGCGCGACGAGTACAAGCCTCGGGACGGGCTTAAAGCGGCTGTGGAAGCCCGGGCGGTTAGGCCTGGACGCAAGAACCTGCTCGTCCTTGTCGGCGCATGCGCGGCAATCCTCCTTTTTGCACTGATTTTCTGGCGCCTGCTGCGCGAGCCCAGGGTTACGCGTGTCGTCCGGCTCACGAATGACGCGAGAGTCAGATCCCCGTTCCGACAACCCGTCACCGATGGTCTTCATCTCTATTTCGTCGAAGGGGCAACCGTCTTTAGCGGCTCGGGTATTGCGCAAATGTCAGCCCTTGGGGGAGAGACCACTCAACTTGTGACCCCGCTTGGGGAACCTTCCGCCATCTACGGCATTTCTCCGGATTTCTCGGAACTGTTGGTCGCAAATGGTGCCAGCGGGAGGCCCGATCCTGCCACAATCTGGGCGCAGCCGCTGCCCGCTGGTACTCCTCGTCGCGTGGGGAACATCCACGCCTCAGCCGCGAGTTATACGCCGGACGGAACTCAGATCCTCTATGCGGATGGGGACTCGTTGATCAAGATCAATCGAGACGGCAGCAATCCTCGCGAGCTCGCGAAAGTCCCCCGCGACTTGATCAAGTTTCGGGGAGTCGCTCTGCGTGGGCTTCGTTACTCGCCCGATGGTAAACGGATCCGCTTTCACATCGGCGGCTGGCCATCCGATACCAGCTCCCTGTGGGAAATTGAGGCAAACGGCAGCAATCTTCACGCGCTCCTGCCGAATTGGAAAGAGGCGTCGTCTCAGTGCTGTGGAAACTGGTCCCCGGATGGGCATTACTACTTCTTTGAGGGACGCCAGGGAAACGATCAGGCCATCTGGGTCATGCCCGAGCACCGCTACATTTTTGCGGGTGGTCCCGGAAAGTATTGACGGGAAAAAGCTCTTTGTGGTGGGAGAGGAACGCCGGGTGGAGCCGGTCCGGTACGACTGGAAAACGCACCGCTTCGAGTCTTACCTCAATGGTATTTCGACGACCGCGTTCGAGTTTTCGCCCGATCGCAAGTGGATTGCCTACGTCTCCTATCCTGATATGAGTCTGTGGCGAAGCCGGGTGGATGGAACCGATAAAACGCAACTCACTTTGCCGCCCGTTCGAGCCTTTCTCCCGCATTGGTCTCCCGATGGCTCTAAGATCGCTTTCATGGATGTGCAGTTGGGGCGCCCCTGGACGGTCTGGTTGATCTCTTCCTCCGGGGAACCACTGCAGTCGTTTCCCGGCGCGGACCCAAGCTGGACGCCGGACGGAAGGTCCATCGTTTGGACATTGTCCAACCTTACGCCACGGTGCGCTACGCTGGAATATTCCGTCTGGATCTTGATAGCGGTAAGACCAGCTCTATCCCCAATTCGGAGGGGCGGCACTCCACTCGAGTGTCACCGGACGGACGGTACATAGCTGCGTTTTCTGAGGCGGCAACGGAATTGCTGTTATTTGACTCGAAAATCCAACAGTGGTCCACCTTGGCGAAGGGTGAACTGCTTGGCTTTAACTTGTGGTCGCCTGACGGCAAGTATGTCTATATGCGGAACAACGTCGGCTATCCGCGAATTGTCCGGGTCCATATTCCGGACGGCAGAATGGAGGAAGTTGTGAGCCTCAAAGGTTTCCCTCAGGCCGCCGGCGACCCGTCTGTCGGCTGGTTTGGGCTCACTCCGGAGGGCGACCCAATCCTTATTCGCGATCGTAGCATCCAGGAAATCTACGCGCTCGATGTGGAGTTGCCCTAAAGTCCGGACCCGAGTTATCCCTTTTGAGCCGGCGCATTGTAGTCGCACCGAAGGAAGCACCTGCGATTCCGGCCTCTCATTCTTACCTCTGAGACTCGGTGTCCGATAGTTGCCGACTGAGGGGCAAACCGGACGTAATCGAACATTCTTATGCAATCACTTAGCATTGGTTGTGGTGACAGCGGGTTGGAGGTTCGCGTCTTCCCCGGTTCACCAACTTTTCTATTCTGATCGAAAACAGTCTGGAAGATGCCTCAGAACTGATCATCAATTTCGACCTCTATCCAAGGCTTTTTGCAATTCCGGGTCGGAAGGGAAGAGACGAAGGCCCTTTTTCAGAACGGCCACTGCGGAATGAGAATCTCCCAGGTCGCTGTAAACGCTCGCGAGAGCGCGGAAAACACCAGGGTCATAATCAGGGTAGAAGCGCACAACCAACTCGAAGTGTTCGCGCGCTAGAGGCAAGCGATCCGTACGGCGATACATTTCGCCGAGTTCCAAGTGACAAGCGTAACTGTAGGGATCTTTGGAGATTCCTGTGAGTAGCACCGGCTCAGCCTCTGCGAAGTTGAGCATCTTCACCCATATCGCTCCCAGGCGGCAATATTCCGACGCCGGCGGATCCGTCATGACGTTTATCCGATTCAACTGCGCAAGCAGGGCGATGCGAAAATCCTTTCGATCGGTCGCCAATTCCAATTCGTCAGTGAGTGCGGGCAGGAAACCAGTGTGCGTCTTCAGAACCTGCTCTACAAGGGAGCGGGCTGATGCCTCCTCGCCTCGTTTGTGTTCTGTCATAGCAAGCCAATGCATAGCTTCGGGCGAGTCCGGCTCCATTCGCAGAGCTGCTTCGAAGGAGGATTGGGCATGCAACAAATCTTCGTTCATCAGCGCGAAGCGCCCATCCGCAATGTACCCGGTGACGGACTTCGTCGTCGTTGCCAGCGCTTTCAAAAGCATCCGGACGGCCGCAACATCTTTGAGGTCGAGGGCGGTCATGGCCCCTGCTTCCAAGGCGCGTTGCGTTTCGGACGGTTCTAGATTTGAGGGCAGCGCCGCCATGCGAAACTGCGCAATCCATGCTTGGTTGGCCTCAGCAAGTCCGGGCGAAAGCAAGGTCTGTGGAGCGTGGTATTCAAGTAGCGTGCGATCATCGGTGTTGAGCGCGCTGCCCGCCGCCAATCTTCGGACAGCCGCATCGTCCAGGAGGTAGTAAGCGACCAGTCCTTCGGGTGCAAAGACATCCAAGGCGTCAAAATCGCTGCGAATGTTTTGTTCCTTCCACTGAGAACGTAGCCTTTCGAATTGGAACGGGGAAATATTGGTGCGGCCAAGCAACAGGAGGTCTGGTAGTTCCGCGCGCCAGAGAGTCACTTCCTCGAAGTGTGGCGCAAGCGTTCCAACAACCATACGAAGATCGTCCGGCGCGAGGGAATAGGATTGCAGCCATTGCACGAACATGCCGCCCGGCGCTAGCCGCTTGCGGACGGCCGAGTAGAATTCATCCGTGAAAAGCGTGGCAATTCCCGCAATCCACGGGTTGGAAGGTTCAGAGACAATCAGGTCGTATTCTTGCCGCGTAGTAAGAAGAAAGTTTCTCGCGTCGTCAAAGATCAAATGCAGACGGGGATCGTCCATCACCCCGCGGCTGAGTTTTTCGAGATACGGCGCGGCGCGAACCACTGCGGGCTCAATCTCCACGCAATCAATTCTTTCCACGTCCGGGTACCGCGAGACCGCCGACGCGGTCATACCGCTCCCAAATCCGATGATAAGAATGCGCCGCGGCGCTGGATGGAGCGCCGCTCCAAGATGACCCAGGAGGAGCTGCGTGCGAGCGTCACCCGTGGATGCGTCCGTTTTACCGTTCATGCGGAGAGCCACGTAGTTATCAGAGCGCAGAACGCCGATCGATGCGTTCACGCCATCTGTTGCGAACACGAGATCGTTGGTGGCCGCGATCTCATCCAGCGTCAAATGCCCCTGGTAACTGTTGCCATAAAGCACCGCCGAGAGCGACAAGAGCGATTTGTTGTTGAAGGAGGGAGAAAGGCCGACCAAGAAGGCAGCCAGAAGACAGGCAACGTTTACCCCTAGGCGAACTACAACGCGTTGAGGCGCGCGCAACTCCAGTGCAAGCGCCACCAACAGATTCACGCCGGCCGTGAATGCCAGCAGACGGAAATCTCCTAACCACGAAACCAGCCAAAATCCTGCCGCCACTGCTCCCACAATGGCACCCAAGGTGTTTGCGGCGTAGGCTCTGCCGACCAATTTGGATTCCCCGGCGCCATCCCTTCCGGTTCTGTTGAGTAGAACAACTACCGCCGGGAAGTTGAAACCAAACACCACGGCCAGGGGAAGCACCGTCAGGGACGATACGGCGAATTGTGCCAGGAGCAATCCGCCGAATTTCTGATGGGTTGCCCGGAGAAGCAGCGGAATGATGGAAGCGATCCATGGAAAGAGAATCAAGGAAGAAAGCGCCACGATCGCTGTGCAGGTCTGCGTGCGTGAAAAAACGGACGGCGAGATTGCTCTTGAACGCCCAAGGAATCGCTGGAAAAGAGCGCTGCCAATCGCGGTACCTGCCAGAAATGTTGCTAGCATTAGCGTGAATGCATAGGTCGAGCTGCCCATGGTAATTTGCAAAAGCCGCGTCCAGGCAATCTCGTACGCAAAAGCTGTTCCGCCAACGACCGCAAACAAAAAAAGAAAAAAGTTCGATGAACTTTGTTCTTTCGCAGAGAAGGTCTTGGTGGTGCGAGAGCTTGCGATGCCTGTAGTTGTGAGCCCGCTCTTTACAAGGCCGTTCCTTGCAATTCTTAGCGCAATGAGCGCGGCAAAGAGGTTCAAGACAGCAGCCGAGGCGATGGTAAGTCGCAAGCCGCAAGCAGGAAGCAAAACGAATCCAGCCAGAAGTGTGCCAGCGACCGCACCTAGCGTATTGATCCAATAAAGCAGACTGACGCGCAGGCCAAGTTCGCTAGAGTGCCGCGCCATGCCGCGAACAAGTACGGGGAATGTCCCTCCCATCAAAAACGTAGGGACAAATAAAACCACAGCGGTGCCAAAGAATCGCAGTCCCAGCAGGAGGGGTTGGAAACCGCCAACCGTTGGGTAGGCCGCCAAATACAGCGAACGAACCCCAGCGAGTCCAGCGAGGGAAAGCGCGCCCGTTGCAGCAACGAGCGACTCCAGCTGGGCGTACAAGAAAATAGGCTTGGCGTGACCTTCGCACCACCGGCCAATCCAAGCGCTGCCCACAGCAAGACCGGCCATGAATACGGCAAGCACCGTGGAAATGGCGTATACCGTGTGTCCGAAGAGCAATCCCAGAGTCTTGCCCCAAGCCACTTGGTAGACCAGGCCCGCGGCGCCCGACAAAAGAAAACAGACCAAAAGGCCATATGGATATTTCTGTGGAGGTGACTGTTGTTTCATTCACAAGAGAAACAGCAAACGGTGTCAAACCCCATCGATGATACCGCACGCCACAAGAGCTATTGCCGGCAATTCCGGCAGTCACACTTACAACATTTACGTGCAGTTCGAGACTCTGAAATTGCGGTTGGAGCGGGCCTCCCACCGAATAAGAAGGCTAGCCGTTTCAGCTGGGAGATGGAACGCTATTCGTATCTCAAGGCGACCATCGGGTCGACACTCGTCGCACGCCGCGCCGGGATGAGGCAGGCAGCAAGCGCGACGAGGACCAGCAGTGCGCTGACAACCACAATCGTAATGGGGTCGTAGGCGCTCACGTCGTACAACATCGCCTTCAAATACCGCGTCACGCCAAGCGCCACGCCGATGCCGGCAAGGGCGCCAACGACCGCCAACAGGAGTCCCTGCTTCACGACGAGCCGCAGAACATCGCCCCTTTGCGCGCCAAGCGCTGAGCGAATGCCGATTTCGCGCGTGCGCCGCGCGACTTCATACGCGAGCAGCCCGTAAAGCCCGATGCACGCCAGCGCAAGGGCCAGCAAACCAAAGAATCCTGACAGTCGCGCCACAAGCCGCTCCTGAAACAGCAAACGGTCAATCTGCTGCGATTCCGTCGTCACGTCGCGCAGTGGCAAATTGGGATTGATTTCCGCTACCACCTTGCGGATCGCAGGAATCAAGGCTTGCGGGTCGCCCGCCGTGCGCACCTCAAACGCCGCGGGCTGGATAGTGTGCGGAACGTACATCATTGGGCTGATTTCCCGCCGCAGATCGCTGTATTTCGTGTCGCGGACCACGCCGATGATTTCATAGCCCGGACTTGCCGGCCCCTCCTGGCTTGCTTCGGACTGGCCGAAGCGTTTTCCCACAGGATTCTCTTTCCCAACAAACTTGGCTACAAACGCCTGATCCACAATCACGGGCGTCGGTACCGTCGGCGGTGCCGACCTGCCAGCCGCTTGTGCGGCAATCTCATAGTCAGAGCTGGTGAAATTGCGGCCGGCCACGAAAGGAATCTGCATCGTGCTGAAGAAATTCGGGCCAATCATCTGCACGTCGGATTCTGACTGGCGATCCTGTGGAGTTCCCGGCCAGTGGAACATGGTTGCGATCATTGCGCCGCTCAGCTGTGGGACCATCGAGTAGCTTGCTGATTTCACGCCCGGCGTTCCCGAAAGGCGGCCTTGCAAATCGCGGTAAAGGCTGTCCATCTGTGCCTCTTGGTATCCCGCCAGCGATGGATTGATTTCGAAAATCACTAGATTGTGGGAATCGAAGCCTACGTCAATGCTGCGCAGGTTTTGCAGCGTTCTCACCAGCAGGCCTGCTCCAACCAGCACCACAATCGCCAGCGCCACTTGCGTTGCCACCAGCGCGTTGCCGATGCCGAACCTTCTGCCGCCGCCACGAGAAATCTTCAACGATGCGCTGAACCCTTCTTTCAATGCGGGAGTTACATCCACGCGCACGCTGCGAAATGCGGGTGCAAGGCCGAAGAGGATTCCCGTGAAAAGCGAGATGGCCAGCGTGAATCCCAGCACGCGAAGATCAAGCCCCGTCGCAAACGTAAGCGGCCGCGGCTGATTGTTCGATACAAACGAAACGATCGCGTGCGAGCCCCACGACGCGAAAACGATTCCTAAAATGCCGCCCGTGGTTGCCAGAAGCAAGCTTTCCGTCAAAAGTTGCCGCACGATTCGCGTTCGCCCGGCTCCAAGGGCCAGCCGCAAAGCCATTTCCTTCTGCCGCGCTGCCGCGCGAGCCAGCATCAGCCCCGCCACGTTCGAGCACGCAATCAGCAAAATAATCCCCACGGCGAACATCAAAACGTACAACGGGTTCTCAAATCGTCCGCGCGATCCCGTCAATCCCGTCTGCGCACTGACGAGGGTTACCGCAGGCTCATCATCAGGCTTCGAGAGCGTCCTCGGTTCGTTTGCCGCGTCCGTGGCAGCTTGACCTTGAGCACCCGGTGCCTGAACCCTGGCCGGTCCCTGACCACCGCCAGCCGGAGGCATGGGCCCTCCAACGACTACGGTGCCTTGCCCGCCGCCCGGCGGTGCCGGCACAGCTCTCGCGCCAGCAGGCGGCGGACCGGCGCCAACCACTTGTCGCGAAGCGGCCCCGCCTCCACCTCGTGGCCCTGGGGGCCCGGGCATTCCGCCTCCCATCTCGAAGAGGGGTATGGCTCCGTGCAGCATTTCGTTGCGGAACATCCCGCTGATGGCCGCCTGCGCCCGCAACATCGGTGTGTCGGGTTTCCGCCTCCCGAGAATCGTCAGCCACCAGTAAGTTACTTTGTCCTCGCGGTTGTCCCACATCCGGGGATTATTGATGCGTGGGCCAGCTGCAAGCGGCAGCCAAACGTCGTAGTCCGCTCCCGGTGTAACCCCAGTGAATCGCTGCTCGACGACTCCGACGACCGTGAAAGCCACTCCGTTCAACTCAATCGTCCGCCCAACCGCGTCGCGCGCCCCGCCGAAGGAGCCTTGCCAGTACCCATAATTGAGCACCGCCACGGGCGCCGCCGATCGTGAGTCGTCGCTCAATTCCAGCACGCGGCCAGCCGCAGCTTGCAATCCCAGTGTGTGAAAGAAATCTCCGGAAACCAACTGGCCGCTGATCATACTCGCAGGGCCATTCCCGGTTAACGCCAAAGGACCGGCGTTGGCAAAAGCTGCTACCCCCGCGAACTGGTTGGTATTCCTTATCTCCCGAAAGATTGGTTCGGAAAACGAGCACCCGGAAGGGTTCGCAGCGCCGAAGCGTAGATTGCTGGGGCAATCGCCCGAGGACATATAGCCGTTAATCCGCGGAGCCTTGCGCGCACTCCATCGCAGCACCACGAGCTCCGAGGGCTTTTCCACCGGAAGCGACCGCAGCATCACGGCATCAATTAGGCTGAAAATCGCCGTGTTCGCGCCAATTCCCAGCGCGAGCGTAAGTACGGCCACCGCTGAAAAGCCCGGAGAATTGCGGAGCATGCGCAGGCCGTAGCGAATGTCCTGCCACAGGTCCTCGATCCAGGCGATTCTCCAAACATCGCGTGTGTCTTCCTTGACCCGGGTTACGTTTCCGAATTTGCGCACCGCCGCATAGCGCGCTTCTTCCGGAGTCATCCCGCGTTCGATGTTGTCCTGGGTTTCACTCTCAATATGTTCGCGAATATCCGCGTCGAGGTCGTCCAACATCCGTTTGCTGCGCCTCATGACTTGCGCTCCTACTCCACCGGCCGGAGGATCCGCGCGATCGCTCCCGCCAGTTTGTCCCACTTGTTGGTCTCCACTTTTAGTTGCTTCCGGCCCTCGCGCGTCAGCCGGTAGAACTTCGCGCGCCGGTTGTTCTCCGAACTGCCTTCTTCCACCGAAATCCACCTGCGCTTGATGAGCCGGTGCAGCGCCGGGTAAAGCGACCCCTGCTCGACCTGTAAGACTTCGTCGGAGTTGTATTCGATGGCCTTGGCGATGGCGTGGCCGTGCGCCGGCCCCAGCAGCAGCGTTCGGAGAATCAACAGGTCCAGCGTCCCCTGCAGCAGTTCGATGCGTTCGCGTTCTTCTTTGGTAGACATTCTAGGTGAGCCAGAGTATAGCCCTCCCGGTAGAATGTCAAGGGGAGCAGACCTGCTTCCTATTGACGCTCTATACGTAGAAAGCGCATACTCCTATCGATTTTCGATAGGAGTGAGCTTGTGAGCCCGGAACCGACCACCCTCCTGCAAGGGACTTTGGACCTGCTGATTCTGAAATCCCTGGCCACCGGCGAGCTGCACGGTTTGGGAATCTCGCGCAGAATCGAGCAAATCACTGGTGGCACTTTTGTGGTCAAGCCCGGTTCGCTCTTTCCCGCGCTGCACCGCATGGAGGAAGAAGGTTGGACCTCCTCCTTTTGGGGAGACTCCGAAAACAATCGCCGTGCGAAATACTACCGCCTTACGAAAGCGGGAAGAAAGCAGCTCGAAGCCGAATCGAAGCGCTGGAGCAGAATTTCCTGGGCCATCGCGCAAGCTTTGGAAGCATCGTAAACCTGCTGTAGAGGTGCCGTATGCCGCTCTTTGTCAAAGCCAGAAGCCTCCTGCGCAATCTTTTCCTGACGCGCCGTGTGGAGCAGGACCTCGACTTGGAAGTCCACTCGCATCTGCAACTCCTGATTGGCGAAAACCTTCGCGCCGGCATGTCGCCCCAGGAAGCGCAACGCGCCGCCCGCTCGGAACTCGGCGGCGCCGAACAAGTGAAACAGCAAGTTCGTGAACACCAGCTTGGCGATTCGCTGCATTCCTGGATCAGCGATTGCCGCTTCGGCGCGCGCCAGCTCTATAAGAATCCCGGCTTCACTCTTACGGTGGTCCTAACCTTGGCGCTCTCCGTCGGTGCAAACACCGCGATTTTTTCTTTGGTGAATGCGCTCCTGCTCAAGGGCCTGCCTTACGCGCATCCCGAGCGCATGGGCACGATCTACGCGCACGTGATTGGTCCCCGCGGTTCCAGCGACTACCTCAGTGCCCTCGACGGCGAGAAATGGGAGTTGCTCCGTGACAATGCCCCGGCACTAATCTCCGCCGTCTCCGGGGGCACTTCCGGTGTGAACCTCAAAGCTGGTTCGCACGTGCAGTACCTTCGCAATAGCCGCGTCTCCGCCCACTACTTCGATGTGCTCGCTGTTCAGCCCTTTCTGGGCCGCAATTTTTCTGAGGACGAAGACCGTCCTCATGGCCCCAAAACCGCAATTCTTAGTTATGGTTTATGGCGTAACGTTTTCTTCGCTGACCCCGCAATCCTTGGGCAAACTATCTCGCTGAAGGGCGAACCTCACACTGTCGTCGGTGTGCTCCCCCAAGGCGCCGTCAGTCCCTCGAACGCCGATGTCTTCACCGCACTCCAGCCCAGCCGTGAAGGGGAAGGCGGGGGATCGAACTTTGACGCCATCACCCGTCTTCACGATGGCGCGACCTGGCAGGAAGCCAATGCAGAAATCAATCACGCATGGGCCATTTGCGCCGAGCGGATCGAAAAGGACGTTCCCGGAGCGCATGTGACCTACTACTCCGTTCCCCTCCAGAAAGGTCAGACGGACTCGCTGCGCCCGCAAGTCCTGGCTCTGATGCTTGCCGCTGGCTTCATTCTGCTCATTGCCTGTGCGAACCTCGCTGGATTGACTCTCGTTCGCATGCTCCGCCGCTCTTCGGAAGTAGCCACGCGGCTCGCGCTCGGCGCTTCGAACTGGCAGATTCAGCGGCAGTTCTGGATCGAAAATCTCCTCCTAGCCCTGATTGGCGGAGCCGTTGGCACTGGCGTGGGTTTTCTGGGACTCCGCAGCCTCTTGCTGCTGCTGCCCGAAGATTTTCTCCCTGTCGCCAGCGTTCCCTTAGACGCTCGTGTGATGACTTTCACGCTCACGGTCTCGGTGTTAACCAGCGTACTTTTCGGAATGCTCCCGGCGCTCGTCGCGAGAAGAGTGGACCTGCGCTCCTCAATGGCCGACCGTGCGGTGGCTCGAGCAGGCAGCGTGCGCTTGCGCCAAGCGCTCCTTGCCGGTGAGGTAGCCCTCACCGTCGTGCTGCTTGCTGGTTCCGGCCTGCTCATTCGCAGCTTGATTCACTTGGAAACGCTTCCTCCTGGCTTCAATCCCAATGGAGTCATGGTCGCGAAAGCCTCGCTCGACGACGTGGGTTATCACGACCCCGCGGCCTTCCGGAAGCTATTGAGTGTAAGCACAGCCGCGATGCGCCAGATCCCCGGTGTTGTGAACGCTGCTGTGGGATTAAGCCTACCCTACGAAAGTATTGTGAACGACGGTGTCACCTTCAGCGACGGCCAAGAAGCTGGTCGGCAGGATATAACCGATTTGGTTTACGCCACGCCCGGCTATTTCGAAACCTTGCAGATGCCCTTGCTTTCTGGGCGCTTCTTTACCGAGGCGGACGGTCCCGATGCGCAGCGCGTTGCTGTGGTAAACCAGGCTTTCGCCAGAAAGTTTTACGCCGGCGCCAATCCGGTGGGCCGCTACCTGAATAAAGGCACGATCATTGTCGGAGAAGTCGCTGATGTTCAGATTTCCTCCAATATTGAACGACCCGCTCCCCTCCTGAGCGAGCAGATTATGTATGTTCCAGCAGCGCAGGTGGATTCTCATTTCCTCGCGCTCGTTCACACGTGGTTTCAGCCGGACTGGATTGTCCGCAGGGCGCGTCCGGTCGAGGGGCTTACCGGTGAGATGCAGCGCGCGCTGGCCAAAGCGGATCCCAATCTGCCCGCCTCCGGCTTCTACAGCATGAAAGATCTCCTGGCCCGGACCTTGGTCAGGCAGCGCATCGAAGTGGCGCTGCTCGGCGCCATGGCCGTTCTTGCGTTACTTCTGAGCGCGGTTGGCATCTTCGCATTGGTGGCCAACATGGTGGCGCAGCGGACGCGCGAAATCGGCATCCGCATGGCCCTGGGTTCCACGGTCGGGCAGGTCATGCTGCAAATCGGCCGCTCGGGAGTGAGCGCTTCGCTTCTGGGAATTGTTCTAGGGCTCGCGCTTTCCGCTGGCGCGCTTCGTGTCATGACCAGTGTGATCTACGGCGTTGGCGTCTACGACGTAACGTCGATCCTCGTCGTAATCGTCACCATCTCGGCTGTGACGATTCTCGCTACAATCACCCCTGCTCTGAGAATCGCCAGGATCGATCCGGCCAAAACTCTGCGCGAAGAATAAAACACCACCAACGAAGCGCAACTACTTTGCCTCAGCAGGAAGCCAGGACATGCCATCCACTCCCGGCGTCAGCTCGATCGGCTTGTGCAGTTCCCACGTGTGCAAATCGAGCACGTCAATCTTTCCCGAGCCGGTTCCGCTCAAGTACGCAACCTCTCCTCCTGGGCGAATCAAAATTTCCGAGGCTCCATCAGAAATTTTCAGCGAATGCGCCACTCTCGTCGACCGCAGGTCAATTGCGTACGCGTTGCCGTTTCGATTCAGGGTTACCAGCCACCGGCCGTCGGGTGTCGGTTCCGACGCGTACACTGGAGTCGGCACTTCGATCCAATTCGCAATTTTATTCGTCGATGTGTCGATCACCGCAATCCGTCCTGCGTGTTGATCATGGGTGTACACATGCCTGCCATCTGGCGAAATCGAAATCCGCTGCACCATCTTCGCCACCGGAATCGTCGTGATGAGGCTGCGCTTCGTCAGGTCCAGGACGCTCACGCTTCCGGCGCCCACGTTTGCCGTATAGGCCCGCCGCCCGTCCGGCGAAATCACCAGCATGTGCGATTCTTTCTGCCCCGTAGGGATCTCAGCAACAATCTTCCGCGTGCTAGGATCCAACACGTCCACCGCATTCCCGAGTTCCGCGGTCACATAAAGCAATCCGTCAGGTCCCCATTCTGCGCGATGCGGCCGCAGCGGCTTCCCTAGATCAATCGTCGTCGCAAGCTTCCTTTCCTGTAAATCGACCACATCAATGGTGCTGCCGTCCGTTCCCGGCCTGCCCACGCCGGAATTTCCGTAAATCGGCACGTACGCGTAACGCCCATCGTGCGAGACCATCACTTCGTGCCCATTTATGCCAACGATGACTCTCGCCAGTTCCTTCCGCTCGTCGGGATCCACGACTAGCACGGTGTGCTCTTTCTGATTCGCGATCACCAGCAAGCCACTGCCCGCAGGTCCCGCCTTCGCGGCCCAAAAAATGCCCAAGCTCACAATGACCACCATCGCGGCAAGTATCACTCGACCTCTAAACACAAAACACCTCGCTTCAAAATTCCTCAACGTCTCCTCTTTCTCTTTCTCCTCGCAATCATCTTCCTCGCCCTTCCGCGGATTCGCACTTTCTTTCCTCGTCCCAAACCGCTTCGGGCGGCACTCGCCGGTTTCCCTCCGCTCGCAATCGTCTCCTGCGTCTTCTTCGGAAGTTTTGCCAAGACCATTTCATAAGATTCGCGCAGTAGCCCTGCCAACTCGTCGTGCGCTACCGCGTCTCGAGTTTGCAGGGCCACCCACTGCGCTCGCGCCAAGTACGGCGCAGGAATAATGTTTTGCCGTTCCGTCAACTCCACAAATTGTCCCGGCGAAGCCTTGAACGACAAACACACCGACGCCGGCTCGAGCGGCGTTATCGCAAACATTTTCCCGCCCACCTTGAACAGCAAATCGTAACCCCACTGGATTTGTTCCGTGGTTCCCGGAAACGAAAGGCACACCTTGCGCAACCACTCGGCGTCCATGCGCCGAGTCTATGCCAGAATGCCCTTCGCCTCAATCCTTCGATTGATACGAAAAGGCCGGAGAAGCTTCCTCCGGCCTTTTTCTCTTAACCCAGTTGCCTTGACGTCGCCGAGCCCGGCTTAGAAGCTATAAACGAGACCCGCGGTGATTCGGGCATTATTCCAGCCGGTTCCGCCGAAGTGGTTCCACAGATACTCCGCCTGGATCACTCGAATCGAAAAGCGGTCGTTGTATTTGTAGTTGACGCCGCCTCCCAAGGTGAACGCAAATGAATTTGCGGATACTCCGCCGATGGATTCGGTCTGCCCGCCAAGCAAGACCTGGCCGTACGGCTCGAGTCTGCTGTCGCTCCGGTAGGTCACTCGCGGCCCGAACAAGTAGTTGAAGTCATGGCCCCCCACGCCCGACGGCAACCCGGTCTCTCTGCAATAGCCAAAGTCTCCCACCCCGCCAATCCAATCTTTCACGTTGTAAGTGAGATTCAGGTCGAAACCGTGGCAGCCCCTGCCTCCGGGATTGAGATGCGCGTACTGGTAGCCTACAAAGAAGTCCGTTCTGGATACCGTCCCCTGGGCCATCGCCGGAGCTGCGACGAACAGGGCGAGCACGATCAGAATGATGAAGTTACGCATTTCTCCTCCTGCAAGGTATTGGACTGGGAAGAAGTGCAATGGTTCAAGGATTTACGGCTGGACCTCCAGCATAGCACACTCCCTGGTTCTTCCTACCCACAACGTGATACGTTTTGACCGCTCCGAAGTTCAAAATGGCTGAAATCCAGAAGGAAAGGAATCCATCGCGGGTTCGCTCGGCCTCTATTCCAAGTTTCCGCAAGTCCTCTAGGCACTCGTCCGTGAAAATGAAATCCACTAGCATCACGTGCCCACCGGGTTTCAGAACTCGAGCTACTTCGCGCATCATCTGTTCGCGGTCGGCCCGGGCTTGCAGCTCATGCACAACGAAATTGGAAACTACGACATCAAAGCTGCCGTCGGGAAAGGGCAGCTTGCGCGCATCGCCTTCTTTCACGTCCACGCGATTGCTGACTCCCTCGATGGTGGCGTTTTCTAGAACAGACTCTGCTCGATTCCCGCTGACGGCCCTCGGATTCCACGCATCCACGCCGACGACCGAACCGTTCGGCACGCGGTGCGCCGCGCCCACCGTCAATAATCCGGGGCCGCAGCCCACGTCCAGAACCCGTTCATCCCCGCGCCAGGGGATTTTATCGAGAAGGCGTTCCCGCAGCCCCAGCTTGCCGACTTTGCTGTAGAACAAGAAGCCTACAGCCCCCAGCATGAAGTATGCGCCGAAGCCGTATCCAACCCAGCGCCACGCAGTGTGCGCACGGAGACCGGCCAAAAGCGAAGCCAATCCCAAAAAGCACAGAGTGGCCACGATTGCCGGTGAATCGATTCCGTAATTGGGTCTTTTTTTCAGGTTTGCGCCACTCTCATCCTACGCGATGAGCCTGAAATCAACCAGAATCCCTTGCTGCGTTCGGGAATCACTCAAAAGTGACACCGCTGGCAGGAGCGCATTTCCTTCTCAGGTTGCCTTTACTCTTGTTACGCAAGAGCTGCGCGGCCGCTTTCGCTCTGCACCCAACAAACTTTGTTCTTTATGCCTTCCAGGCGGCGATGCGAAGACGGCGGTAATCCAGCACCCAGCTGCCATCGCGGAATAAGTCGCCTCGGCACTGACGCTCCACTTCACGGATCCAGCGCTGTGCCTCCGCTTCGCCCATTTTCTCGACGAACGTTTGCCGGAAGACGCGAATCCAGTTTTCGAGGCCGCGCTCGCCCTCCTCAAGCACGGTGGGCCGGTCAAAAAGGGACGCTTCGCGAACCTCCAGCCCCTGCTTCTCGAGCATTCCCGCATATTCCGCCACGCTGGGGTAGAACCACGGTCCCACTTCGTCGCGTGGCCGGATACCTAGCGCCCCAAGGGCGCTGTGAAATCCTGTCACGAGCTTCTGGATGTTGCCCTTGCCGCCAAACTCTGCCACGAACCGCCCTCCGGACCTTAGCGCCCTCACGACTCCAGCGATAACTTGGTCCGCCTCGGGAATCCAGTGCAGCACGGCATTTGAGAATACGGCGTCGAACCCAGCTTTGCCCAACTCGCTTGTGCTGTCCGTTTTGTCTTTATTTCTAGCTCCATCCCTTGCGAATCGCAGCTTCCGCGCATCCATCACTGCAAACCGCAGCGCTGGAAATTTCTTTCTTGCCTGGGCAATCATCTCCTCGGAGCGATCCACCCCCAGCACTTGCGCACCCCTTGCGGCAATTTCCGCCGTCAATGCGCCCGTGCCGCAGCCCAAGTCGAGGATGCGCTCGCCCGCTTCTGGCGCCAGCAGTTCCACTAAGCCCTTGGCCTTCACGTACACAAAGGCATGCTTTGCGTCATACTCCGCTGCATTCCATTGATTGGTCATGGGGCTCCAGTGTAGTACAGGCAGAAAATGGAAAAGTGGAAATGTAAAATAGGAACGACGCGACTGGGTGGAACCCAAGCAAGGTTGAGCGACGTAAAGCTCCGCGCTTGTTCGGGTTTGGGAATTGTTGGGGTACACACCCCGGCAGTTTTTTTTCTATGAGTATGAAAACAGAAGACTCACCGATGAACTCTCGACGGATCGAGGGTCGGCCCTCCGCCTTCTTACCCTGGCTCGTCGAGAACCGCTCGTTCGACGCGGTGTCTGGTGCTGTCCGCGTCGTTGACCGGGTTCAGCCAGGCTACTCGCGGCCGGCGGTGTGTTTCTTCTGCGTCTTTAGGAATGTCCCCTGTTCCAGCTCGCGGAAGGCCTGGCGCAACTGCTCCTGCGTGTTCATTACAATGGGGCCGTACCATGCTACCGGCTCTTCGAGCGGCTGGCCCGACACCAGCAGGAAGCGGATGCCATCTTCACCCGCCTGGACCATCAACTCATCGCCGCGGTCGAACAGCACCAGCGACCGATTGTCCGCTTCCGAAGGCGGCGGGACCGTCTCCAGCCAGCCCACCGGCTCTGTAGGCACTTCCAACGGTTCCGACGCATTGCAGAATTTCCCGGCGCCGGCGAACACGTACGCGAACGCGTGCCTTGTCACTTCCACCGGCAGCGTCTTCCGCCGCCCCGGCGGCACGCTCACGTCAATGTAAACCGGGTCCGCTGCGATGCCTTCGACCGGACCCGTCTTGCCCCAGAATTTCCCGCAAACCACGCGAACTTGCGTTCCGTCGTCGTCGGTAACCTCCGGAATCTCCAGCGCTTTCACTTCCTGGTACCGCGGCGCGGTCATCTTCAGGGAGGAAGGGAGGTTCGCCCACAACTGGAAGCCGTGCATGCGCCCGGCGGAGTCGCCCTTGGGCATTTCCTGGTGGATGATCCCGCTTCCCGCAGTCATCCACTGGACGTCGCCCGCGGCAATCGTACCGCGATTTCCCATGCTGTCGCCGTGTTCCACGGTACCGGAAAGCACGTAGGTAATCGTCTCAATGCCGCGGTGCGGGTGCCAGGGAAAGCCAGCCAGATAGTCGGCGGGCACGTCGTTGCGAAAATCGTCAAGAAGCAGGAAGGGATCAAAATCCGTGGTATTGCCAAAGCCAAACGCCCGCCGCAGGTGTACGCCTGCGCCTTCGAGTGTGGGCTTCGAGCGTATCAGCTTCTTTACTGGACGCAGGGACATGGTTGCCTCCCTATTTCAAGGCTCGGAGACGAGTTGCCTCCAAATGTGGAATTCGTAGGGATGGGCTGGCGGATGACCCTTTGCGCAAGCAGCGCCATGGGTAGTCCAATGCTGAAGGATGTGGGCCGTCAAATCCGCTTCGCGGAATGTGTTCTTCACCGGCGCGAGCACGATTACGGGAGACGCACAGCCGGTATTCGCGCATTTGATAAACACAATATGAGCCGTCAGATCGCCAGGGCATTTCGCAGAATCCGCTTCTGGAACAGTCTTGACCGGCTCCACGAGCGAGCGCGCGAGCTTGCCGCATGCAGGGCAGGCGTAATTGATATAAATGCCGTGCTCGGACGAGGTGGCTTGCAGCCAAAGAATTGGTTCGAGCGCGGAAAGCGGCTGGCTCGTCCGGCACGAGCAGTGGAGACAAATCACGTCGCGGATGAGCACATCAGGCATGCAGGAGATATTAGCAGATTGCGTTCGTAATTCGGTTGAGCGCGAACGAGAAAATCACAGTGCTTGCGGTTGGCGCAAGCTGCGGGCCGCATCAGGGGATTTAAGGCGCGGATTTCAAGTCATCCGCCCGCTTCCACGTCGTCAAAACGGAAACCAGGAAAAACAGAGCGATCGATAGGTTTGTGAATCCGCCTGACAACACGGCGCCGAGCGGGGCAGGAGCCCGGTCCGCCAGCGGGGAAAGCACAACTAGCACGGCGGGGTTTGCAAGTGCCGTCCATCTTGGATACCAGGTCTTTCCGAGCAGCACCAGTCCCAGCAGCAGGACGGCTCCCAAATAACCCGGCGCGGCGCCAAGGTTGTAAGCCAAGTCCCAATATGAGTTCACTGCCTGTACCAGCGCGCGGCAGCCGACGTCATCGTCCCCGTAACAATATTTAATGGCCAGTCCTCTTGTTGTCCAAAGTGTGTGGATTGCGCTGCCGAAGACCATCAGCAGGAAGAACGCGACTAGCATCACTTGTCCGATCCGCGCCTGCGCCGGACGCACATTCAAATAGACGTGCCAGAAGCCCACGATGCATAGGCACGCCGCCACAGGGCCGACCAGTCCTCCCGCGTACAGGCGCACCAGAGAAGCGTTGCTGACCGTTTTGATCATTCCTTGGTGAAATCCCGCCCCGGATCCCCAATGCCCGTAGAACAGCATGTCCCCGGCGAAGAACAGCAGGGCGCCACACAGACCTGCCACTCCGGCAAGCCGCCGGCTACGCCTCGACGTTACCTCCATCTTCCCACCCCGCAACTCCGTTCCATGAGACACCGCAAGTGTATACGCCCGTGAGTCCGCCGAATGTCACCGGGGAAGGTCTAAAGCGGTTGGCCCAATGGGCCTAGATGCTCTTGATGGGGAAGATTCAGGAGGGCACAAGCCCGCTCTCAGGTGAGCGAACCAGTTTTTCACTTTTGCCATGGTTGCTCGCCTGCCTTCGGGTGGGAACAAGATGAGGCTCGCAATGATGTCTCATGTCGTAGTCCCTGCGACCATCCGCCTGCAACAGAGCGGCTCATTCCGAGGGCGCCCTCAACACCTCGTTGGACTTTCCACACCCGCAGTAATGGACTCGTTGGCCGGTTTCCTTGTTGTAAATGATGTACTGGCCCGGCTTTAACTCTGCCAGCGCTTCAATTCGTTGCCTTGCAGCCTCGAGGGTTTGCACAGCTTCTACGAAATGGAGTTCACCCCCGTCGAGCAAGTCGCCGAGCACAGTCAGGACGCAATAATGGGAACGCATGAGCCAAACTCCGTTCTGACGCGCGACCATTGGTGAATAGTGCAGGCAGATCTCAAAACGTATCAGTTGTGCCAGAGTACATCCAGACGATTTCGGGTCGTCCGGGGCGAAATCAAAGGCAGCGAGCGCACCGCTATGGCTCGCGAGCTTTGCTTCGTTCTGCCAGGGCCTATGCGTTGGAAGCTAGGGCCCGAAGCGTTTCGAGGCCCAAGCCGTTCTCAGTTTACTCCGAAGAACACGGTGTGCATGACCGGGTCGCTTGTGACCGCGAACTGTAAGGCGTATGTGCCCGTCGCCAGGCCGACGGTGCTCAGGTTGAAGATGTACCAGCTGTTCTGGCCCGAGCCGCCGACGTTGCGGAAGTCATTATCCGGGTTCGCGTTCCCCGAATCCTGAACGGGGCCCGCGATGCCGGACGCGGCGATGATTGCCGTCGCGTGAAGAACGAGAGACTGAGACGAGAGATTACTCCCGGCAACGTCGCACAGTTCCACCTTAATCGGGAACGTCGCGCCACTCTGGACCGAGCGCGTCTGATCATATTGAGCGCAGATGGCGTATTGGACGTTCTGCGTCATGCTTCCAGTGCTGCCGGTGAAGCTGGCGTCGCCGCTGTAGACCGCGGTGATGGAGTGCGAGTTCACCGCGAGCGTCGAAGTGCTGAACGTGGCCGTGCCGCTGGAGCTGAGAGGCAGGGTCGCCAACGCGGTTGAGCCGTCGTTAAAAGTGACTGTGCCCGTAGGTGTCCCCGCGCCTGGAGCCACGACATTGACGGTGGCGGTGAAGGTCACCGACTGGCCGGTGGTGGAAGGATTCGCTGACGAACTGAGGATGGTCGCCGTCGAAGCCTTGTTCACCGTTTGGGCGAGTGTCGAGGTACTGGAATTGAAGTTGCTGTCGCCGGCATAGCTTGCCGTGATCGAATGCGAACCTACGACGAGCGCAGAAAGTGTGAAAGAC
>DATFRZ010000025.1:0-5826 GCA_035262885.1 Candidatus Acidiferrum sp.
AGATTAACGGGGGCGCCCTTACTGTCGGTGAGAGCGACTTCCGGAAGGGACTTTCGAGCATCGGGCGGAGTCAGATCGGCTGGGGTAGTGGCCGGTAAACCAATGGCTATGGTGAGAATGATTCCTATGGCGGTTTGACGACGCATTTTGTGACGACCTGCTTGTCGATTCTTGGCTAGCAAATCAAGTGACTGCTGGCGGGCGCGACGAAATTGATCTAAGTTTCCTGACGAGAACACCAGCCGCGAGGATTCCGATCATATCGAGCACTCAGCGGAAGACAAAAAAATGAAATACAGAGGCGAATGGCGGTTCGCGATCTGCGTTGTGCGCGTAGGCTAGAACCACTAGCGTGACAAATGGCGCCGTCCAGACGACGGTGAACATAAGCGTAGCCACTACTTCTCTGCCCTCTCCCAACACCGCCACGAGGCAGCCGATGAGCACAGATTTGACCAGGCAAGCGATCGGAATGTCGTAATTTATCAACCATAGGTAAAGCTCATAGCGGAGATTGGAGTACGGCCGCTGCGCACGCAGAATCGCCATAATCACGCGCTCGGGAAGGGTGGCACCAAGCCATTGTAAGGGGAAACCTGCGAGCACGATGCTGCCGAGCGACCAGGGAGCGCTGCGGAATGAGGCGCCAAAGAGAGGAGGAATCGTTTTTGCGCTCTCGCGCCAATACCACCGGCGGGCAGAGAGGACTCCCGATGTCGAAGCGATGTCTGAAAATTCCTCAGCGAGGTCGCCAAGGATGGATTCCGCCTGCTCTGCGGAGGCAAACAAATCGACAAGCCAGGTGGCAAGGCGTGGTGGGTGACGACATGGAGACGCTTGCATCATGGGCGGCTCCCGAGAAGGTTTAGGCCTTCGGTCAGGCTCCGAAGGGCGCGGTGAGTGCGGTTAACAGCAGAAACTCCCTGCGATGTGACACGGAAGAAGCGCTTGGACCGTCCGCCGCGTTCCGGAGTTGGATCGCCCGCGCGCGATTGCACGTAGCCTTTTGCTTCCAGACGATCAAGAGTGGCATAAATGGCACCTATCGACACCTCGCGCTTGGTGCGTGCTTCAATCTCTCGACGGACAGTGACGCCGTAAGCTTGGTCAGGCAAACGCAGAACCGCAAGAAGGACAATGTGCTCGAACTCGCCGAGAAAATCGCGATTCGCCATTACTCATACAATATAGAATAAATGAGAGAGGATCAAGCAAAAAGCCAGACAGGGCTGCTTCTGGCGCTAGCACATTCCTTGCCGCAGGTCGAGGACGGCTTGGGAGAGGTCGGAGGGGCGGCCGAGGTCGCGCCAGTAGTATTCATCAGCGCGAAAGGCGAGGATTTTCTCGCCCTGAGCGGCGAGGCGAAGGTACGCGTCCATGATCGAGAAGACGCCCTCTTCGGTCAGCAGGGGGAGGAGGCGCGGGGAGATGATGTGGATGCCGGAGAAGGCGAGGGGGTGAAGAAGTGGCGAGTTCGGAGAAGAAGCAGACTCCTCGATTCGCTCTGAAGGACGATCCGTAGGCGAGGTGAGGGCCGCTTGATCGATTCTTGAGTGGGCCGACACCAGGCCAGGATTCGTCGCTAGGCTCGGAATGACACCTCCATTCCCCGGCTCGTCGCCTACGCTTGCGGTGACACCGCTTTCTCCAGCTGAGCTGTTCGCTTTTTGGCTGCGGCCGGCGCGACCGACGAGTTGCACGTGGTCATCGAAGAGGAGCAAGCGGGAAGATTCGCGGGATTGCACGGCGAGGGTTGCGAGCGCGTTGTGTTCGTTGTGGAATTGGAGCATGCGGCTGAGGTCGATGGTGCTGATGACGTCGACGTTGTGGAGGAGGAAGGGCTCGATAGGAGAGTGAAGAGGAGCGAGTGACGAGTGACGAGCAGTCTCCAGCAAGAACCAGGAGGCTTTTTTGAGGCCGCCACCGGTGTCCAGCAGCAGATCGTCTTCGCGCGAGATTTCGATGCGCATGCCGAAGTTGTTGTGGGATTTGAGGTAGTCGACGACCATGCCGGCAAAGTGGTGGACGTTGATGATGACTTCGTTGATGCCGAAGGGGCGAAGACGGGTGAGGGTAATTTCGAGGAGCGTGCGGCCGTCGATCTCGACGAGGGCTTTGGGGCGATTGTCGGTGAGGGGGCGTAGGCGCGTGCCAAGCCCGGCAGCGAGGATCATGGCTTTCATAGCAACGCCCGTGGCCCTTCGACTGTCCTAAAGCAAGGGCGAACCATCATTTGACGAGGTGGCCTACAACGGCGTGGAGCATGCCTGTCTGTTCAAGTTCGAGGTGGCGAACGACGACTTCCACGCCGCTGCGGCCGCGCAGGTGTTTGGCGAGTTGTTCGGCGAGAAAGACGGAGCGATGCTGGCCGCCGGTACAGCCAAAACTCACCATTAGATTCTTAAAGCTGCGCTGCTGGTAATTCTCGACGGTCGCGTCGATGAGAGTGAACACGCTCGCGAGGAATTGGTGCACGCTCTCCTGCTGGTTGAGGTAATCGATGACCGGCGCGTCGCGGCCGGTGAGCGACTTGAAGCGCTCTTCCCTGCCCGGATTCGGAAGGCCGCGACCATCGAAGATGAAACCACCGCCGTTGCCGGTTTCGTCCTTGGGCAAGTCATGGTGGAACGAGAAACTGAAAATGCGGACGACAAGATTGTCGGCTTCCGAGGCGATGCTCTGCAGTTTTTCGGAAGCCAGCATGCTTTGGAACGCGCCGAGAAGCGTGGGCAGCTCGATGGGCAATTCAGCGTTGTGCAGCAGCCAGCGGATGTTTTTTAGAGCGTACGGAACGCTTTGGAGGAAATGCACTTTGCGTTCGAAGAAGCCACGGTAGCCGTATGCACCAAGCGCCTGCATGATGCGGACGTAAACGTAGGCGTAGTAATAGCGCAGGAAGGCGTCGCGATCGACACGGATGAAAGTGGCCAGGGCGCGCAGATAATCATAGAGAAGGTCCTCGCGGAGCGCGGGCGGGAGGTCGGCCTTGGCGTCGAAGAGAAGAGAAGCAATGTCGTATTGCAGCGCGCCTTTGCGGCCGCCCTGATAGTCCACGAAATAAGGCAGGCCATCGCGCAGCATGATGTTGCGCGACTGAAAGTCGCGGTAGAGGAAATAGTCTCGCGGAGCTTCGAGAAGGAAATCGGTGAGCCGGTCGAAGTCGTTTTCGAGAGCGCGTTCGTTGAAGGGAATGCCGGCGAGGCGGAGAAAATAGTATTTGCAGTAGTTCAGGTCCCAGGCGATGGACTGCCGATCAAAGCTGGCGATGGGATAGCAATGGCCATAATCCAGGTCGCGGCCCGCTTCGACCTGGAAACGCGGGAGAACCCCGACGGCTTTGCGATAGGCATCGACGACGGCGGGTGCAATGACTTCGCCCGTGCGATTTTGCGAGAGAAATTCGAAGAGCGAGGTGTCGCCGAGGTCCTCTTCAAGATAGGCGCCGTGGTCGAGGTCTTCGGCGTAGATTTCCGGCACGGGCAGCGCGTGGCTGCGAAAGTGTTTGGAGAATTCGAGAAAGGCCACATTTTCTTCGCGGCCGCCGTAGAGAATGCCGACGGCGCTAACACGCTCATTGGCGAGACGAATGATCTTGCGGCCAGAGCCGCCGAGCTCGCCCTGGAGTGGCTGAATGCGTTTGGCGGGCGAGTGAAAGTGCTGCTCGAAAAGATTTTTGAGAATATCTATGGACATGGTTCCATTCCATCACCATAAGAGATGGATCTGGCCGGGTGGTTTCTAGAATAGCTGAATCCGGCGAAGGAAGATGGGAGGTTGTGTCCAGAAGTGTCTATTTGGCACCGGCTGTGGAAAACATGGCTGGGACCTGGCTTCCGATTTGTTCTAATTTGTTCCAATACGCACGAAATAGGCGTTCGAAGCCGAGGATTTCGCGTCGCACCGCTATAATGTAAGGATGCCCAAGCCCTCGAGAACTCTTATTCCCAAAGAATCCAGGCTGACAGAACGAAGAAACCCAGCGTCGAAGAATCTCGACCGCATGACGGCGCGAGAGATTGTCGAGTTGATGAATCGCGAAGACCGCAAGGTGGCCCTGGCAGTAGGAAAAGAAATTCCGGCGATTGCGCGGGCGGTGGAGGCGATCGTGGCGGGGATCCGGAAGGGCGGGCGGCTCATTTATGTGGGAGCCGGCTCAAGCGGGCGCATGGCGGTGCTGGACGCGGCAGAGTGCCAGCCGACGTTTGGAACTCCGCCAACGCTGGTACAGGCGCTGATTGCGGGAGGCGGGCGCGCCATCACGCAGGCCGTGGAAGGAGCGGAGGATGACGTGCGCCGCGCGGAGCACGAATTGCGCACGAGGAAGTTGACGCGGAACGATGTGGTCGTAGGAGTGACCGCGAGTGGGACGACGCCGTTTGTGCTGGCTGCGTTGAAATACGCGAGAGGACGAGGCGCAACGACTGTAGCGATTACGTCGAACCGGAAAATGCCTGTGGCGCGGCTGGCGAAGATCGTGATTGCCGCCGAAGTGGGGCCGGAGGTGCTGACAGGATCGACGCGAATGAAGGCCGGGACGGCGCAGAAGATGGTGCTCAACATGCTAAGCACTGCGACCATGACGCGGCTCGGTCATGTGTATGAAAACCTGATGATCGACGTCGTCCTGACGAATGCAAAGGTTGCGAAACGGGCTTTGCGAATTTTGGCGGAGGCGAGCGGGAAAAGCGTGTCTGCGGCGGAACACGCTTTGCGGGCGGCGAGACACAATATGCGGGCGGCGCTGGTGATGCTGAAGATGGGAGTGACAGCGCCAGGTGCAAAAAGCCGGCTGAAGGAAGCAGGCGGCGAATTGAGAGTGGCTCTAAGAGAAACGCAAAAGAATTAACCGAGAGAACACAGAGACAAGCGCACCGAGAAGAGAAAAGAACGGACCTGAAGGTCCGCTACTACGAGAGGGCGGATGGATAAGTTTCTGATTAAAGGCGGGAAGGCGCTGCGGGGGACGGTGGCCATCAGCGGGGCGAAGAATTCTGCTCTGCCAGTAATGGCGGCGGCGCTGTTGACGGAAGACAAAGTGGTGATCCGCAACGTGCCGAAGGTCCGCGACCTGGTTACCATGAGCAAGCTGCTGGCGTTTATGGACGCGAAGGTTTCGGCGACGGCCGTTCCGGCGAACGAGTATGAAATTCAGGCGCCGAAATTGAATCATGCCGAAGCGCCGTACGACTTGGTGAAGACGATGCGCGCGTCGATCCTGACGCTGGGGCCGCTGATGGCCCGCGTAGGGGTAGCGCGCGTTTCGCTGCCGGGCGGATGCGCGATCGGGGCGCGGCCGGTGGATTTGCACCTGAAGGCGCTGGAGCAGATGGGCGCGGAGATTACCACTTCGCGTGGATATATCGAAGGGAACGTGCACGGCAACGGTTCGCGCGGGCGGAGGTTGAAGGGCGCGCACATCGTGTTTGAAAAGATCACCGTGACCGGGACGGAAAATATTTTGATGGCGGCGGCGCTCGCGGAAGGCGAGACGGTGTTGGAGAATGCGGCGCGTGAGCCGGAAGTGACGGATTTGATTGTGATGCTGCGGAAGATGGGAGCGGAGATTTGCGGGGGTGGCACATCCACGCTGCGGATTCGCGGCGCGAAAGAGTTGCATGGCACGGAACATACGGTGATTCCGGACCGCATCGAGGCAGGGACGTTTCTTGTGGCCGGCGCGATTACCGGCGGCGACCTGACGATTACGAACTGCGAGCCGAAGCATTTGAGTGCGGTGATTGCGAAACTGCAACAAACCGGCGCGCAGATCGATGTCGTGAATGCTTCGACCGCTCGCGTGCATAGCGCGGAGAAATTAGCGGCGGC
>DATFRZ010000026.1:0-13858 GCA_035262885.1 Candidatus Acidiferrum sp.
CTACCCTACCGTTGGCAGTGGCGCTTGGAACGCTGGAAAAACGCGGTGCGCGGATTCTTCGGCGGCGGCGAACAGCAGCCCCGCCCAAAACTTTGTCCCGTCTGCGGCGCCTTAGTGGGCATCAACGCCACCCGCTGCCACGAATGCGGCGCCAGCCTTCGCTTTTCTCTCGCCGCTCTGAGCAAGAAGCTTTCCGGGCTTTTTGGCGACAACGAAGCTCCCGTTACCACCGCTCTGCTGATTGCCAATATCCTGATGCTGGGCGCGAGCTGGCTTTCCTTCGCGGCCATCGGCGAGGGAGGGGGCCTGACCATTTTGTGGGGACTCGTCGGTGAGCCGCAAGTCCGCCTCGGCATGATCTACCCCTTTCTCATTTTCTTTCGGCATGAGTGGTGGCGCCTGGTCACGGCGATGTTCCTTCATGCCGGCCTCGTCCACATCGGATTTAACATGATGGCGCTAATGCAATTCGGCCCGGCGCTGGAAGAGCTTTACGGGTCGGCGCGCTACCTGTTTCTCTATGTCGCGACGGGCATCTTTGGTTTCCTATTGAGCGCCGTCACCGGGCACTTCTCGCTGGGAGCCAGCGGCGCACTGCTTGGCCTGGTGGGAGCGACGCTTGCCATCACTTCGAAGCGAGGTGGCTCTTACATGCGCGAATTGAGGTCCCGTCTGATCACTTCGGTGGCCATTTTGTTCGTGCTGGGCTTCTCCGGTTTCATGGCCATGGACAATTGGGCCCATGGCGGAGGGTTGGCGGCAGGCTTCGCGCTCGGAAAAATCTTCGTGGACCGTAAACCCATGAACATCAAGGAAATTCGCGTGGCCCACGCCCTCGGCTGGCTTGCGGGAATTGTCGTCATTGCCAGTTTCGTTTTGATGTTCATTCACTTCCACGATCCCTTGCCCGGCCGCGGATAAATCACAGACAGATCCAGCTTCTCCGAAGAGCGTCTTGAACGCAGCTCCGTGCTCGGGATCTCCGGAATCAGCTCATTGCTTCAGGAGGCGCTGGAGCGTTGAGCCTGCGCGCGACGGTGACCGAATAATGCACACCTGTGAAAACGCACAGAGCTGCAACAATATAAGTGAGAACGCGAATCAGCAACGCGAGATGAAGCGCGGGATATGCCGCGCCCAACACTACTGCAAAAACCAGCACGATTTGCGAAAACGTGGTGAACTTGCCGTAAATGCTCGGTGGAAAGGGACGGTAGCCCGAGGCTAGAATAATCACTACCGCCACCGTAAGGATGAGCAAATCACGGCTCAAGACCAGGATCGTCAACCACCACGCGAATTGCTTTTTGAAAGCTAGAACAATAAACGACGACGAGAGCAGAAGTTTGTCCGCAATGGGATCGAGATACGCGCCGAGCGAAGACCGCTGGTTGAATTTCCGCGCGATCAGTCCGTCAATGCCGTCGGAAAAGCCGGCAATCACCAGAATCAGCAGCGCCCACTTGTACCTTTCGTAGGAAATTAAAATCAAGAAGAACGGCAGGAAGCCGAGCCGGAGAAACGTAATTTGGTTGGGTACCGTCCAGATGCGGCCCTTCATTGTGATTAAGGATAGCGTAATTCAAGGGCGTTTTTCAGGCAAATCAGCCGTTCACTCGCCGTCGGGGGCGGCGCTTCCGTACTCGTTGAGCTTGTGGTGAAGGGTTTTCAAGCTGATCCCGAGCAACTCAGCAGCGCGGGTCTTGTCATTGCCAGCGTCCTTCAGCGTCTGGAAGATGAGTTGCCGCTCCGCCGCTTCGACAGTTGTTCCAAAAGGGAAGTGAACGCTTGCAAGGTCAACGACTCGTGTTCCAAAGGTCTTGCCACCATCAAAGTCGAATTGCGCCAAATAGTCGAGGAGCGAACGGCCCAGCTTGCGCGCGAAAAGTTCGTTCATCGAGGGAATCGAGCCGCAAGGCTCGTCGAGCGCGACACGCTCCACGCGATGCATGGGGAAGAACACCGTGGGAAAGCCGACGCGTTCGCCATCAGGCTCATTCATCTGACGGATGAAATGATCGAACGAATTCAGGTCAATCCCGCGCAGCGTGACGCCGGAGGGATTGATGGCCAGCAATTCGCCCCAGACCTTTTCCTTCGGCGTGTGCAGGCTGACAATCACGATGGAATGCGGATCCATAGTTCGCAGGTCCTGTATTCAGACTAACGTATTTCGCCCCGCGCTTGGCTGCGCCGTGCAGAAAGAGCCAAGACGACAGACTCCTTCGTTGTAGGAAACGGCTCTCACTTCGTTTTCTCGTAGGCCTGGTTGAGCCACCACAGCGCGTCGCGCAAGTCCTCTATGGAGCCCACGTGGAACGAAAACCAACGCTTCCCGGGAGCGATGCGTGAATCTTTCAGGGCGCGCTGCTCCAAATCCTGCGGCATGGGATCGAACCGGAAAATGACGGAGTTTGGTGTATCGAACCCGCGCGTGACGGGCAGCCCGGCGAAAATTTTCTTTCCGCGGTACAAACCCATCATGCCGAACATGGGCTTGGTGGAAATCTGCGGCCAGCCGCTCACTTCCGTTTTCAGCATCGCCGACCACCGCTTCATCTCCTCCGAAATCGGCGGCATTTTCGGTCGCTCGCGCATCGCGCGCGATCGCGGCTTGACCGACGCGGCTCGTTTTGTTTTCTTCGCCTTCATCGGTTATTTCTTTCTCAACGCACCGGCGGCTTTCGCGGTTTTTTGCGACCCGGCTCCGGCCGGGAAGCCGGGCCTCCTTCTTCAAGTAGGCATTGGCTTAGGGCCGCCGCTTGGCACCAGGAGCTTCGGTTCCGTTAGGGATTGCACCTGTTCGAGGGTGGCGTCAGGCGCGAGTTCACGAAGCAGCAAGCCCTGCGGCGTGACGTCGATGACGGCGAGTTCGGTGACGATGTGGTCCACGACTTCGACGCCGGTGAGCGGCAGGGTACATTTTTTCAGGATTTTGGGCTTGTTGTCGCGGGTGGCGTGCTCCATGGCGATGAATACGCGCTTCGCTCCAGCAACAAGGTCCATGGCGCCTCCCATGCCTTTGAGCATTTTGCCAGGAATGGCCCAATTCGCGAGCGTGCCCTTTTCATCCACTTGCAGCGCCCCGAGGACGGTGAGGTCCACGTGCCCGCCGCGAATCATCCCGAAGGAATCGGCGGACGAAAAATAGCAAGTGCCGGGAAGCTCGGTGACGGTTTCCTTGCCCGCGTTGATGAGGTCGGCATCAACTTCGGGCTCAAGCGGATATGGGCCGACGCCGAGCATCCCGTTCTCTGATTGCAGAATCACGTCCATGCCTTTGGGCACGTAATTCGCGACTAGCGTGGGCATCCCAATGCCCAGATTGACGTAATACCCGTCGCGCAGCTCCAAGGCAATGCGGCGGGCGATCCGCTCCCGTTTTTGTTCTTCAGTGAGGGGCATTAAGACTCCGTGAAGCACTGCCAATGCACCTGCCGTCTGCAATCCAATACCGGACGGGCCGTTCCTCACGCGACGAGCAAGGCCTCCAATTGCGCCCAAGGATCCTCCCGGATACGAGCTGGTAAAGAACTCCGAGCATAAGGCGGACAATGGGGAAACCGAAAAGGCTCTTCATGACTTTTTCACGGTGCGGCGCTCGATGCGCTTTTCGTACTTCGGCCCCTGGAAAATCGCGTCCACGAAAATGCCGGGCGTGTGCACCTGGTCCGGCGGAAGCTGGCCGATGTCCACCAGCTCTTCGACTTCGGCCACGACGTAGTCGGCCGCGGTGGCCATCATGGGATTGAAGTTGCGCGCGGTTTTGCGATAAACGAGGTTGCCCCAGCGATCGCCTTTCCACGCCTTGATAAACGCGAAGTCGCCGCGCAGACCGCGCTCCATCACGTACATGCGGCCGTCGAACTCGCGGGTTTCTTTGCCTTCGGCGACCATGGTGCCGTAGCCCGTTAGCGTATAGAACGCGGGAATGCCGGCGCCGCCGGCGCGCAGCCGTTCGCTGAGCGTGCCCTGCGGATTCAGCTCGACTTGCAGCTCGCCGCTGAGCACAAGCTGCTCGAACAGTTTGTTCTCGCCCACGTACGTGGAGATCATCTTCTTGACCTGGCGCTGCTGGAGGAGCAGGCCGATACCGAAGTCGTCCACGCCGGCGTTGTTGCTGACAACGGTGAGGTTCTTCGTGCCTTTGCGGCGGACGGCGGCGATAAGGTTCTCCGGGATGCCGCAGAGGCCGAAACCGCCCATAAGGATGGTGGCGCCGTCGGTAAGCTTGGCGATGGCAGCGTCGGCGGAAGCGATGCGTTTATCCATAGGGAGTTGTTCGTTTTAAGTTGTAAGTTTTTAGTTTCGCAGACGAAAAAGCAAGAAATTCGTTCCGGGAGGGATCTAGGAGCAAGCATCCTCTAACTCGCTGTAAATGCAACTGTTATCCGCCCTTATTTGTCGGACAAAGATTGAAAACCGGTTTCGCGCTCTCCCGAAGTCAGCTGGAAGATTGCACGATCTCGGCCCTTCCATTAGCCATGGCTGCGAAACTGTCGGTGGCCCGAGCGGAAGTCACCTTGGAACTGTACGCAGGAAGCTTCTTGGCGTACCACTCCGTAAGCCGGTCGCCGAACTCCCTCATGGTCTCGGCGCCGGTGACGCGAAACGGCGCGCCTCCCACCGAAAAACCAGCCAGTGCGATGAATGCGAACGACACAAGAAGAAGGACACGCGACTTCATGAAGGTTCCGACGCTCCTTGAAAATGTTTAAGAAATGCAACCAGACCATAGAATACGAACTACCGCGGGAGGCGTAAGGAACAGATTCAATGTCGCGAGCACAGCTTCTTATTGCAAAAAAGGAGCACACGCCGAGGAACGCTCTATTGCCTGCGGTGGTTGCAACGCGTGCCCAGCCCGCCACCAGCAGGTAACTCAAGAGAGGTTGAGAAGCGAGCGGAAGGCGGTGGGAGTCATGCTGGTGATTCTGTGGAAGGCGCGGGTGAAGTGGCTTTGATCGGCGAAGCCAGTGCTGAAGCTGAGTTCGGAGAGCGACACATGCGGGGCGAGCAGGCGTTCACACGCGGTGCGGACGCGCAGGCGATGGACATGTTCGCTGATGCCTTCGCCAATGCAGCGGCGGAAGACCCGGGAGAGATGGACAGGGTGCACGCCGGCTTCGCGAGCGAGTTCGTCGAGAGTAAGGCGGCGGCAATGCTCGATTTGCAGCTTGTCGAGTATGCGCGGGAGCCACGGCGGGACGAGGCGGCTGTCGCGCTGAGATGAGCGCGCCGCAAAGGAGAGCATTTCGGAGAGCAGGCTTTCAACCGAAAGATCATCGTGCGCGGGAGATGATGCGACTTCGCGAAAGAGCTTCAGTGCAAGCCACAGAAGCCGGCCGCCACCGATGTCGTCGCGCGGGGTGTCCAATGCGGCAGAGCAATCAGCGAGGCGCTTTTGCCACGAAGGGCGAAGCTCGATTTCATAAAGGCGGACGCCGCGGGGGCCGATCTCGTCCTGATGAGGAACGCCCGCAGGACGGAACATGAGAGTAAATGGAGCGTACTGACCTTCGCTGCGGCCGCAGCGCTCACGGTAATGGCCGTTGAGCACCAAGGCGAAAAAGGCAAGCTCATGCGAATGCTTGGGAAGCTTGCGCGGAGACGCGTGACGCACATCGGTGAAAATGGCGCCGCACTGCTCGCGCGCGCCATGGATGGCGCCGAAGAAATTGCCCGCGCCCATGTGCCGAGCAGGAGACGAGGGCGCGCCGGAAACATTTTGGTTGGGAGCAGCGTTAGACATTAAGGAACCTCCGGCGGGAGGTTGCATTTATTCTAGACGGCTCAGAAGGCCGTTCGTTACCGTGTTGCGCAGAGGACGAACGTTCTGCTAAGAGATTGCAGGACAAGTTCGGGAGGGATGGCGATGAAAAGTTCATGGGTTTTGATTGGCCTTTTTGTGGTTGCCGCGGCGCTCGCGGCACTTGCGCCGCGTGCCAGCTCCAACAGCGAAAGCGCGAACCTGCCTGTTTATACGGCGGACGGGAACCTGAAGTTCCCTGCGAACTACCGGGAGTGGGTGTATCTGACTTCGGGTGTGGATATGAGCTACAGCCCGAATATGGATATGGGGCACTCGATGTTCGACAATGTTTTTGTGAATCCCGAAGCGTATAAGTCGTTCCTGCAGACAGGCACTTGGCCGGAAAAGACCATGCTGGTGCTCGAAGCGCGTATGGCGGGGAGCAAAGGCTCGATCAATAAGAACGGGCATTTCCAAACCGGAGAGATCATGGGACGCGAGGTACACGTGAAGGACGCGGCGCGGTTTCCGGGAAAATGGGCGTTTTTCAATGGGGAGGACGGAGTGACGGGGAAGCTCCTGCCGCGGGAAATGGATTGCTATTCGTGCCACGAACAGCACGGCGCAGTGGATACGACGTTCGTGCAGTTTTATCCGACGCTGCTGGAGATTGCGAAGAAAAAGAATACGTTGAGCGCGGCGTATTTGAAGGAAGAGGCGGGAAAATAGAAAGTGGAGATACGGAACAGACCGCGTGACGAGAGAATGAAAGCATCTAAAATGAGAGAGGAACCGCGAATGGGCGTGTAGCTCAGCCCTGGAGAGCGCCTGCTTTGCAAGCACGATAACTCATTCTGAGCCTTCCATTTCATACAGAAGAATCTGCCCTGGGCGGGGAGGTCATCCCACAGCGTCTCATCGCCGAAATAGGTACAGACACACCCATGGCAATCGCTCTAGGCGTGCATGGTCCGCGTGGGCAACGATGACAACCTCTGGCGCAGAAAAAGTCAACGCTTTCGCGCGGTCCAGAGGTCGAGCAGCGGTGCGCACCTCTCGGGAGATCGGGCGCGAAATAGCAACTTGCGTAGAAGCGCGCAGCATTGTGAGGATCGGGACCTGGTTTTCGAGTGCCGAGGAGGCGCTGCTCAACCTCGGTCTGCCGCCAAACCGCAAGGGCGGCCAGCGCGGATTCAACCGTCGCTCAGGTTTCCCGCAGTGACGCCGCGACAGCCTCGCACAGCCGAGTAGCGGCGTTGACTTTTGTGACGTAAGTTGTCTGACCGACATCAATAGCGGCTTTCATAATGTCGCTGTCGTTGTCCACTGTGAGGAAGACTATCCTCGACCTAGGGGATTTCTGCCTAATCATCTTGGCCGCTTCGATCCCATTCAAGCGGGGCAGAGCAATATCCAGAACTACGATGTCCGGCTGCAATTCACTTGCTTGCTGGACAGCTTCCTGCCCATCGGACGCTTCAGAGATGATCTTCCATTCTGGATGTGCCGCCAAGATCTCGCGAACTCGCGCCCGCCAGCCAGGGGAATCATCGACGATGAGAATACGCGCCAAGGCGAAATGTGTCATGACTCGGCCGACTCCCGAATGAGACGCTTCACTCGCACGCAGCCTTCCGATTGCCTAGAAAGCGGTTAACTTCTCGTGCCAGAGTCCTCGCCATCTGGGCCTTTGGCACAAGCAATCGACGATCCTCGCCGACTCTTCTGGTAATTCAGTACCAGAAATCATGATGATCCCTATTGTCGTCTGCATGGCCCGAAGGCGTTGAGCAATCTCTACCCCAGTCATTCGCGGCATTCCATAGTCGAGTGCGGCAAGATCGACGTTGCAGTCCTTGGCCAACTGCAACCCCTCTAGCTGGTTGCTCCCGACTAAGACCTCGCAGCCGGCGTGTTCAAGGATGATTTTTCAAGTTGTGGCACGCCACCATCGTCACGCATACGCGGCACTCGCACACCGACCGCCGTCTCCGTCGCTCTTGTCAGCCATGGCTCAACAACGCCGCAGATTTCCTGTTGTGAAGCGCCAATGTTCCGGATCGCTGGGCAAAGCGCAACGAACCTTCTCATGAATTCGGAATGACCACCTAACCAGCTGCCAGAAAAGAAGCTATTCGCATTTGTGACCTGTTATGCTAAGTTGTGCCCGTTGCAGCAGCTCCGATCGACAGCTCGGTTTGTTCGCTTCGGATCCTTCGAGGTTGATCTCCGCGAATGCAGACTCACAAAAGCGGGGGGGCGTATTCGTGTGCAAGAGCAGCCCCTTCGAATCCTGTCAGTGTTGTTGGAGCGTCCTGGTGAACTGGTCACGAGGGAGGAAATCCGAGAGCGAGTTTGGCCGCATGATACGTTTGTGGATTTTGACGCTGCTTTAAACACAGCAACGCGGAAGCTGCGCGAGGCCTTGAACGATTCGGCCGACAACCCAAGGTTTGTGGAAACGGTTCCGCGGCACGGCTACCGCTTTGTAGCTCCGGTGGCTTGGGCGCCCGAAGTACAGCTCGCGGTCCCAATCGAGTCCCGCGTCTGGAGGCACCCTCATGTCTGGCGCGCCGCCGCTTTGATCCTGGCAGGCGCAGCGGTTGTAGGATTCTGGCATTCCCGTCGCGCTGGTTTCAAAATCACTCCCAAAGACACTGTCGTTCTCGCCGATTTTGTTAACAAGACAGGCGAGACAACCTTCGACGACTCACTGAACACCGCCCTGAGCCTCTCTCTCAGGCAATCTCCCTTTTTCAAAGTGCTGTCAGACAGCGAAGTCGCGATAACCTTACGGCGGATGACTCGTCCCGCTGGCACGCAACTGACGACCGAGGTAGCCCGGGAGCTTTGCCAGCGGGCCGGCAGCAAGGCCTATCTTGTCGGATCGATTGGCACTCTGGGCAGCAAGTACGTGCTCGGGTTGAAGGCGGTGAATTGCCAGAACGGAGACACGCTCGCGTCCGAGCAATCGATCGCGGCGTCCCAGGAAAACATCCTGGACGCGCTGGACGCGGCAGCATCGAGGCTACGCCGCGAGCTCGGCGAATCGCTACCTTCAGTAGAGAAGTTTGACGTACCGCTGGCGCGCGCTACAACGCCGTCGTTCGAAGCCCTAAAAGCGTACAGCCAGGGGCTGAAGGTTTTCAGTGAGAAGGGCCCTTCCGCATCTTTGCCTTACTTTCAGCGCGTCCTCGATCTCGATCCCAATTTTGCAGCGGGCTATAGGGCACTGGGCTTGGACTACTCCGGGCTCGGGGAGGTAGACCGAGCTAGGGAGTACTTCAGCAAGGCATTTCAGTTGCGGGATCATGTCAGCGAGTGGGAAAAGTTGGCGATCACCGCCGATTACTATCTGAATGTAACCGGAGAACTGAACAAAGCAACCGAGACGTATGAGCAGTGGATCGAAAGCTACCCCCGGGATGACGGGCCCTATTCGACTTTGGGCATTGTCTATGCCCTACAGGGGCAGTATGAAAAGGCGAGTGAGATCACAAGCCGGGCCTTGCGTCTTGCACCGTCTTTCGGTTCGTACGGAAATCTCGCCATTTACGCGCTTGCCTTGCAGCGTTTCGATGAGGGGCGGCGGATCATCCATGACGCGCAGGCGGGGAAAATTGACGGTTTCGAATTTCGCAGTGCTCTCTATGCTCTTGCCTTTCTCGCGGCGGACTCCGCGGCCATGGCCGAACAGCAGAACTGGTTCGCGGGAAAGCCCGAAGAGAGCGTGGGACTAGCACTCGCTAGTGACACCGAGGCATATCGAGGTCGTCTGGGCGAGGCCCGGGAACTTACGGCGCGAGCTGTGGAGTCCGCGATACGGGCCGGTAGCAAGGACAGCGGGGCGATCTGGTTGGCGAACGCCGCTTTGCGACAAGCCGCCTTCGGCAATGCTGCCGAGGCGCGGAGGGCAGCAGCAAAGGCTTTAGAGCTCGCTCCCGCAAGTCAGGGGACAGAAGTCGAGGCTGCGCTTGCGTTTGCGATGGCGGACGATGCGCCGCGAGCCGAGTCGTTGGCGCAAGACCTACGCAGGCGTTTCCCGTTGGATACTCAGATGCAATCCCTTTGGCTGCCCGCCATTCAGACGCAACTGGCGCTGGACAGCAAAGACCCGACTAACATCTTGAATGCCCCGCAGAGTGCTTCCCTTACCGAGTACGGGGCGATTCTGTTTGTTAGTAATCCCTCTTGTCTCTATACAACTTACGTTCGTGGGGAAGCGTATCTGGAGGCCGGGCAGGGCACGCAAGCCGCCGCCGAGTTCGAGAAGATTCTCGATCACAGCGGCATCGTCTGGAACTGCTGGACTGGCGCCCTGGCGCATCTGGGCGTGGCGCGAGCGAATGCATTGCAGGCGAAAACTTCACAGGGGGCGGATGGCGCCGCCCGCGTCCGAGCGCTCGCAGCCTACAAAGATTTCCTCACACTCTGGAAAGACGCCGACCGCGACGTTCCCGTCTATATCGCAGCCAGGGCCGAGTACGCGAGTTTGCGGTAAACTCTTAGATGCCGCCGTCGTTCACCTTAGGCTTAGCGGGCCGCTGCTCCGCTTCCCGCCCAATCTACTACGCATCGCCATCCCCACGTCGCTTAACGTCGTAGCCAGAGTGGTCGCATCGTCAGCGTCACCCCGACCACCGCTCCCGTGTCCAGATCGAGCCGTGCTCGGCCTTGTGCGCAAAGTGCGTGCTCCCTTCCTTCATCTTCGCCTGGCTCTTCCATTCCTCATTCGTCATTCGCTTCTTGCGCTTCCGACCCAGCCGCGCCAATCGCTCGCAGTCTAGGGTCGACAAGGAGTCACGCGCAAACGCCAGATGGAATCGATGATCGGAGAGCGTACGAGTCTCCCGCGGTAAGTGACTGGCAGATCTTACAGTTCTCACATCGGCCGAATCGCCGCACACTAACTATTGGTTACAAAGGCGCGGCGATCAGGGACTACACCATGGATTTGATAGTGCTTTTACTCTGTATTTTAGTCGGTGGTGGCAGCGGCGGTGGTGGACATTAAGTTCCACAACCCGTTAATGGCATGAGGCCATCGGTCGGGCACATCTCAACGATGTCAGCTCTCACAGTCGCGACCAGGGCGGCTACGCGTAGCATAGTTTGTTTATCCAGCGCAGAGTTAGGTGCACGCCAACACAAAAACCGAAACTTGCGTGTAGCCAAGCATCTTAAGGCTGCTTGGGGCGCGAGGAGGCTCGTCGATGATGTATAGTTGTTTACGCGGCTGGAACGGTGGGCGTGTAGCTCAGCTGGGAGAGCATCGCGTTTGCAACGCGAGGGTCAGGGGTTCGAATCCCCTCACGTCCACCAAATTTTTTCACGGAACCGCAGAGCACTTCTGTTCCTAATCTTCAATTTTGCAAGGCCATTCTGCCGTATGGCGCGGTACACTGCGTGGTGTTATGACTCGCCGTGAATTCCTTGCCATCCTCGCTGCAGGAACTGCTGGAGCCGGCGTATCTTGGCCAGGTCATTTGGCGGCCCAACAGTCGGGGGGCATGGCGTCGCGCGGAGTCAGGGCGCAGCCGCGCGGAAAACCCTCAGGCCTGCCCTTTCACGCGCACTTCAGTGACGTTGCCGCCCAGGCGGGCCTGCGCGCTCCGGTGATCTACGGCCCTCCGGACCACATGGATTACATTCTGGAGTCCATGGGCTGCGGCGTCGCCTTCCTCGACTACGACAACGATGGCTGGCTGGACATTTTTTTGCTGTCGGGGACGCGCCGAGAAGGGCCGGTCGAAGGAGCGAGCAACCGACTTTACAAAAACAACCGCGACGGGACTTTTACCGACGTAACCGCGAAGGCGGGCTTGCTGCGCCAGGGGTGGGCCTGCGGTGTGACCGTCGGCGACTATAACAATGACGGCCTCGAAGATCTGTTTATCACCGCATGGCCTCAGAACATCCTGTACCGCAACAACGGCGACGGGACCTTCACCGATGTGACGGAAGCGGCGGGTCTGTTACATCCGGGAAAACGGTGGGGCAGTGGGTGCACGTGGGTGGACTACGACCGCGACGGCCGCCTGGACCTGTTCGTCTCCAACTACCTGGTTTTCGATTTCGATAGAATTCCGCCCACGGGTAAGAATCCCAACTGTAACTTCAAAGGCATTCCAGTCAATTGCGGCCCGCGCGGACTGGTTCCCGAACGTCCGATGCTCTATCACAATAATGGAGACGGGACGTTCGCAGACGTCACCGGGCGTTCCGGTATAGGTGCCGTAAAACCGGGGTTCAGCCTGACAGCAGTGGCGGCGGATTTGGATGGCGATGGCTGGCAGGATATCTACGTGGCTTGCGACTCGACTCCCAGCCTACTATTTCACAACCGTGGAGATGGCACTTTTGCGGAGCAGGGGCTGCTGTCGGGCCTGGCTGTAAACGAGGACGGCAATGAACAGGCTGGGATGGGGATAGCGATAGGAGACTTTGATGCCGATGGGCGGCTGGACGCGCTGAAGACACATTTTGCCGAGGATACGGTGGCTCTTTACCGCAATGCGGGCCACCTGGTGTTTGAGGACGTCACGTTGCGCTCGGGACTGGGTGTCGAGACGCGGTATGTCGGCTGGGGCAACGGAATCGCCGACTTAGATAACGACGGCCTGCCAGACCTCTTTTGGGTTACGGGAAGCACGTTCCCCGAGGTGGAATGGAAGCATCCGGAGTTTCCGCACAAGACCCCGAGGGTGCTGTTCCGCAACCTGGGCGGCGGAAGATTCGAAGAGCTTATGGATGGAGCCGGCCTTGCGATCGCTGAAGCGCACTCGAGCCGGGGCGCGGCCTTTGGCGACTTTGACAACGACGGAGACCTAGACATTCTAATCATGAACATTAACGAGCCGCCGTCGCTGCTCCGCAACGATGTGCACGGCGGTGGGCATTGGCTAAAGGTAAAGCTCGTGGGAACGCGCTCGAACACTAGCGCGATCGGTGCAGTGGTCACGGCGGCATACGGGGGGCGCCGTCAGGCGCAGGCGGTGCTGGCGGCGTCCAGTTACCTCTCCTGCGGAGACCGGCGCTTGCATTTCGGCCTGGGAGCGGCCACGACAGGGGAGCTGGAGATTGTGTGGCCCAGCGGCGTCCGGGAGTCAGTGAAGGGCCTCCGCGCTGACGAGCTCGTGACAGTGAAAGAGGGTGCTGGTGTTGTTGCACGGGAGCGATTTGGGTCGTGACCTGGATCGCGGCAGCGTTGTTTTCAATAATCGCCCCTGGCTCTGCGGGCGGGGCGGAAATGTCGCAGGCGCGCCGTGCTCTGGCCCAGGCCCAGGGTCCTTCGGCCCAAACCCACGGGTCTGGCGTTGAGGCCCACCTCAGCCGGGGCCTGCAGCTCATGCAGGAGCAATTGTTCGAGGCGGCGGCGAGCGAATTCGAACAAGCTGTGATGCTCCATGCGGGGGATCCGAAGACACACCTTGAATTGGCTGTCTGCCTGTTGTCACTGGGACGCAACGACGAAGCGCGCCGCCAGTTCGAGCAGGTGCAGAAGCTGGCCGGTGAATCGCGCTACGTCACTTACTACCTCGGGCGGCTTGACTTGCTGGCCAACGATTATGCAGCGGCCATCAAGCGCCTCGACTCGGTGGCTGAGGAACCGCCGTTTCCAGACACGGCCTTCCATCTGGGAGTGGCGTACATTTCGTCAGGCAACGTGGCCGCGGGAACCAAGTGGCTCGAGCACGCAGTCGAGCTCTTGCCGCGTGATTACCGCATCCATTACCGGCTGGCGCGGGCGTACTCGAGCGGCGGGCACGAGCAGGCAGCAGCTCGCGAATATGAGCTTTACTCGCAGCTTAGGGACGAACACAAAAACACGGAAAAAAACGTACGGGACTGCAGCAGCGCGCTGCAGACCGAGCCACTGGCCACGGCGCGTGAAGTCTGCCATCTCATTTACGACCCCAACGATGCGGACAAACTTACCTTGCTGGGGCAATTGTTCGGCGATTCGCGCGCGTTTGCTGAAGCGCTCGAGCCGCTGAAGCGGGCGGTGCAGCTCGATCCGAATTCGTTTGAGGCTTGGCACAACCTGGGAGTTACCTATTTCCGCCTGAATCAATTCAAAGAAGCGCGCGCGCCGCTGGAGAAGGC
>DATFRZ010000027.1:0-12074 GCA_035262885.1 Candidatus Acidiferrum sp.
GCATACACAGCCGACGACGCGATGATGGCAATCCACGGCGTTCCTTACCGCGGATGCCTCGCCGAAAACGCCGCGGGTAAATATCCGTCCTCCGCCATGGTTGAAGGCATCCGCGTACTCGTCAGCACTGTGGCGTTCAACAAAGCCACATTCCCAATCATGGCCCCGATAGTGATCGGAATCCCCAGCCACGGCCCGCCAATGAGCTGCGCCGCTGTCGAAAAATATCCGGTGTGCCATTTCTCCCAATTCCCCAGCGCCGCCAGCGAAAAAAGTGTCGGCAGAAAATACGTTGCCACCGAAAGAGGCACCACGGTCACGAGCGCTCGCGGATAAGTCCTTTGCGGATTCTCCACTTCTTCCGCTACGCTCGAAAGTTGCTCGTAACCCGAGTAAAGCCACAACCCCAACGCCAGCCCTGCACCGAAAACGGATTGTGCTGCCACTTCAGCGCCGCAACCACGCACAGCGCGCCCACAACCGCAAGCACAGAAACTTCCAGTATCGTCGAGACCACGCCCACCGTGTGGATGCCCCGCACATTCACGTAACAAATCACCGCAACAAGCCCTAACGCAATCGCGTAATGCACCCATCCGTCCACCGACCCGAAATAAAACGAAAGGTAGTCGGTCAGATAATCCGCAAAAAGCACCGCGTAGGCCGCCACGAGCAAAAACGAGGCCGTCCAGTTCCACCACCCCGCAAGAAATCCCCAGAAGTCTGCGAATCCCGCGCGCACCCAGCGGTAGAACCCTCCCTCCACCGGAATCGCCGTCGGCAGCTCCGAAGACACGAGCGACACCGGGATGCACCAAAAGAGCGGAATGAACAACTGATAGACCAGCGTTAGCCCCGGGCCGCTGGTCGTGACCATGTCTTCCAACCCAAACGGCCCGCCCGTAGCGTAGGCGTACATTACGAAAACGAAAGGCAGCAAGCTCGCCTTACGCAAGCCACGGTTCCGTTTCGATTCGTCGGAAGTATTTTGGCTGGAAATGTTGACTTTCGCCGAATGGCTGCGAGGAGTTTACCCGCTCTTAACAATTCTTCCAGCCCCAAGTATAAGCCAAAACCTGCGGCTCAATATCCCATGTCAGTATCTGTGAAGTTACCCGGCCCTGTGCTATGGTAGGGGTTAGAGTGGTGGTTGTCCCCGAACCCATTCGATATCCATGGTCGTTGCAATACGCGACGCGGTGAGCTCTTGTCGCGCAGGTGTGGCCTTTGCTCACGTCTAGTGTCGCCCCAAGGGCAAACATGGGTTATGAAAAGCGCGAGGCTCCGGTCTTTACCCTGGCGCGAATCCCCAGGTTCGGTCTCCACGCTGTTTCCAGTAGCCTTGCGCCATTTCGTGCCCAAGTTGTGCTTTCCAGTTCGCTCAGTAGTCTGATAGGTGTTTTCTAGCCCGGCGGTGGTTTCCGGGTCGGTCGCGGCTCCAGGTCATCGGTGTTCGGTTGTAGCTCCTGGTTTCTAGCATGGTTCGATAACGGGGCAAGAGTTCGACAATTCCTCCGCAGTGTGGGCCAACTATGCGACTCCTCAACTCCAGATTCACCCTTCGTATTTCGCTTCTCGTATTTGTTCTCGCTGCTTCGTCCGGGCTCGCGTCAGCGCAAACGGCGCCCATTGCCACGCGCATCACACAAGCCATCGATGAAAAGAAGCTCGTCACGCTAAGAGGAAACGTTCATCCTCTTGCCCGACCGGAATTCGACCAGGGACCGTTCGCAGACGCGCAGCCCTTGAAACGCATGCTATTGCTCTTGCAGCGCGGCCCTGACCAGGAAACCGCCCTTCAACAGCTCCTCGAAGACCAGCAAAACAAATCCTCAGCGAATTACCACGCCTGGCTGACGCCCGATCAATTCGGCAAACAATTCGGCCCCGCCGACGCCGACATTCAGACCATCACGCAGTGGTTGACCTCCCACGGATTTACGAACATCGCAGTTGGTCCAGGGAGAACCGTGATGGAGTTCTCTGGCAACGTGGGACAAGTTCGCGCTGCTTTCCACACTGAAATCCACAACTATCTCGTCGAAGGCAAAGTCTACTCGGCAAACTCTGCTGACCCACAGATTCCTTCCGCTTTAACTCCCGTAGTTGCTGGCATCGTCTCGCTGCACAATTTCCCCAAACAATCACACGCGAAATTCCTGGGGCAATTCCGGCGAACCATCGGCAAACTTGGGCTTGAGCCGCTTTTTACATTTCCGAACCCCTTCAATGGCCGTAGCTTCTACGGCATGGGCCCGGGAGACTTCGCAACCATCTACAACTCCAAGCCACTGATTTCAGCCGGAAATGACGGCACGGGGCAAACTATTGCCATTGTGGGCGAGACGAATATCAACGTCGCCGACGTGCAGGCATTTCGTCAGATGTTCGGTCTCTCGGCGAATTTTTCTGCCGCAGACGTGATCCTGAATGGCGAAGATCCCGGCATTACCTCCATCGGCGAGGAAGGTGAGGCCGACCTTGACGTCGAGTGGTCGGGGGCGGTGGCCCCTGGAGCCACAGTACAGTTTGTTGTATCGGCTTCAACGCCTGCATCTGCTGGTATCGATCTTTCAGCGCTTTACATCATTGAGCACAACCTGGCGGCGGTCATGAGCGAAAGTTACGGTCAGTGCGAAGCCGGATTGGGCGCCGCTGGAAACGCCTTTTACAACACGCTGTGGGAACAGGCAGCCGCCCAGGGCATCACCGTCATTCTTTCCTCGGGCGACGGCGGCTCAGCGGGCTGCGACGACTTCAATACCCAGCAAGTGGCCACACACGGCCTGGCAGTGAGCGGATTGGCCTCTACTCCCTTCAACGTGTCTCTCGGAGGCACTGACTTTGACGAGGTGAATCGATGGACCTCCTTTTGGAGCGCTTCCAACGATCCGGTGACCGGGACTTCGGCGTTGAGCTACATTCCGGAGATTCCCTGGAACGAGAACTGTGCGCAGATCAGCTTGACGGGCTGTGGTGCAGGCGCACCCAACGGCTCTTTAAACATCGTGGCCGGGAGCGGCGGGCAGAGCTCAATCTACACCAAGCCTAAGTGGCAAATGGGCGTGACGGGCATGCCCAGCGATAACCACCGCGATCAGCCTGATGTCTCTTTGTTTGCCAGTCCGGGGTTCGACGGCACAGGCTACGTTTACTGTCAAAGTGACCAAACCATCTCCGGCGCTCAAACTTGCAATCTGAATACGATCACGGGAATTCTGGATTTCGGCGTTGTCGGCGGAACGTCGGCTTCGGCGCCCGCTTTTGCGGGAATTATGGCCTTGGTAAATCAGAAGCAAGCGACCTCAGCGAATCCTGCCCCTCGCCAGGGTAATGCGAATTACGTACTCTACGCTTTGGCGAAAAAATCGGGCGCTAGTTGCACGTCCAGCACAACCGAACCATCGACGTGCATTTTCAACGACGTGACGAAGGGCAATAGCTTTCTTCCCACCGGTCTTCCCGGCGTCGGAACGAACAGCGTGCCCTGCCAAGGAGGCTCCCCGAACTGTAGTGTCAACGCCTCCAGCAGCAACGGTGTCTTAGTTGACCCTAGCCATATGTCGACGGAAGCGTGGACTGCTACTGCAGGATACGACATGACCTCAGGCTTGGGATCCGTCAACGTAAATAATCTCGCGACCAACTGGGGCAACGCCTCAACGATCGGCACCACCACCACGCTAGTCCTTTCGCCAACCACCGGAATCACTCATGGCACTGCCGAAAACGTGACCGTCGGCATCACTGTGAAAGCGAACGCAGGAACAGGTGTGCCAACCGGGGATGTTTCCCTCATCGCGACGTTTTCCGATGGGACGACGCACGGGCTGGATCATTTCACTCTCACCAACGGAGCAGTCACTGGCGCCAACACGCAAAGCCTGTCCGGCGGAACTTATACCGTATCAGCGCACTACGCCGGCGATGGGACAAACGCGCCCAGCGACTCCTCCGCAGTGCAAGTGACCGTCGGCCCTGAAAGCAGCCAGACTTTTATTGTCATTCCCACTTTCAATTCTCAGGGCAATCTCTTGAACGGCAACGCCACTTCGGTTACCTATGGTGCTCGTTACATCATTCGCATGTACGTCACCGACAAAAATGGAGTGGCAAGCACATCCGGCCCTCCAAGTCCGACATGCTACCAGGAAAACATCCTTACGTGCCCTTCTGGAACGGTCACCCTAACCGACAACGGCGCGCCAGTAGACACGGGAGGCGGTGGCCCTGGGCTTTATAACCTCAATGACTCTGGGTACTCGCGTGACCTCACACCAAACCTTTTGGGTGGCGTGCACTCGCTGGTCGCGTCCTACAGCGGCGACAGCAGCTTCCAAGCCAGCAACTCGGCAACCGATACGTTTGCTGTCACAGCCGCGCCGACTGTAGCGGTGTTCACCAACAATCCCGTCCCACTGGTAGGCGTGCCGGTAACGATGAACGTCGTGGGTGGCCCCGACCTCAGAAATGGCGTTGCCCCCACGGGTACCATCTCCATTTTCGATGGATCCACTTTGGTCGGCGGTCCCGTTTCCGTTACTCCGGATTCTCCTTCATCAGGGTTTCCATCGGATTTTTCGGCCTCTGTCCAGATTACTTATTCGACCGGCGGCGACCACCAAATCACAGCGAAATACAGCGGCGACGGAAACTATGCGTCTAGTTCGTCGGCACCCCTGACAGTTCACCCCCTCTATCAGACCTCGCTTAGCCAGAGTGAGAGTGCAACTACAATCAATTACGGCCAGAGCATTACAGTAACCGCGATAATCACTGGCAACAGCAAGGGCCCGGCGTTGACTGGGCAGGTGCAATTCTTTGGGTCATATACCGCTATAAATGGTCCCGTAACTACCACGCCCAGCACAGATGCAAACGGGAACCCAACCGTAACGGCTACGGCTTCTACGACTCCCCAGAGCTCCGAGGAAATTTCTGTGGGCTACTCTAACGACCCAAACTATGTAAGTGTAACCACTGCCGGGGATTTCGTTACTGTGAACATTCCAGACTTTACGCTCGCGCCAGCCAGCTTGAGCGTTGTGCCTGTGGCTGGTCAAGCAGGCTCTGGCCAAATCACTATCACTCCAGTGAGTTCAACTCAAATGCCAAGCACCGTGAGTCTTTCCCTGTCCCCCTTGGTAATTTCCGGATACACAATTTCGTTGAGCCCCCAACAAGTTAGCTTGAACGGCTTGCCTGCGACGGCAACGATATCGATGAATCCAGCCTCAGTTTCTCCTGGTTTCATCAAGATGCCCACCGGGCATGCTCGTCTTTTTCTGATTGGTACAGGAACCAATTTGCGAGTCATCAGCCTTGCAATCGGACTCATTGGCCTAGGTCTCTTCTGTTTGTCATGTCGGAAGAGGAGGTATCGTTCAGCGTTTCGATTCGGCTTGGCTTGCCTCTTCTGTTTTGCTTTGGGCTGCGGGGGTGGCAGTTCCGGGGTTATTGGGGGTGGCGGAGGGACGGGAGGGGGTGGAGGATCCTCCCCGGTTCCAACGACAATAACCCTCACAACCTCCAATGCAAAGGTCGCTCAGAACCAGCAATTTCTGATAACCGCAACGGTAAGCTCGTCATCCTCGAAGCCGCTCACGGGAACGGTCACGTTTTACAACTTCGCTACTCCGATCGTAGGGGGCATTCCCCTTTCCAATGGTCAGGCGCAGACAGGAGGACCGGGATACATTAATAACCCGGGCCTTTATCAAATAACAGCCACGTACAGCGGGGACCCCAACAATTTATCGTCTACCTCAGCCGCCCTTGCGCAGGTGATTACAGGTACGATGCCTGCCACAATTCAAGCCAATACGGGTGGTGACGTTCACTTTCTTCAGATAACACTCGGAGTGCAATAGCGGGTACCGCAGGTTCCGCAGGTTCCATCGGAGGGGAAGAAGGATGGAAAGAGGACACAAACGGACCACTCGTTACCCTGAGCGGAGTCCAAGGGTCACTCGCCACTTTGTTCTCATACACCTACAAACCAACAGTGCCGGCGTGGTTGGGGGGTCTCAACCATTCCTCAGTATTCGACGACCACGAAAGAAGGAATAGCCTCGGATTACTTGGTTCCTTGCATAAACTGCCAGCCGAAGCGGCCCTTGATGCAGAGGTTCCCTTGGGTGACAGAATGGTGGAGCGGCGAACTCACTTTTACAATTTGGCCCTCTTGCGCGTGCACCGTCAGTTCGCAGCCCACGCCGCAGTAAGGGCAGATCGTCTCCGTGGTCGTCTGCTTCGCCTCGTCCCAGGTTCCGGCGGCGCGCATGTCGTATTCGGTCTTGGCCATTAACGCGCCTGTGGGGCAGACGCCGATGCAGTTGCCGCAGTACACGCACGCGGACTCCGTCAGCGGAATCTCGAATTCTGTGGCAATGTGCGCGTGGAACCCGCGCCCCGCCACGCCAATCGCGAAGGTGTTCTGCGCATCAACGCCGCACGCTTCCACGCACTTGTAGCAAAGGATGCATTTGGCGTAGTCGCGCACGTAAAGTTCGTTGTCGATTTTCGGCGGCTGCGCGACGGTCGCGGCTCTTGGTCCGAATTTTTCCGCGCACCCGTCGTATTGTTTCATGTAAACCTGGACTTGCGGAGCCGTCGAAGTGTCCACCGACGAAGCGAGGAATTCCAGCACCACGCGCCGACTCAGTCGCACGCGCTCCGAGTCGGTGTGAATCACCATGCCGGGTTCCACTTTGCGCGAACATGCCGGCACCAGCGTCCGCGAGCCTTCCAGTTCCACGACGCACACGCGACACACGTTGACGGGGGTGAGCGTCTCCAGAAAACAAAGCGTCGGTGTCTCGATTCCCAGCTTCTTTACGGCGTCGAGGATGGTTGAACCTTCGGGAACTTTCACGCGCTTTCCGTCAATTGTGATTTCAATTTCGCGCCGAGCCGCTGCTGGCGGGATTTCCGGCGCGGGCGCGCGCGGAATCGGAATCAACGACGAAGGGGCCTGGAGTTGTTCGCTCATGAAAAAAGGCTCCATCGTTCCATCGCAGAAAGAATCGCGCCGGAGGCGGTTTGCCCCAGCCCGCAAATCGAAGCCTCGCGCATCGCTTGCGCCATTTCTTTCAGCAGCGCACTCTCCTGTTCCTTGGAACCAAGCGGCTTGCGCCCGACCAATCGCTGCAGCGCTTCTTCCTGCCGGATAGTACCGACGCGGCACGGAACGCACTGCCCGCACGTTTCGCTGCGAAAAAAGGCCGCGATGCGCAGAAGAATCTGTTTCAAGTCCACCGAATCGTCGAACAGCATCACCACACCGGAGCCGAGCGTCGCGCCAATGGATCGAGTTCCCTCAAACGTCAGCGGCGTATCGAGTTCCTTCGGGGAAACAAAGCTTCCTGCCGCACCCCCAAGCAGAACCGCTTGCAAACGTCCCGTTCCGCCGACACCTCCGGCCATTTCGATGATGTCTCGAATTGTTGGCCCAAACGGAGTTTCGTACACTCCGGGACGAACCACGTGGCCCGAAACGCAAAACAGCCGGTATCCGGAAGAATTTGACGTGCCAATACGCGCATATGCCGCGCCACCTGTCAGAATAATTTCAGGAACGTTGATGAGCGTCTCGACATTGTTGACAACGGTGGGCTGCCGGAACAATCCGCTCTGCGTGGGAAATGGCGGCTTGTTGCGCGGCTCGCCGCGATAGCCTTCGATGGAATTGAACAGCGCGGTTTCTTCCCCGCAAATGTACGCGCCCGCGCCACGCCGGATTTCGATGTCGAAAGAAAACGGTCGGCCCAGGATATTTTCACCGAGAAAGTGCTCCGCTTTTGCAGCGCGAATGGCGTGCTGGAGGCGCTCCAGCGCGAAAGGATACTCGCCGCGAATATAGATGTAGCCCTTCTTCGCGCCGACGGCGAACGCGGCAACCGTCATGCCTTCAAGAATCGCGAACGGATCGCCTTCCATCAGAACGCGATCCTTGAACGTCCCTGGCTCGGATTCATCTGCGTTGCAAATCACATAATGAGGACGGCTCGAATCCCGCTGTTGAGCTACCGCTTCCCATTTCTTGCCCGTGGGAAACGCCGCGCCGCCGCGGCCGAGGAGTTTCGCATCCATGACTTCTTGAATTACGCGTTCGGGGCCGAGCTCGAACGCCTTGCGCAGCGCTTCGTAACCGCCCAGGCGCCGATAGTCTTCAAGGCTTGGCGAATCGGTTTGACCCACGCGCTGCAGTAACTTCAACTGCGGTTGCCCCACTTGCGGGACAGACACTTCTGAATTCAGTATATTGATGGGACCGGAAAGTTTTCCATTCGCAGCTTCGGTCATCGCCAAGAAAATATCTTCGGCCGTCCCCGGCGCAAAAACGCGCTCGTGGGGCGTTTTGGCTGCAGCTACAATTAGCGCTGCGGGGGCGCGCTCGCACAGTCCCAGGCACGAGCTGCGCTGCCACATTGCCTGTCCGCCGGCGCACGGTTTTCCAGCCGATCCGAGCTTCTTCTCCAGTCCCGCGCACAGCGCCTCCGCTCCGCGCGTCAGGCAGGCAATGTCGTCGCACACGTGCGCAACCACAGGTGGTTGCGGGGTCAGCGAAAACATTTCATAGAAGGATGCAACTCCGTGCACTTCCGCCGGCGGCGCGCCCAATCGCAATGATGCGTAATTCAATGCGCCGGGACTGATCCAGCCGATGCGTTCCTGAATCGCATGTAAAACTGGCAGAAGCAGGTGACGTTTCGAACGGGGCGGCAGGCCGTTGGCAGCGGCGTGGCCGTCCGTCGCAAGCTGTGGGGACGCACCAAAGGGTTCAGATTCGATCTCGTTTAACAACGTGTCGACGGCCGCCTGCTCTTCAGCGCTTGCTTTGGCCGCAGTCATATGAAGGTCCACTCAATTCTCCACGCACTTCTCGATGCGAATCGCCGTCGCTTTGAATTCTGACGTTCCGGACTTCGGATCCACGGCGTCAATGGTGAGATCGTTCGTCGAGATTTGCTCGTGAAAATGTACCGCAAGAAACGCAAGCCCCGGCCGCAGGCCGGGATCAAAGCGCACCGGCGCAAGCACCGACCCGCGGCGTGAGCTGACGCGCACTTGCTCGCCTTCGCTCACGCGATAACGCGCGCCGTCTTGGGGCGAAAGATCGAGCGTTGCCGCGCGGCGCAAAGGAGAAGGAAACCGGCGACTCTGCTCTCCCGTGTTGTAAGAATCGAGATGCCGCCCGGTTGTTAGCCTAATCGGATATTCCTCGGTCAGCTGATCCACCGGCGGCTCGAATTCGACCACGCTGAACGGCGCCCGCGGGCCAATCAACGGCTCGCGCCACAAGCGGCTGTGCAGGTACATTTCACCCGGATGCGATTCGTCGTAGCAAGGCCATTGGATGCCCTGGAGTTGTTCCAGACGCTTGTAGCTCATGCCGGCATGCATCGGGCTCAACTGGCGTAACTCGTTCCAAATGGCTTCTGCGTTCGGCTTGCCCCAGTCGCGACCGAAGCGCTTCGCGAGCTCATAAATAATTTCCATGTCATCCCGAATGCCCAAGGGCAGCGGCACGGCAGCGCGCACACGCTGCACGCGTCGCTCGCTGCTCGTTACGGTACCTTCGGTTTCGCACCATCCGGCCGAGCCCGGCAGGATCACATGAGCAAGCTCAGCAGTCTTGGTGTAAAAGAGATCCTGGACCACCAAAAATTCCAGCCCGCTCATGAGCTTGACAGCGCGATGACGGTCCGCTTCGGAATCGATCGGATTTTCGCCGAGCACGTACAGAGTCGTCAGCTCGCCGTGCTCCATGGCTTCAAACATTGCGCTGAGATGCCATCCCTTTTTCGGATCTAACTTCGCCCCGTAAGCGTGCTCAAACTTCGCGCGCAGTTCCGCATTCTCCACGTGCTGAAATCCCGGCAAGCGGTCAGGAATCGCGCCCATGTCGCCGCCACCCTGCACGTTGTTTTGTCCCCGCAGTGGATTGACGCCGCTACCGTAGCGCCCAACGTGCCCCGTCAGCAGCGCAAGATTGATCAGCGCGAGCACATTGTCCACAGCGTTGTGATGCTCGGTGATGCCGAGCGTCCAGCAAATCTGCGCACGCTTGGCTTTCGCATAAGCGTGGGCGGTCTGGCGAACCACTTCGGCGGGCACGCCAGTCTCGCGTTCGGCGCGGTCTAGTGGGTATTTCTTGACGTAAGCGCGGTAAGCCTCGAATCCGCTCGTCGCATGCTGGATGAACTTCTCGTTGGCCAGGTCCGCATGAATAATCTCTCGCGCCATGGCGTTGGCCAGCGAAATATCGCTTCCCACATCAAGGCCCAGCCAGGTGTCCGCCCACTGCGCGGAGCTTGTCCGGCGGGGATCGATCACATGGAGTTTCGCACCGTTGCGAATCCCTTTCAGCACATGATGGAAGAAAATCGGATGCGTCTCGCGGGCATTCGAACCCCAAAGGAGAATGACGTCCGTCTCTTCGATTTCGCGATACGAACTGGTTCCGCCGCCCGCCCCGAAAACCGCCGCCAGACCGACGACGCTCGGGGCGTGTCAAGTGCGGTTGCAACTATCAATGTTGTTCGTGCCGATCACCGAGCGAACGAATTTTTGCGCGACGTAGTTCAACTCGTTGGTGGTCTTCGAACAACTGAACATACCAAACGTCCGCGGCCCGTGCTTTTCGACCTGCGCGCGAAATCCCGCTACCACCCGGTCGAGAGCCTCGTCCCACGTCGCGGGCCGGTGCTTGCCGTCCTCGCGAATCAGCGGCGTTCTCAAACGCTCGCTGTATCCGTTGTTCATGGCTTGCCTCTCCTACCACTGCCCTGCTCTTTCGCACCTATTATGCCTCTTCACGCCGACAAACTTCTATTTTGTGATCGGGGGCGCGCTGCGACTTGCTGTGGTGAAGCTTGGAGGTTCTTGATAGGAAATTCTTCGCGCCTGCTAACGACTGGCAAGGGTCAGGAACGATTACTCGTCGCGCAGGGCGATCATCGGGTCGACGCGCATGGCGCGAAGCACGGGAATCCAGCACGCGGCCAGCGCCACAACGGCGAGAATCCCCGAAACGCTGGCGTACGTGATGGGGTCAAAGGCAGGCACATGAAAGAGTAAGCTTTGCAGAGCCTTGGCACCGCCCTCCGCGCCAAGCCAGCCAACGACACTTCCAACGGCGACGAGCAAGAACGCCTGCCTCATGACCATAGCCAGAATTTCCCTGGGCCGCGCACCCAGGGCCAAACGGATGCCGATCTCATTGGTTCTCTGTCCGACGACGTAGGACATCACCCCATACGTGCCGACAGCGGCAAGGATCAGAGCCAGAGCCGCCATGCTGAGGAGCAAAACGGTCTCGTACTGCGTGGTGGTCATGGATTCGGCAATGACCTGCGGCATGGTGCGAACGTGAAAGAGCGCCAAGCCGCGATCGAGCGACTCGACTGCGGCGCGAACCGCCCCAATCTCATTCTCGGGAGGGCCGGAAGACCGCACCACAACGCTAAACGGCCATCCGGATATGCTCACCTGCATCGGCAATCCGGCGTATTCCTCGGGCGCCACGGCGCCGCGCAAGCTGCCTTGATTGACGTCACCCACGATGCCAACCACGCGGAAGTTGAAGCCATGCGCAAAAACTTTGCCCATGGCATCTTCATTGGGCCAGAAGGTGCGGGCCATGGTTTGGTTGATTACGGCGGAAAGCACACTGTTTGCGATTCCGGCCTTGTATTCCACGTCCGATTTCCAACGAGCTGACGCACGCAGCAAGTTAGCCGTGTCTTCGAGGTCTGCGTCCGTGAGGTCGCGGCCCGCGAGCAACGGAATGCCCATGGCGCGAAAATAACCCGGCGTGACCGAGGAATGCTCCACAAGAACGGGCAGCGGCGTCTTGCCAGGGATCTGAATGAAACCGTTGGTGCCGCCTTGCAGCGGCAGCTTCGAAACGAGCGCCGCCGTGCGAACTCCGGGCGCGTCGGTTCCGCGCGCGTTCGTGCCGCTAGGCCAGGCATAGAGACTCATGTCCCTGAAGGTCGAGTTCTGCGCGCGCCAATCGAGGTAGTCTTCTCCGGTGAGTGGATAGTCTCCTGGCGCGGCCTCGGTTTGCC
>DATFRZ010000028.1:0-5456 GCA_035262885.1 Candidatus Acidiferrum sp.
AGTCCTAAGAATCTTTCGGACCCAAACTCTCTGAAGGAATAACCTCCGGCAATCGCCCATCAATCATTTCAAGGATTTGCTCCGCCTTCTGGATTGCCTCCGAGATGGCTGCGGCTCGTCAAATCCGGGCACTGACTTTCCGGGCTGCTAGGATTGTTGCCATAAAAAGGCGATCGACTTCTCCTGTTGCACGCGTTCGACCGGCTGGCGGCCGAACTACAAACCACTATGAGATCCGGTGTGCAAAGATTGATTCATGGTTCTCCTCACCGCCAGAATGTGCTGCTTGCGGACGGCGAGCCACGCTTCATCGATTTCGAAACCGTTTGTGTTGGTCCAATCGAATGGGACCTGGCGCATCTGGCGCCTGAAGTGGCGGTGGGCTACGGCGAAGCCCTGAATAAACGCTTGGAGAGAGCCGCGACATGGCAAGCGTCAAGACGGCGGCTTGGTGCTGGGCGGACGCTAACCGGGGAGACCTACGAGACCATGCAGAGTTTCATCTTGCTCAAGTCCGAAGAAGATTTGCGGGATGACCTCCCGGTTCCGCCCAAAAACAACTCGTCGAGCTAGATTCTTGCGAGCGTAGAATCAAGCGTTTGCGGCCTCCTCTAGAAGTGGGGATTGTGGGCAAGCGCGCTTCGAGACCCCAGACTGGCCTTGACTTGGGCGCGGCAAAGGCGAAGGACTTCGGCGGTGTTTCGGTCAGATTGCCCGCTCAATTCGTCCGAATCGTCAGGGAGGCGGCCGACCACATGCCCCAATTCGTGCAGGAGGATCGTTATTTGCGCGGCGAGCGTGCCTCCTTTGTACGGGCCGATTAGCAGGTAGCGCGAACCAGACGGGCGGAGACTGCCGGTGTTGTCCCGCCGCAACACCACTGCGCTGCTAGCGAAGAAAGCGCCTTTGGCGTTGAGGACGAGGATGGGGTTCCCTCCGTCGTCTTCCAGCGCCTTAGCGGAGTAGGGGTGCTTAAAAACCATTTCCCCGGGCTGCGATCGCCAACTAAGGACCTCCCGCGGTCCGTTGGTCTCAATGATGAATTTGAGCGACGCGAAAGTGGAGGCGGCGTTCGGGTCCACCTCTTGAAACCACGCGCCGCAAGAATTTTTGTCCTGTAGGATTTCGATGACGTGGTCGCGGGCCAATGTGACAGTTAAGCCGGGCTTTCCCATAGCCAGGAGTTGCGCACGGATCGGATCGTTTGCAATGTTTTGGGCGAGAGAAACGTTGGGGATAAGTGCTGCACAAACGAAAACACCGAAGCCTGCCAGCTTCAGCGCGAATCGCATCTTCTTCTCCCACCTAGACGCCACACCACCACAGGCCGTCTTGCAGGAAGCGTTCCGCGGTAACCACCAACCCGATGCAGCCAAACAAACGGCGGACCAATGCTCTAGGTCCATTAGAGATACGAAAAGTCCCGGCGTCTTCTTTCAAAAAGTTTTGTAAAATTTTCGTCGGCGGAGCGGGGAGTTCTAAAGAGTTCCGCGATTGCCTGCCCAAATCCACGCCATACGATTTTGAGCAAGGCACGAGAGGCTCTCTGACCGCGGTAGGCTCGTTAGTCCATAAGAAGAATTGTTTTGCGGTTCATCGAGCGTAACGGCGGGAGACTGGACAGCAAGGTGGAAACTGGGAAAGGCCCGGCGATAAAATCCAAGGAACAACCCCCCTGCTCGTCCCTCTCCACTAGCGCATTCCGTAGGCCGCCCGTTGCGCGGTCGCAAGGCGCGCTCCTACTCGCTGACCACTGCTGGCCGCAAACAACTGGAGGTAAAGCCATGTTCGGGTGGACGCGCAAACTGGACGACTTGAGCGCCGTTACGCCTTGTTTGCCGCTGCCTGTTTTCGCAGGCGCTCCTCTTGCGCTCTCAACTCGGGCGTCAAATTCTCGCCGAAGTCCTCGGCCTCAAACACGGGACGAATCTCAATCTCGTCTCCTGCTCCAAAGGGAGCGCGCTTCAACCACTCGATCGCCTCTTCCATGGACTTCACCTGCCACAACCAGAAGCCCGCAACGACCTCCTTGGACTCTGTGAATGGCCCGTCGATGACCGTCCGTTTCTCTCCCGAGAACTTGACGCGTACTCCTTTCGACGTCGGGTGAAGCCCTTCACCAGCGAGCATGACGCCTGCCTTTACCAGTTCTTCGTTAAACTTTCCCATTTCCGTGAGCAGTTCCTTGCTGGGTAAAACCCCCGCTTCCGAGTCTTTGTTGCCTGGAACTATGACCATAACCCTCATGCCTTTATCTCCTTTTTGCTTGGATGGGGTTTCGCCCCGGCCTGCCGGCCGAATCCCCGCTCTACTTACACGTCGAACGAAACTCCATGAAATCGACACGCTGCATTTGCTAACCTTACTTCCGGGGCGGCCTTCGTCAAGGAAATACTTCATACAACTGTCGCGCGCCGCCGTTGTGCTCGTCGCTCACAAGCACCGTAAGTGTCTTACCGGTCTTGGTGTTTGTAGTTGTTGGTCGTCCCTCTCCACTAGCGCATGGCACAGACCGCCCCTTGTGCGGTTCCATTGCTCAATCCCGTCTCTTGGCAGACCGTATCCCACGACGCCCCGCAAGATATCGAGCGCAAACTAAATGCATTGGCCGAGGACGGCCGCAAGCCCGCCACGGTCAATCGTTACAGGACCCTTATGAGCTTGGTGTTTTCGCTGGCTGTGCGCAATGGCAAGCTCACAACCAATCCTGTGCGACTGGTGGAACGGCGAAAGGAAAACAACGAGCGAGTACGCTTCCTGAACCGGAAGAAGAAACCAGGCTTAGGGCAAAGATTCGTGAGTGTTGCCCGGAGCACGAGACCACGTTCGACCTAGCCTTACATACCGGGAAGCGCCGGAGCGAGCAATACCGACTCCGCTGGCAGGATGTGGACTTGAAGCGCAATATCATCACACTCCCTCGCAGCCAGCACGGCGAGCCCCGACGTATTCAGATCAACTCCATCGCACGTAGTGCGTTGCTAAGGCTACGCGAGCGGGGGGACGGGATAGGCTATGTTTGTCCCGGATACGAAACTTCACGCAAGCGAGACTGGCGGCATTGGTTTAGCGACGTTGTTGAGAAAGCCCAACTCTCTGATTTCGGGTGGCACGATCTCCGTCACACGTTTGCGAGCCGCTTGGTGATGGCTGCCGTGCCGCTGCGCGCAGTCCAGGTGCTCCTGGGGCACAAATGTATTGAGACAACACTGCGCTATTCGCACTTGGGAGAGACCGAACTCCACAAGGCCGTAGAACGCCTCACAGCCAAGTCAACTGACACTACAACTAACACCGGGCAATCCTGGGCCTCGAACGCGCAAGCAGCTGCTTCAGCATAAGTTCCATGGAATGAATGGTGCCCGAGAGAGGACTCGAACCTCCACGACCTTGCGATCACTAGCTCCTGAAGCTAGCGCGTCTGCCAGTTCCGCCACTCGGGCAACGGGACCAACTCACTCATTATACAGGCTTACGGGCTTTTTCCTCCTTTTGATTTTTCCCTTCCTGACCCTCAACTATGAATGAACGATGAATTATGGCTTTGGCTCCAGCCTCGATCTTGCGGGCCACCTCCCGAATGTCATCCTCGCTGACGATGTTATACCTCGAGAAGATCGAATCTGATTTGTGACCACTGATTGTGCGGGCCGCCTTTTGCGGAATCCCACGTCGAACCATGTTCCCCACGGGCCGAGCGGCGAAAATCGTGCGGGAGCAGGCCCGGCAGGCCTGCGGCCGTCATCAGTGCATCGCAGGCGCCGCGCAGATCGCGGACAGGCTCCCCATTCTCGCGAGTGAATGGGAGGGATCGTCAAATAGAATCAAATCCAGCCATCGAAGCGGAAGTGAAGGAACAGGTGGTTGCACTTAGCCTGGTTCGTCGCGTCGAGCGCGTTCGCCGTTCTGCACGCCATCCACGTACTCCTCGCCCTAGGGGAAAAACACTCCGTTGCGCTCATGCGCTAGCAGCGAGAATTCGTTGACTGAAGTAGTGGCCGGGTCCGCCACGAATTCGGCGGTGTCCGTCCTGCCAGTCCAGGCAGTTTGTGCCAGGTTTTGAATGAAATCTCCAGCGAATCCCGTGGCGGCGTCGCGAATTTTTGTGCGGCCCAACGGATGGCTCCATTGGACGTTCCACGAAACACTGGCTTCGACGGAAGGTCCATCCAGCAAAGCGTTCACCACATCGTGATAATCTTCGACATCAAGATCATCTACCTGAAAGGAAGCCTTGCCTGCCGCGAAGTTTACGCTGATGCTGCTCTCCGGAACCGCCACCGTCCAAAACAGACCGCTCTCGGTGATCCCAGGGTTGAAATCGTGAATTTGCACGTCCTCCACGGGACTTGTGAAGACGTCAAGTCATATAAAAGCGAAAGCTCCGTGATGGTGCTTTCCATCCACGCCGACGTATTCGCCAATGATGAAGCGCAGATCGGACTCGAAGGGAAGATGCGAGGATACGCCCCCTGTCGTGTGCGTGCCTTGTCCGCCGACTGCCGCCCACCCGATGAAGCCGTTGAAGTCCGTAATCGTGGACGGCTCGGCGCCCGACCCTGGCAGGAACACATGAAATAACGGAGTGCCGGGACCAAGCAATTCGAGCCCGCCTGGAATCGGCTGTGGATCCACGCCCGCAGCGCTGTTACGTCCGTGAATTGCTCCAGGGACGAGGCTTCTGGACATTGCCTTTGCCGGGCTCCCGAGTAGGCTTACGCCCGCGACTGCACCCACGCTCAAGCCAGCCTTCTCCAGAAAACCTCGGCGGTTCAAGAGCCGCTGCGCGAAATGCTTGTGGCCGCGATACGGCACTGCTCCTGCGCTGTTCGCGGGCTTGAGCCCGAACGACTCTAGTCTGCTGAGATTCATGTTTTGTCCCTCCGGCTGTGATGAACTCGGTCGAGCTTGGCCTTGTGGGAACCTTACTGGGAACCAGGGGACAGGTGGTTGCGAAGGATTATCCACCTTGCCTCGCAAAAGTCAAGAGCTGCATCGGCTGCACCGGCGCGGCTTATCAAGATTTTTTCGCTCCGCGACAATGGATGGCGTGCTTCGGCACGGTGAACAAGGCACGCATTTTCGAGTCGGCTGCTTTATAGACTGGGTGCTGTGCCACCCAGGAACGGTGATGGTCACGTCGCGTCGGATCTTCATTGTTTCCGCCAGTAGCGGTACGGATTGCCCCTCACGCCCCTGCCCCTGCGTTCAATCCGTCTTGCTAGGCCAGCGTTCATCAATCCTCTTAAGGATTTGCTCTGCCTTGGTGATGGCGTCCGTGATGGCGCACTCCCGCGCTGGACATGGCTTGTCTCCTACCAGTCCAGTATTTCCCGACTCGATAGAAGAAACGCCGCGGTCGCGTTGGTATTTCATGCTCCTTTTTGCAGTTCGGACAGACCACGACGTGGCGGCTCTGGAATCCACTCTCGACGTGTTGCGCATGGACTACCATG
>DATFRZ010000029.1:0-35300 GCA_035262885.1 Candidatus Acidiferrum sp.
CCAGGATCTTGGTATCTACATGTTCAGACGGTTCATCCGTCCTAATATTCTTTTTCCCCAGTATCCGGCCCACTCGAATCACACTCCCCCAGAATTTGTGGTCCCCGTAAGCCTCCGCGGTCACGTACGCCCGCTGGCCTACTCTCAGTTTCGACACGTCGCTTTCGTCCACGTCTAAGCGCACGCGCAGCACGGAATCATCCGCCATCGTAACCACCGGTGAATCGAATTGCGTCGAAACGCTTTCTCCCGTGTGCCGCAGCTTCCGCAGAATTACCCCATTGCCTGGCGCACGAATGTAACTTTTCTCCAAGTACGCTCGCGCCTCCGCCAGTTGCGCTGTTGCGGTGGCCACCGCCGCTTCCGCGTGAGCCCGGTCTTCCTCGCGCGCGTCCGCGTCTATCAGCGAAAAATGCTGCGCCGCTTCGTCGTACTGCGCCCGCGCCACTTGATAAGCTCGCTCGTAACGCTCCGCCTCGTCTCGCGAAATCACGTTTCGATCCGCCAGCCCCCGCCTCCTCTCCGCTTCGCTCTTCGCATTGTTCAACACGGCCTGCGCCGCTTTCATGGAAGCTTCTGCCTCGCCGCGCTCTTGTACTCGCGCGCCATTCACCGTCCGGCGCAATTCCGCCTCGCGCTGCGCCAATTCTGCTTGCGCCTCTCGCACTCGCGCGCGGTAATCGTCATTCTGAATCTCCGCCAGCACCTGCCCTTGCCGCGCGCGGTCTCCTTCCTCGACATTCACGGACTTGAGCCGCCCGCTCAGCTCCGAACTTACGCGCACCTCTTCGGAAACCGCTTCGACTCTTCCCGGCGCGGCAATCAGCAAGTTGTTGGCAAGGCTCGCGTTAACCTCAGTTGTCGAGGCTTCTTTGCCTCGACTTCGCAACAGCCCTGCCGTTGAAAGTGCGACCACAGCTCCAACCGCCAGTAGCGCATATTGAGATTTCTTCACGACGCCCCCTTCCCTAATCGCAAACCGGTGCTAAAAACCTGCCCCGGCCACCGGCGCCTCTGCAAATAACGACGTCTCCTCCCGCCTGGTCAGGACATTTCTTTCTTCTTTGAGGATGCGCCCATCTTCAAGATGGATGATGCGGTCGCCGAACGACAGCACACGCGGATCGTGCGTCACCATCACCACGGCCCGGCCGTGTTTGTGCGCCAGTCGCTGCAACAATTCAATCACTGTTCTCCCGCTGGTCGAATCGAGCGCTGCCGTCGGTTCATCCGCCAGCAGAATCGGAGGATCGCCAGCCAGCGCTCGGGCAATCGCCACCCTCTGCTTCTGCCCGCCGCTCAAGTCCGCTGGAAACGACCGCGCCTTCTGCGCAAGCCCCACTTCCGCAAGCAGTTCTTCGCCGCGCTTTTGCGCCACAGCCCCGCGAATGCCGCGCACATCCAGCGCAAGCGCCACGTTTTCCGCCGCCGTCAGCGTGGGAAACAAATTAAATCCCTGAAAGACAAAGCCAATCGCCTCCCGACGGATTCGCGGCAACTCGCTTTCCGGGAGCGAACCTACCTCCTCGCCCAGAATTTCCAGCTTCCCGTCGCTTGCCCGCAAGATGCATCCTAGAATTGAAAGTAGCGTCGTTTTCCCGCTCCCCGACGGCCCCATCAGCAAAGTTAGCTCTCCCGCTCGCACCTCCAGGTCGACACCCCGCAGCGCGCGCAATTCGGTCGTCCCCTCGTGATAAATCTTGCTCAAGCCCTGCGCACCGAGCATTTCCCCTGAATAGCCCCGCCTCATCGCCGTTCCCCTTTTCCAACCCTAATTTTCTATCCTCTGAAAACCATCGCTGGATCAATCCTGGTCACCTTATTAATTGAAACCAGCGCCGCTGCGACGCACATCACCACCGACAGAGCGAGCATCCCCGCGCTCATGGACCACGGCATCAGGATCACGGCGCCGCCTTTCGCGCTCCCTTGCACGATGAAGTGCGCCACAATCATCGCCAGGCCGTAACCCAGAACCGCGCTCCACACCGCCTGCTCGATCAGCACACGATACAAGTAGCGGTTCGTCGCTCCCATCGCTTTCAGCGTTCCGTACTCCCGAAGGTGGTCCATCGTGGCGGCGTAAATGGTTTGCGCCACTACCGCTACACCCACAATGAGTCCCATCAAGGCTGCCGTCAGCACCGCTAATCCCGCGCCCGTAGTAAACATCCAGTAGAACCGCGTCTTCCGGCTGAACTCTGCCGTCGTATAGATGTCCACGTCCGTCAGCCGCTCGCGCAGCCGTTTCTGCAATTGTTCCGGCGCCACGCCTGCTGCCGCCCTCACCAAGATGTAGGCCGTGCTGTCTTCACTCGAAGTCGGGTTGGTGTAATCCAGGGAATTTTTGAACGTCGCATACACAAACGGCGACGTCGTGAACGAGCGGATTCCTCTTGTAAATCCCACCACTCGGGCGCGATGGTCTCCGATTTCCACGCGGTCCCCAATCTTCTCTACTCCCAGCTTCTCCCGGTACAGCTCATCCACGAGTACCGAATCTTCCTGCTTCAAGTCCGCGGTGCTGCCCTGCACGACGTTCCACGGCTCCCCAAGCCCACTGCCCGGATGAAAACCAATCACCTGGATGTTCTCGACGCGACCGTCAGGCCGCTTCCAGCGTCCAAACGCCTGCATGTACTTTTCGGCTCGCTCGACTCCCGGGGTCGACAACACCTGATAAAACTTTCGCTCCGAAAAATTCCGTCCGGTGTCGAAATATCCGACGCCACTAAAAACAATCCACAAATCCGCATGCGAATGGTCGATATTGTTGGAAGTCGTGGTCGTAAATCCGAGGAACAAGCCGAACTGGATGATGATCAGGACGAGCGCGAAGACGATCCCCGTCAGCGTCACCGCGAACCGCACTTTGTCGTGAAACAGATTTCGCCTGGCCAGCAGCCCCATGGCGTTTGCTCCTGCTCGCTATACGGTTTGGCTGGGCCGAAAGTAACACTGCTCGTTAGATGAACACTGTTAACCACGGTCGCAAAAAAATTTTGCTCCCTACGCCGCCAGTCCTGCCACTAGTGTATCTACCGTAGAATGAATCACTTTCTCTCGCCCTACCCAAGGAAACATGGGATCGGTTATTAAGAGAGAGGTGATCCCATGCGCCCCGGCCCACAAGACTTGGGCCGCCAGGTCCACATTCATCGCCGGAATCTTTCCAGCCTTAATACAGTCCGTTATCCCGCGAATTAAAAACGAAAAGGCCTGCATCCCGGGTGAATCTTTCTTGTAAAACTTCTGAGGATCAAAATCCTCGGGAATCGGCATCATAAAAGTGGCCCGGTATTGTTGCGGATTTTCCAGTCCGAACTCGATATAGGCGATGAGTCCGCGTTTTAATCGCTCGAGGGGCTCTCCGGCCTGGTCCATGATCTTGGTCAATTTTTGCACCAACCTTCCGAACGTCTCCTTGCACACCTGATCGAGCAGTTCAGCTTTATCCTTGAAATAGATATAAATCGTCGTCGGTGAGTACTCGATTTTGTCGGCAATCCGCCTCATCGACACGTTTTCGTACCCATCGCGAATGAACAGCTCCGTAGCGGCATCCAGAATCTCCTGCCGCAAGTACTCCTTCTGACGCGCCCTACGTTCCTTTACGCCCATTTCGTTCCCACCACTCTCACTTAATTAACACTGTTAAGTTTACGGCGGTCACCCCTTGCCGTCAAGCCCGTGGTTTGATTGGTTCCATCCCCGGTTTAGCGCTTTACGGCAATGGCTTGCAGCTCGAAGTGCCCACCGATCAACAGCGATCCGGCCCCAATGAACTCCCGCGCCGGATAATCCTTGGTCGTGAAATAGCTCGCATAAATCGGATTGAATTTCTGGAAGAGCGACAAGTCGGTGCACGCAATCTGCACGTAAACCAAGTCATCCATGGTCATCCCGGCCTGCGCCAGCACCTCCTTCTCCCCGTCCAGCAGAAACTTGATCTCATCCTCAATCTTTTCTGGCACCTTTCCCGTCTTCGGGTCAACCCCAATCCGCCCCGCGATGTAGAGGGTGTTGCCCGACAGAATCGCATCGCTAAACGGCGCCGAAACCGGACCGCTTGCCAGCTTAATCACTTTTCTCGTCGCCGGTATGGTCGTCTGCGAAAAAACGCCTTTCACGGTGAAGACCGCCCCCACAATCAGCACTACTGCCACGATACACATCCGCCGATTCATGATTCCTCCTCAATGGAAATCTGCGCCATCGCGCTACCAGACCTAATTGCCAGGTCGCGCGAGTGTAGTACTCAATCCTCCCTTGGACAAGCCACGCTTCGTTCCTCGACCTCTTCATCCCAAGGCCCCGTTCCGAAACATCGAATGCTGCTGCGCTCGCATCCAGCGTCCCACTTCGTTCGTCGCGCGAAATTCACTTCTTCAACTTCTCCGGCCAATTGAGGACCAACGAGAAGCTCTGCACCTTCGTCGTGAAAGCTAAGTCCGAACACCATTCCCGCCGTGAGGGCTGCGGGAGGGGAAACGTATCCGGTAAAAGAAAGAAGCACAGCAAGAGCAAAGAGAATTTTCGCGAGCGTGGGCATCGACCGGAAGAAGACTATCAGGTGATCGCGCGGGAACGCCAGCGAGGTCGACACCTGCCGCTCCCCATCGCCGAGACCCGCCGCGGCGAAAGGGAACCCGCGCCGCAATCAAGGATGAGGTTTTTCGGCAGCAGGTCTCTCGGCAGAGGGGGCCGATGCGGGCTTCGCTGCTGATGACCCGTCCGCGCCTTCGCGCGATTTTCCGGCGAGCGCCAGAATGATTTTCGTCGTGGCTTCTTTGCTCACGTTGCAGTTGCGGTCCCAAATCCGGCACTGCGCCAGCGTGTATTGGCATCCGCAACTACAGCCTTCCGCGTTGAATTTGTGAAGCGCCACCGTCTTTTGCTCCGGCGTCAGCTTTGAAAGATCTACGCCAGGGAGTTGCGTGGCGCGATCGGCATGCTGCAAAAAAATCTGTCCGGTATCCTCGAACGTTTCTACTTTCACGTTGCCAATCGGCAATCCCAGGAGCGAGCGAATTTCCACTTCGTACAAAACGGGATCGCGCAGCCCTTCGTGTTTCTGCACCACTCGCCCTTCGCCATCCAGCACAAACGACGTCGGCAGCGCGGGAATCCCGCCGTACTCCATCCTCATTTCATCGGTGGCCATCGCAATCGGATAGTTGATGCCGAATTTCTCTGCAAATTTCTTGACGGCGTCCTCATCGTCGTCATCCAACACCAGGCCGATGATTTGCAGTTGGCCCTTGTATTTGTTCTGCAGTTCGACCAGGTCCGGAATTTCCGCGCGGCACGGCCCGCACCACGTCGCCCAGAAATTCAGCAAAATCACTTTGCTCCGGTAATCCGCCAGACGGAGCGGTTTCCCGTCGAGCGTGTCCACCTTGAATGCCGGCGCCGGATCCGGGTTTCGCACAAACCGTATCGTCGGCTGCTGCGCCAACACCGCCCCCGTAAGGGTACATAGTAACCATGCAGTCGTGGCGGCGCTAACGCTCAAAAAGTTTTTTCGCCTCTTCATCTCGGTCCATTTCCAGATCATTCGGGGCATCCAACAATATTTTCTGACCATGTCCCCACTCGACGTTCCTTGGGGGCCGCGACGGTCACGCGGTGTTCGCTTCCTTTCCACTTTGACGTAGCTCGCCTGTGAGTGCCCATTTGGCGTGAGACTTCGTAGCCAAATCGGCGAGCAGTTTCGTCCATTGGTCCCCGCCCAGATCGCGAGGAAGTTTCAAGCCGGAATCACCTCATCCTTCACCAGGTGCAACCGAATCACGCTGGGCTCGTCATCATTAGGACAGGGGCACGCAAGGGCATCCCGCAACAGGGTCTTGAGTCCATCGGAGAGTAGCGATCGAGTATCCTTAGCGCACGCGCTTCGGATCCCGCCTTTCGGTGATTCCTGGAACGAAAAGACGATTTCGCTCTGAGACACAATTCTCTCCCTGCCGAGATTATACGACGCTAGCGCACTGAAATACGGAGAAGAGAAGATGGGTGGGTGCGCCATCGCGGAGGCCAGCTCTCGCGAGCAAATGGAAAATGCCGGCGAATTTACATCCGGTACTTACAGTACTCCAAATTTTCATCGGCCTTGAAACTATTGCTCTCTTTTCCTCCCAGGACTAAATTATCCAGTTTATTTTCAATCGCTTACAGGTGCAGCCCATGGTCGGCCCAATGCCTTCTAATCTTAGCTGGAGGTGCTAATGTTTCTATCCAAACGGCACTACCTGTTAATCGGGGGTACGCTTCTTCTGGCGGTGGCTCCGGCAGCCCGAGCGGCCGCCATGTGGGGCTCGGACCCCGTCACCGTTCCGGAGCACACTACAATTCATGTGACTCTGGACCAGACCGTAGCGACCAGCGAGAAACCGGGGCACCATTTCCGCGCCACGGTTTCCAAGCCCGTGGTGATCGAAGGCAAGACGGTCATCCCCAAAGGCGCTCGCGCCGAGGGAGTGATCGTTAAGGCCAAGGAAGCCGGACGCATCAAGGGCCGTGCCCAGTTGCAGCTCGCGCTGCAATCCATCACCGTGGACGGGCAGAACTATCCCGTGCACACCTTCTCGTCCCGAGAAGATGGCCGCGGCCACATGAAGCACCACCTGTTGTGGATCGGCGGCGGGGCCGGTGGAGGCGTCTTAATTGGCGCCCTGGCCGGCGGCGGAACGGGCGCAGCCATCGGCGGACCGGTCGGCGCAGCCGCCGGAACCACCGTGGCGCTCGTCACCGCGAAGCGCGACCTTAAGCTTCGTCCGGAGATGCCGCTCACCTTCCATCTCGCCAAGCCAGCCACGATTAACGTGAAGAGCTGAAGCGCTGCTGCGCTTCCATGGTCATGAGCGGCGCACCAACCAGTGCGCCCCTCGCGACCGGACGCAAAGCAGCATTGTTGACTAGGTCTGTTCATTGACATGGGCGGGTGCCACTCGGAGCGGTTCGTTCCGCGTGCCCCGCCTTTCTTTCCGCGTTCCGTCCAGACACCGGTGCCAGTTTGGCCGCCGCTTCCGCAAGCAAGGGGCCGCGCTGCGCCTTCGTCGCCACGCGCTCGGCGGTAAACTCTCTGCCGACTTCCTCACGCGATCCCTTCGCCGCCTCTGTTTTCAATATGGTACAAGTCGAACTTTCTCTCTCCACTTTCCAGTTTTCTCTCGATCCGCTCTCCGATCTTACGGAGCGATCCAAATGCGCTTCGCGAAGGTTCGCCCAGCGAATTGCGAACTTGTCAAGCGGGGCTTGCTTCCTGCTCTTCCCGGGAGTAGGCTCTGCACACGATGGCAAATATTGAAAAACACGCCCCCGGGAATTTTTCCTGGATAGAACTCGCCACCACCGATCAAACGGCCGCGAAAGATTTCTATGCCAAAATTTTTGGCTGGTCTTTCAACGACTATCCCACTGGTCCCAACGAGGTCTACACCCTCTTTCAGGTCGAAGGACGCGACGCCGCGGCCGCCTGCACACTTCGCCCCGACCAGCTCTCTCACGGCGTTCCTCCGCACTGGAACCTGTACGTGGCCGTGCAAAACGCCGACGCTACCGCAGCCCGCGCTGCGGAACTGGGCGGCAAAGTCCTGGCCCCGCCGTTCGACGTTTTCGATTCTGGCCGAATGGCCGTGGTGCAGGATCCCACTGGCGCCTCCCTGTGCGTCTGGCAACCCAACAAGCATCCCGGCACCGGCATCACCGGGGCGGATGGGACCCTCTGCTGGGCGGACTTGAACACTCGTGATCGTGAGCGCGCCGCGGAATTTTATTCCGGACTTTTCGGCTGGCAGATCATGAAGGAAGACGAAGCCCCCGAGCACAACTACTGGCACATCAAGAACGGCGAGGAGTTCATTGGCGGCCTTCCGCCTGGTGCGCCTCAGAACCCCGGCGCACCCGCCCATTGGCTGGCCTACTTCACCGTGTCCGATTGCGACGCCACCGCCGCCGAAGCCAAAAACCTTGGCGCTAAGCTGTACATGCCTCCAACGGATTTTGAACATGTCGGCCGGATTTCCGTCATCGCCGACCCGCAGGGCGCGGTCTTTGCGATCTTCAAGGCCGCCGCGCAAAGCGCCGGCGTCGCGTAGCCAGCAGAAACAGTTCCGACGAAATGTGAACCGTGCGTGCCGGGCTTCCGACCAGGTCGGGATAAATTCTGCCCGCGCCTCTACAAAACGGCAGTTTGGGAATGCTACAATCCAGCCCACTGGATTCACCCATTCGCAAACTTTATCGGAGGCACGGAATGCATCGCCGCATCTTGACCTTGTTTTGCGCCACTTTGGCGTTTTGCTTCACCATTTTCGCCTTGGGCCGGCCCGCTCTTGCGCAAGAGCATGCGGACCACGCGGTCGCGGGCAAAACCAAGCTCACGGCTGCGCTGATGACTGGCTACGGCAAGTGGCATCACCCGGTTTCGACAAAGAACGCGCAAGCCCAAGCGTTCTTCGACCAAGGGCTGCGGCAGATTTACGCCTTCAACCACGACGAGGCTGCGCGCTCGTTCCAGCGGGCGGGCGAACTCGATGGCAAACTGGCGATGGCATTTTGGGGCGCGGCGGAAGCCGTCGGCCCGAACTACAACGATCCCGCCAGCGAAGATCGCTTTAAGCAGGCACACGCGGCGATGGAGAAAGCGCAGTCGCTGGCCGACGGTGCTTCCGAAAGTGATAAAGCGTACATCGCGGCGCTGGCAAAGCGGTTTCCAGCGGATCCCAAGTCCGATTTGCGAGCCGCCGCGGAACAGTATCGCGATGCGATGCGCGAGGTGATGAAGCGCTTTCCAGACGACCTCGACGCCGCCACCTTGTTCGCCGAGGCGGGAATGAATCTGCATCCGTGGGGACTCTGGCGCCCGGATGGCACACCGGAAGAAGGCACGGAGGAAATTGTCACTACGCTCGAGTCCGTGATTCGCCGCGAACCGAATCACATGGGCGCGATTCACTACTATATTCATTCGGTCGAAGCGTCGAATTCGCCGGAGCGCGCGCTGGCGGGAGCGAATCGTCTTGCCGAGCTTGCGCCTGCGGCGGGACACATTGTGCACATGCCCGCGCACATTTACATCCGAACCGGGGATTACGAGGCCGCGCTGAAGACCAACCAGAAAGCGGCGCTGGCCGATCAGGCGTACATCAAGGGCGGTGCGGCACCGGGCATCTATTCGATGATGTATTACAGCCACAACTTGCATTTCATTGCCATGGCTGCGGCGATGAACGGAAATTATGCTGAGGCGCGTCGCGGTGCGCAGTTGCTGGCGGGCAACGTCGGCCCGCACGTGAAAGAGATGCCGCCGCTCGGCGGCTTCATGACCGTGCCGCTGGCCGTGGAAGTGCGCTTTCATAAGTGGAACGAGATTCTGAAAACCCCGGAACCGGATGCAGCGATCGTGACCGCCAATGTTTTCTGGCATTTCGCGCGCGGGCTGGCGCTGGCGAATACTGGCAATTTGGACGGCGCCGGGGCGGAGCACAAGATCGTTGCGGAAGCGGAAGAAAAAACTTCGCCTGACCAGATTTTTCAGATGCCTATCAACAATAAGACCAAAGACATTCTGAAAATCGCGGAAAACGTGCTCGGTGCAAAAATTGCGCTCGCAAAGAACGATATGGATGCCACCGTGAATCAGTTGCGCGCCGCGGTTGCCGTGCAAGACGGCTTGAAGTACGACGAACCCCAGGACTGGTTTTATCCCGTGCGCGAATCGCTCGGTGCTGTGCTGCTAAAGATCGGCGATTATGCGGGAGCTGAAGAAGTTTTCCGCGCTGACCTCGTGCGCAATCCCCGCAACCCTCGTTCGCTTTTCGGGCTCGAGCAGGCGCTGAAGTCACAAGACAAGGCCTACGATGCGGGCTTCGTCCGCAAACAATTTGACGCCAACTGGAAAGGCGCCGCCCGCCCCACCCTCGACGACCTTGTTTGACGCGGCGGGGTTTGCCCGCGCTCGTGTGCAAGGAACGGAAGGATCCGCACAAAACCATGCGCCCTGGTCAATGGGGATTCGAGGTCATGGAGGCGCGGCGACCTGTGGTGATCGAAAAATAGTCAATCCACTGTTTGCGAATCGCCTCAGCACGCTCCATCAGCTCGGGACTTGGTTTTTCGCCATGCTGAACGACGATCACAATTCCGGTGTTGAACACCCGCTGCGATTTGTCAACTCCGGGCAGTCGCGGGCCTTCGGCGGCAATCACGTCTTGAATCGTCACTTTGCCGCGGTCTGCCTTGAAAATGGGGTGGCCATTGGCATCTTTGCCTGCGGGAACCAGATTTCGCAGAATGAAAAAGTCGGGGACTTCCTCCGTCGACACCAAACCCATCAGATATAGATCGAGATACGACCATCCCGTGGCGGGCACGTAATAGTCGTCATCGAGCTGCGTGTACGTGCCGTCAAAATTGTCCTGCCAGACCCCGCCGCCCATGATCGAGGCTTCTGTAGGCCGCCGGTATGGAAACGCCACTTGGGCCTGCAGGCCTCGCGCCCAGTGCACGGGGCCGAGCGGAATCGTTTCGTCGCCCACTTTTGCCGAAACGAACGCCGCCCAGCGATGGCCCATTTCGTGCGCGATTTGCGAGATGGCGTACATGTAGGGGGGCATTTTACCGTCCGCCGAAATTTCCGCGAGTTGCTGCTGATAAAAAGTAATGTCGTGATCTGTTCCCATGGGAGCGTCCGCGGGCGGGCGCTCTTGCATCTGGTTCGAGCCGACGTACACAGGTTGAACGAATCCCCACTGAAACCGGCCCGGCGTGCAGTAGGAGTCGAGCCCGCTCTGCTTCGCGCCGATTCCAGTGACGGCACCGCCTACCGCGCCGAGCGGCCCGTTGCTGGGAGTTCCCGCTTCCTGGTTGTCCACGCGAAAGTCCGAGTAGTACGGCAGAAAATCGAATTTGTCGCCGAGACTCTTGATCACGGTGCAACTCCAATCGCGAGGATTTGGCAGCGCGTAATAGTGGAAAGACTCGTAGAGAAGCGAAAACGGGCCCTCCTGTGGCTTGAGAGAAGAAAGGTGGACCTCGGGATTGTGGATGCCACTCAGCGTTACGGGTTTTGCGGGAATCCGCGCTACCGGCTCTTCGGAACCCGCGGCGGAAGCGTCAGCGGAAACGTAGATCTGCTTGGCGCTGCGAAGAGCGGCCGGCAAAATACCTTGAACGGAAATTGTGTTGCCGTTCGCCTCGACCGCGCGCGGGACGCCTTCACCGAATGCAATGTATCTCGTTGCGGCACCGTTGGCGCGATTCCGCGGCGCAAATCCGCGAATCGTCCACACCGCATTGGCATGAGCGGTAGAGCCTGTGGACTCAGGCGTGTGAGAGTAAAAGTAAATGCGATAGCCAATCCCTGCAACGCCTGGATCTCCCGCAGGCAACACGGGACCTGCCGCTTCGAACGCGGCCTTCAGCAATATCCCGCCAACAACCGAAAGCTTTAACTTTTGGATGTCCAGATGGGCCGCAGCGGGAGAATGTTTCGAAGCGGAGAGTGTGCGGAGCGGCTTTTCTGCTTCCTCCGGAATAAGCGGGTAGAGGCCGATGATCGCATCCTTCGCCGCAAGCTGATCGTAGGAAAACTCGATCGCGCCGTCCTTGTGCAGCACCGCCTGGAAACGATTAGTCGTCTTGGTCCAAGTAAAGTCCTGGATGTTGCCATAGGGCTCGGTCACCTCCCAGGTCACTACCACTCGATCCGCAAGCTCTTTGACGTAGCGGTCGCCCGACAGGCGCGGCTTGAAAAAGACGCAAATCGCAGGAACGGTGTTGACCAGGTTTCCCGCCGCTTCGCTCAGCGGGTCGAAGCGTCCAATCGAAACGCCACCTTGATCACGCGGCGGCCCGCCGCCAAAACCAAAACCTGGCGCATGATCGGGCTCACCGAAACGAATCGATCCGGTAACACCGACCGTAAACGCATCCCAACCCTTCCCGGAAAAAGGAAAAGAAAAATTGTGCACCGCCACGTGAGGACCGGTGATTCTCTGACCAAATTCCGCGTCCCACTCCAGCGGCAGGTTTTCGACGCGGTATCCGTCTCGCGCGGGCGTGAAGCGAAGGCTGTGCCCGCCGAGGTCAAACAGGTTTTTGCGGCCGAGTGCGCCCTCATCGAGCTCCATCAAGATCAGGTTGCCGACCACGGAGACGTTGCCAATGGGCTTGCCAGGCCCCTCGCGTTCTTGAGCACTCGCGGTGACGGCAGGAAGTAGTTGGAACGAAACGACAAAGAAAAGAGATAGTTCAAGGGGAAGGGCTTTGCTTCTGATCACTCGCGGGCTCCTGCGGAAAATGTAAATCCCTACCTATACAGCATGAGGCGCCCGAAAGAAAGCTGCCGGACATAAAATTCGCAGAGGAGAAATGGGAACGTCTTGGAGACGTCCCCACAAAAACATTTGCGGCGCGGCTACTGCTGCGAGCCGGACGCGTTTGACGCGGAGGCGCTGGCGCCGCCGCCGATGGCGTCGCCGTTGACGACGAGTTCGACGCGGCGATTGCGCTGGCGGCCTTCGGCGGTGTCGTTGGAAGCGACGGGCTGCGTTTTGCCAAAGCCCCGCGCCGTGATGGAATTCCCGGGCACACCCTGTTCCGCAAGAAAGTCGCGGACGGAACCGGCGCGGCGCTCAGAAAGCTGCTGGTTGAATTCGTCGCCGCCGACACTGTCCGTGTGGCCCTCAATCTGCATGGTCAGACCCGGATGCGCGAGCATAATACCCGAGATTTTCGCGAGCTTTTCGCGCGCACCGGGCTTGAGGGTGTACCTGCCCGTGTCAAACAGCACGTCGGACATATTCACGATGAGACCGCGAGCCGAATCGCGTGTCTGCAAAATAGAATTGAGTTGTGTGAGGAGCTGCGCGCGGAGCTGGGCCTTTTCTGCTTCAGCCTGCGCGGCTGCCTGACGCGCTTTTACGGCGTCGGCTTGCGCGGCGGCGCGGTCACGAGAAGCTTGCTCTGCCGCAGCTTGCGCGTCGGCTTTTTCCTTCGCGGCGCGTTGCGCTTCGGCTTCGGCGGCTTGCTGCTGGGCTAAAGCTGCGGCGCGCGCTTGATCGGCCTCCTGCTTCTGACGAGCGGCTTCCGCGGCAGCTCTTTCCGCTTCCTGCTTCATGCGCAACGCTTCGGCTTGCGCGGCTTCGGCTTGTTTGCGAGCTTGTTCGGCTTCCAGGCGGCGCTGCGCTTCGGCGGCGGCATCGGCACGAGCTTTGGCTTCGCGCTCTTCGGCCGCTTTCTTGTCGGCGGCAATTTTCGCTTGAGCGTCTTCCTCGGCCTTTTGTTTTACGGCCATAACGCGGGCCTCTTCCGCAGTAATCACGACTTCGCGCGCGGCTGCCTCAACCGCCTTTTTGTCGCTCCTGCGCCCGTAGGCTTCTTCCGCGGCGCGGAGCTGCTGCTCGGCTTTGGCGAGCGTCGGCGCCGCATATCTGTCGGCAAGAGCAATGTGCGCGATGCGGACGGAATTGCGCGCCTCGAAGAGTTCGAGCGGCGTCTTGCGGTCAATGCCAAAGATGGCGTTCTCAATCTTGGTGTTGGAAGAGGAATAGGCGCCGCGGGCCACCAGCTCGTAGCTGGCGCTGATGTTTTCGACCCTGGCCATGGCGGGGATACTGTTTTCGAGTACGACGGTGTTGCCGGGCTGCGTGACAGCAAAATACGGCTCGGCGGTGACGATCATGCCGAAGGTTTGCATATCGGTGATGGCTTTGACCTCGCCCGCGCCACCCTTGAGCACCACTTCACCGAGGTTCACGGCGCGGCCTTCCGGCGAGACGGCCCACAAAACGTAGGTGAGATATTCGAGGCCGAACTTGGTGGCTTCGTCCAACCCGAGGAATTTCGCTTCAATCTCGACGCGGTTGCCCTTGTTTCGCACCTGCGCTTCGCCGGTGGCCTGTTGCATCAGTTCGGTGCCCTGAAAGTCGATCTTGGGGACCGGGCCGCCGCGGCGGTAGTTCACCGCTTTGGTGGTGCGAGACACACTCTTCGCTGGAGAGCTTGATGGCGCCTGCGCCTGCACGAGCGACGGCGCAGCGAACGCGCCGAGGATTCCAGTCACTGTGAGAAGAGCTGGTGCGATTTTCACGTTATTCCCCTTTCGCGCAAACCGGCCCAAAAACCAGCGGCAAGCCCCTTTTTTTTGCGGGCAGGTGGCCGAGCCGGGTTTAAGGATGGCGACATGCCGCGCTGTGGAAAACCTCTAGGTTTTCCTTGATGCGGAGTATGTCGTTTCGTATCTACAGGCTAACAAGGAAACAAAGAGCCGGAAGGGGCGGCGCAACAGCCTTTGCGCAAACAATTATACTGGCCGAAAGGGCAAGGCCCTGGAAGGAACCGAGCCGCAATTTGCGCTGAACGAGGATTTCGTGCCAGATTTGGGAGGCAGGGCTTTCTGAATGCGCTTTTCTCTGCAAAAAGCCAGGGGGACGGAGCGGCGTCAGGCACACTACATCCGACTGAAGCTCCACGACCTCGCCCAACTCTTCAATTCGATGGATCCTTCGCCTTTCCTCGAGAAAGACCTCGACGAAGACGCAGAAGAATTCATCGTCAGTTGGGCCCAGGAGTTTCCCGCGCACGAGCCCGTGCGATTGCACATCTACCTGGAGCAGTTACCTCCGGAACATCCCAAGGAGCTGATCAAAACAGCAGTGCACAACTATTTTGCGCACCGCGCCGAGATCGCCGACCTCGAGTTCAAGCGATTGCTGGCGCAGGGCCGTGTCAGCCTGGTCATTGGGCTCGTATTTCTCTCTGCGTGCCTGGCGCTTAGCAAAGTATTGTTGGGGCACCAGAACAGCACTTTGGGCGTCGTCGCGCGGGAAGGCCTCACTATTGCGGGATGGGTCGCAATGTGGCGGCCGATGGAAATCTACCTTTATGACTGGTGGCCTTTGCGGCGGCGCGAGCGCACCTACAAGAAGCTAAGCAAGATGCCTGTGGAAGTCGAAGTGAAAACAAAAGGTGAAGACGGGCAAAAGATTGAACCGCCTTCGCAACCAGGTCCGCAGCCAGCGCCCGGGAACCGACCTTAGAGGAGTCACGAATTCACAACGAGCGAAGGAATTCGAGGAGCGCCTCCTTATCGCTCGATTTAAGTTTCTGAAACCGCTCGGTGGCATGCGCAGCTTCGCCGCGATGGCGGACAATCGCGTCGGTAAACGTGAGCGATGCGCCGTCATGCATTAGACGCGGACGCATCCGCACACCCCACAGCGGAGCCGTGCGAATTTTGTTGGCCGTGCTCTCAAAAGCAGGGATAGAAAGATTCTTCCACGTGGTCGAGTACATCTTCTTGCCATAATGCTCGGTCATAGACTGGACGATGCCATCCCCAGTGCCGACGTCGTGAAGCAGGAAGTCCCCATAGGGATGAAACTGCTTGTTCGCCATAGCGTCGGAAATGGTGAGCGTGCCGCCATTGACCTTGGTGCCGGAGGAGGCCGTGTTCATCGTCTCCACATGACACTCCGCGCAGCCTATTTGGGCGAATAGTTCGGCGCCTTGTTTCGCCTTGGACGTGCCGGCAAGCTGCGCATCGCGCGCTGGCGTTTTGGTAGCGCGAACGAAGCGCGCGAAGTGGTCGATGTCAGAGAAACCGTCGGCGTCGGGTTGGTCATTCGGCTCCTGGACCGTATTGCAAAGATTGGTGACTTCATCGGCCTGGAGCCGGCTGGTGATTCCCATTTCATTGAGATAGGCATCCGCAGCAAAAGACAGGAGGCTCGCCTGTTGGTCCTTCCAACCAAAGCGGCCGACGGCGGTCTGGCCCGGAGCTTCGACCACGGGAACGTAAAGGACCTGGCCGCAAATCTTATGATGGCTCTTGTTGCACTGATCTTTCGCGAGATCTACCAAGGTTTGGTCGGGCACGGCTTCCACAAATCCATCGCCCAAAAGATTTACAGAAATGCGGAAAGTGCGAATGTGCTCCGAATCCGGAACGCGCTGCTGAATTTCCGTCCCGGGAAAGGCGGCGTTGGGGCAGATCGCGCGGTCGTTGACAAGGGAACGCCCTTTGATGGTTTCCGAACCGCGGTTGATGGGAATTTCCGGGTTTTCAAACTTACCGCCCGGGCCGCTATGACCGACGCGCAACTCAGAAACCTGGCTCGCGCCGCCCGTAGTTGGGTTTTGATGGCACTCGCGGCAGGACTGCGCGTTGTAGAGCGGACCAAGTCCATTGGAGATTTGCTCGATTTCATCGAACTTGCCTTGATCCGCGGCGTGCGTGGCGTCGTCCACCATTCCATTGGGCTTGTTGTCAAAGCCGCTGGGCGCTTCGGAAAAACTCGGAGTCGAGGAACAAAAACCAAAAATATAGACAGCCACAGCCAGAAAAGGCACACCCAGGAAGAGTTTCATGAACACCTCAAGGCGGCAGGGCACGCTGAATGTAACCTACCCTCGAAGAAAAACAAAGTGGAAAATGGGCGCTGTTATAAACGTTCAGTTAACGGCGAGAGAAAACCGTTCAACTCGTCGCATAGTCTCTTTGTAAGGACTGGCGCGACTCGCGGCGACGACTAGATGCAGCTTCCTGCGGCGAAGCCCAGGATGTGAGAAGCTCCTCGGCTCGAGCGATGACGCGCTCGATTAATCCCTGCGACGGGCTTTGCGGCATTGCGGCCGGCGGAGGCGCGTTCTTCCGCGTGGAGCGAGGCTTCACATTGACCGGAGAAATCTCCAGCGACTGCAATTTTTCGAATACCGGCTTCATCGTGCGTTCCGGATTGCGGAAAAACTCCGTGCTGCGAATGCGCGTGAAGATCCAGCCCATGCGTTCGAGAATGGACTGGCGGTCCATGTCTTCCTGAAGGCGTTCCAGCGGATGGTAGCGGTCGCCGTCGCATTCGATGGCCAGGCGCTTGCCGTTTCCCTCGACAACGAGATCGATCCGGAAAGACCCGACCTTCCATTGCGGAGCAACTTGGTAGCTGGCCGCTTCTAGGCACTTCATGGCTTCGCGCTCGAACGAAGACTGGCTGCGCTTCTCTTTTTCCTCGAGCGCACGCATCAAGCGACTGGGATCCTGGGCGTGCTCGATGAGCAGGCGGCGAAGGTCCTCGGCTTTCAAGTCATTGCTTGCGTTGAGCGAATGAACAACCCACATCTGGTCGCGAGCGCGGCTGGCGGCCACGTTGAAGCGCTGCTTGAAAAGTTCCTGGTCGCGCATGGAAAGCGGGCCGCGCTGCGCGGTGTCCACCAATGAGATGAAGATAACGTCGCGTTCGTCGCCCTGGAACTGCGCGGCGTTGCCGCAGAGCAGACGATGGAATTCATACCGATCGGGAGAAATGTGAGCCCGCAAGAGATTGTCGATTTCGAGCGCTTGCTCGTCGCCGACGAGAGACACGACACCGAAGCTCAGCGGCTGGCCGGTGCCGTTGTGCTGATACTCGGGCTGCTCGATGGCAGAAGCGATCAGCGCCGCGGTTGATAAAGCTTCCTGGCGATTGACTTTGCCGTCGCGGCTCGATCCCGAGACGCGATAGGCAACGGTGTGCGGGAGCAGATGGACGCGACTGGCATCGCGCAGCGGCTTGATGCGCCAGTCGTAAGAAATCATGTTGCTGAACTGAATGATTTCGGGGACGCAGCGGAAGTGTTCGACGAGACAAGTGGTGCCGCCAAAGGACTGCCGCGCGAGGTCGTAAATGGAAATTTGGCCGTCGTAGAGATCGGAGTTCGGGATGCCCGGCAAGTACTGGAAGATGAGGTTTTGGATGATGCCGAGATCCTGGCCGACGGCAGAGGGACTGACCTGTTCATGGTCGCCGACGACGAGCACGGTTTTGCCAAGGTAGAGCGCGACAAGCGCCATGACATCGCTCTGGCTGGCTTCGTCAATAATGACAACATCGAATCGAGTGTTGCGTGGATCGAAATTTTCGACTACGCGCGAGAGCGGCATGACCCACACGGGAACGGCGCTACGGCACTCGGACATTTTTCGTGCGGCTTCGGCGCGCAGCAGTCCGACGCGAATTCCATGGCCCTTGCCGATGCGGCGGATGGTGTCGAGCCAGCCGACGAGCGCTTGCCGCTGGTGGGGAGCAGTGCGGCGAGCTTGCCAGGACCAGGCGCGTCGGTCAATCAGGTCCACGGTCACGCGGCGGAGGCTTTCGCGGAGCTTTTCGATTTTGGATTGCAGGGCCTCCAGCGAGGCCTCCGCTCGGCGATCGAGTTCGTCATTGAGCTGGCGCCAAATCCACGCGGCGGCGGGGTCGCGAGGCGGTTCGCCTTTACCGTGAACCCCGTTGCGACCGCGAATCGCGGTGGCCCAAGCGGGCGCGGCGCTTTCCAGTTTGCTGAGCAGAGAACGACGAAGATCGAGGTCGGCCTGGCGGCTCTTCAGTTCGAGGAGTTGATCGTAGGCGTCACGGTAGGCCACACAATCCTCGTCGTGGATGGCTTTTTGCAAATGGACGAGAATTTTGGCGGCGCGGGAGTTTCGGGAGGCAAGTTTGTGGCGGCTTTTCAGCTCGCGGAACTCCTCTTCGAGTTGCTGTAAACGAAGTTTCTGGAAGCGCGAGTTGAGAATCGGCAGCAGCGCGTCCGAAACCGCTTTGCCTAAACGAAACAATTCACCTTCGGCCCCCAGGACCGCGGGCTGCTCGGCGAGAAACTTCTCCCAGCGAAAACCAAGGTCCGCGAGCTGCTGCTGGAGCGGCAGCCAGGTGCTTTCGTGCCAATTCAAGCAATCCTCGATGGCATCGCAGTATTGCATGAGCGTTTTTTCCACTTCCTCGCCCATTTGCAACGAAGGCGGAGTGCCGAGAGGCACCATTTGGCGGTCCCAGCGCGCCGAGAGCTGCCGGCGGAGATTTTCGAGGTGCGCGTCCGTATACAACGCGCGGAAGTGTTCAAGGGTGCGAGGACGCGAGCGGTTCACTTTTGCCGTATCTACGAATTGGTTCCAGGCTTTGTGCGTGAGCAGCGCAAACGAGCCGAGTTTGCCGCCCTGCTCGAGGTGACCGAGAATTTCGGTTGCGATGCGCTGCAATTCTTCCGGATCGGCGGCCTCGGGAAGCTGCGGACCATATTTCACCAGAGTTTCTTGGGCATTTGCCGCTTCTTCGTGAACTTTGCGAATGAGAGTCACCAATTGTTCCCACGGTTCGCGATGCGCGCCGCCATACTTTCCCGCATACACGGCCGCGAGTTTCCACTTGTCGTTGCCCGAGAACGGATCAATGGCTTGCGTCAAATTCGCGATGAGCGCGTCAAATTCGTCCGTCGTGCCCAGAGGAGCGCCGGTTTGCCAAAGGTCGCAGCGAAAATCCAAGTCTTCCATCCGAAGGCGGTTGCGCTCGCTGACGGACGAATCAAAGTCTTCCGGCCGCGGAAGATCGTGCATCTCAGGAAGCGGGCCGGAAAGCGCCGCTTCGTCTTCAGCGGAAAGGGAAACGTTCGTGCGATAGAGATCACTCAACTCCGAGGAAGAAAGAGGCAAGGGCGCGACGGCGGCAACGGGTCCTGGGATCCAGCCGTAAAATTCCTTTTCTTGTGCCACTTTGCGCGCTGCGTCGGCGGGCGTCCAATGTTTCCCGGCAAGAGCAACTTCGCGATATTCGTCGGCACGCGCTTCCCAGAGTTGGTTGCGCAGCTCTTCCACTTTCTTCAACAGATCGTGACGCTGGGCTTCGAACTTTTTGGCTTCCAGTTCCAGCGCTTTCGCATCGGCGCGAGATAGCCTTTCGGCAATGGAGCCCACAGCGCTCTCGAGCTGTTTGCGGCTGTCCAAGTCGCTTTCGAGGACGCTAACGCACAGCGGACGCAGTTCCGGAACGATGTGGTGCCGCACCATGCGCAGGGCTTTGGTGGTGTGACTAGTGACCAAGACGCTCTTTCCCTGCGCCAGCAAGTGGCCGATGAGGTTTCCGATGGTATGCGTCTTACCGGTGCCGGGAGGGCCTTGAACCAGGACTCCTCCATGCTCTTCGAGTTGCTTCGCGATGCGAATCTGTTCGGGGTTGGCGGGTTTGCTCAACAAGACATCGACACCACTCTCGGTTACCGGGTTTTCCGGAGTTTCCCCCTCGTTTGGTGCGACCTCAGGGATCGGCGATTCTTCGCCAACAATATTAAGGAGAGACCACGGCAGGTCCGCGCGTGTGCGCAGGTCGGCAAGGATGCCTTCGATCGCGGCGGCGTAACCCAGTGTGCGGGCGCGAAGGAAAATGACCGGGTCCCGCCCGATGCTGGGATCGACTCTCTCTCCGCGCGGCGCGCTTTCTTCGATGAATTCGCCGCGAGGGGAGAGCTGCACGACCATGCGCTTCAGAAAGTTTGAAGTTGTGCCGTTATATAAAGGATGAAAACCGCCCTGCTCGATCTCTTCGCGGCAGCGGCCGATGGCGCGGCCGTCCACGTCGGCCATGGATTGGAACAGAGCCGAGTAAAGCTCGACGGGATATTCTGCTTCCGACAGAGTGAATTCCGGAACCGACGCGTCGAATTGCAACTGCAGACGTTGCAAAACAATCGGGTGAAAAATCCCGCCTTCCGGACGCTGCCAGCTCAGGATGCCGTCTCCCAGGACCAGCTCGACGCGCTCCGCCTCGCGGTCGATACGGCCATAAAGAGAATAAAAGGTCTCGAAGAGGCGCATCGCCTGGCGCGCGGGCTTTTCGGTGCGAGCCCACTCGTCACGCAGCGGTGCCCAGCGGCGAAGAGCGGCCAGTCGCGCCGGATTCGCGGAAAACTGTACCGTCAATTTTTCGCCGTTCCCCTGAGGCTCTTCGCGGCACTCGACAACGCACGCCAAGTTGAAAGGATCGTCCCAGCCCGACTCGAGCCAGGAAACAATTTCGCTGGGCGGCTCCGGAGGCGGCGTCAAATGGGGCCGCGACACACGCAACGAAAAGGTAGTGTTGGCGGCTTCCGTTTGACCATCGGCACTCTTTGTCTTGCCGGAGCCGGACCTAGCCGCGCTTTGCTTCACAGCAGGATGCACGGGCAAGTCGTGGAGCCAGAGATGCCAGGGCTGTTCTTTGATTTGGCGCTTGGGAGGATTGCGGTGCTGGTTCAGCGCCTCAAGATATCGGAAAACGCGGGTAATCTTTTCGCGAGCCGTGCGAAGCTTCTCAGCATCCATAAATTCTCCACCGCGGAGTGTCAAAGCTGGGATGGGCAGGCAGGGGCCCCAGGTTAACAGCGACCAGCAGACATTCTCAAGTTTCCAGGATATCAACCCGAAAAGAGACTTTTAGTTGCGCGGAAACAACGATAAAAACATAAAAGTAGGAAAGGGTAGGGGATTTGAGGCACCCAGGAGCAAAGAAAAGGAGAAACCCACAGGGGAGATTTTGTTGTCCCGATCGCAGGAAACTTATTGCGCACAACAAACCCTTTTTGATTGCGAAATGTCTAACCAAGGGAGAGAATACCTAGCCTTGCTAGCCACACCCGCCTCCCGCCGCGGGTCGCTAGCTCGGAACATCTTTAACTTCTCCCGGCTCCTAAAGATAGCTCCGAAAAAATCGAGTGCCCTGGAAAATCTATGGATCAAAACCGTCGCCGATTTTTACGGAAAGTGCCGGACGATACTGCTTTCATTCAGATTGAACGGGATGAGGTCGGGAAAGTTTTGAACATCTCCGAGGGAGGGCTGAGTTTCAGTTCCATTACGCCTGTCCCACGAAACCTGCCAGTGTACTTCTGGTTTTCGTTCAACCTAAAGGACCGCATCGAGGCCATGGGCGAAGTAACGTGGACCGATCTCTCCAGGACCATCGGAGGCTTGAGGTTCACGCAACTCTCCCAGTCCAACCGGGAACTCATCAAGAAATGGCTATCGCGGCTGCGCAAGGAAGAGCCCCCGGAAGAAACCGAGCGCGGGGAAGAAGAGGTTCCGGAACTGGAAGAGGAATCGCTTCTTCCGCAGCTTGTGGCTGTCGGTCAGCCCGAACCGTTTCGGCCGCATAAGCCCCCTGCCCCGGTTGCCCCAGTAAAGTCGAACGGACTGGACCGCGTCGCCAGGTTCGTCTCTAAAGCGCGCGCCTATAAACCCATCTCCTCCTTTGGAGAAAAGCTTTCTGAAGCACGGAAACCCGTGCCTGCCGCTGCGTTAGGGTCGAATGGGCTGCGAGCTCCCGCGCTAGGAATCGAGCCTCCAAAACTCCTTCCGGAACGCCCGATGTTTTCCACGGGATCCGGGGCCGCACCGAGCCTGCCCTCTGCGGCCACAAAGTCTCCACCCTTATCTTCGTCGTCTTCATCGTTGCCTTCGTCGTTCTCTTTCCGCGGAATCGAATCCTTGATTGGATTGGTCCCTCTGCAGCGGCACCTTTCTGCCAAGAAGCGTCAGCTTGTTTGCGGGGTCCTTCTTGGAATCAGCATTTCCGCCTTGGTGACCTTGCCCGCGCTGAAGTTCTGGAATTCCCGCGCGCATGCGGAAACGATCAAGCCGCCATTGCCGGATTCTCCGATAGGAAGCGATGCTGCATCGCAACCGCCAGCTTCTGATCCCGCCCCGGTAACCGCAGCCAAGCCAACCTACCCCGTTGCGGGAGTCTTTTCTGATCCCAACCCACTCCCGGTCCTGCCGAAAAAGGGGCCAACGTCGAGCCTGGCTTCAAGAAGTCAATTGCCATCGTCCTATTGGAAAGAGATTCGGAAAGATCCCCCTAAAGTGGCGCCGGTCAAGGCCCAGAAGTCTTCGACGGGAACGTCCGCGTCCTTGGGCGCCTCCCCAACAACGGACAAAAAGTCGGGAATGAGTCCGACGCAGTTATGGGCCGCGGTACAAGCTGGAAACACCAATGCCGCGGTGGAACTCGCCGACCTCTATATCAAAGGGAACGGCGTGCCGAAAAACTGCCAGCAGGCGCGTGTCTTACTCTTGGCCGCCTCCGAAAAGCGCAATACCGCAGCCATCAAGCGACTGCACGACTTGGACAAAGGCTCGGCCTGCCCGTAGCCAGGTGGCGCGAAGGCGTCTTCGGAGAAAGTACGGCGACACCGTGACAAGTAAGGATTCCTCTGGCAATTAAACAATCTCGGGTTCCGGGGGGCCATGTGCCCAATTCCTGTGCCATTCGGGGAATGGAGTTCTAGGCCGCCTGAGACCTGCATCTACCAATGAAGAACGCGGTCAGGACCTCCCTCTCGACAAGATAGACAACCGAGCAGAATAGGAACACGACCAAAACGCGGTCAGAATCCAAAACAGAGAACCTACGATCGCTCGAAGAATCGCCCTCAAGTTGTCCAGCACCACTGGCCTAGCGAACTAAACCGGCCGGCGGACGCCGAGCTTGCGCATGCGCGCTTGGAGCGTCGTGCGCTTCATGCCGAGTAGTGTCGCGGCGCCAGTGGGTCCGGCTATGCGCCACTTGGTTTGCTTGAGGGCGCGCAGGATGTGCTGCCGCTCGGCTTCTTCAAGAGTGGAAATGGGTAGAGCCAAGGAAGCGGAGGGAGCGAGGGAATCCTCCTTCGCCACGCCTGGCGTCCCGTTCTTCAATTCTGCCAGCGGAATGCGCAGTTCCTTTCCCGGTGACAGCAAAACGGCGCGCTCGATGAGATTCTCCAACTCGCGCACGTTCCCCGGCCAGGAATAGCGCACCAGCGCGTCCATCGCATCCGCAGGAATGTATTCCACCGCTTTGTTCAGGCTGCGGCTGAATCTCTGCACGAAGTAGCGCACAAGCAGCGGAATGTCTTCGTGGCGCTCGCGCAACGCAGGTATCTGGATGGGGAAAACGTTCAACCGGTAGTACAGATCGTTTCGGAACTGCCGCTGCGCCACCAGCTTCGAAAGATCAAGATTCGTCGCGGCAACCACGCGCACATCCACCCGCTGCGTGCGAGTGCTCCCAAGCCGCTCGAATTCCTGTTCCTGAAGCACGCGCAGCAATTTGGGTTGCAGCTCTAGGGGAATGTCGCCCACTTCGTCGAGAAAAAGCGTGCCTTTGTCGGCCAGCTCGAATCGGCCGATTTTTTGATTGATGGCGCCGGTAAACGCGCCGCGCTCGTGGCCAAAAAGTTCCGATTCGAGCAGCCCCGACGGAATCGCGGCGCAATTAATTTTTACGAACGTGCGGTCGCGTCGCGGGCTGAGATTGTGAATGGCCCGCGCAAAGAGTTCTTTTCCGGTTCCGGTTTCGCCAAGAAGCAGTACGGTCGTTCCCGCAGGCGCCGCTAGCCCCACCTGCCCTAGCGCGCGCTTCAACGCTGCGCTCTCGCCAATGATTTCTTCGAAATTAAACTCGCTGCGAATCTCTTCTTCCAGATAAAGTTTTTCAACCGCCAGCTTGTCCTTCAGCGCGTCAATCTCCTTGAACGCCAGCGCGTTCTCCACGGCAATCGCGATCTGCGCGCCAACCGGTTGCAGCAATTCGACGTCGGCGGGGGTAAAAGTATCGATGCGGCGGCTGGCCAGATTCAAGGTTCCAAACGTGTGGTCACGGTGGATCAGCGGCACACAGCAAATCGCTTGCACCCCTTCGCCGCGAAGAATCCGCACGACCTCACTGGGAAAAGCGTCCAGTCCGGAGCCGCGCGCAAGACAAGGCTGCCCGGTAGCGATGGCGCGGCCGGCGGGCGTGTTTTCCAGTGGAACAATCGTGTCTGGCTTGAAGATGTTCTGGTTGGACGGAAAATAGAATGCGTAAATTCTCAGCGTTTTCGTGGGTGGATCCAGCAGGGCAAGGCTAGTGTAGTCGTGGTGAATCACGCGTTCCAGGCAGGAAACGATGCCCGGAAAAAGTTCGGGCAGCTCGCGGCTGGAAATCAGCACGTTGTTCACTTCGAGCAGCACACGGAAACGGTCGCGTTCCCGCGCAAGCTGTTTCTGGTAAGCCTGCGACGACTCCAAATTCAGCGCGTTGTCCACCGCGACAGCGACCTGGCTCGCTACCCGCTGCATGAATTGCAATTCCATGTCGCTGTAGTGGTGTGGAACCAGGCGGCCGAACCCCATGGCACCGAGCCGGTGTTGCGCCGTGGTTAACGGGAGAATCGCGAGCGAGCGCACATTGTGCTCGCGGTAGCGCGGCAGAAAATCCGGGAAACGCGTTTCCTCGTCGACGTCGTTGACCACAAAAGGTTGCTGTGTCTGCCAAACCCAGCCTGCGGGATTTCCTTCGATCGCCGACTCTGAACCCGCCCGCTTCGCGCTCGGCAGATGTGTTTCGAGGACGTGGAGGCGCATGACGTTCTTTGCCGCGTCATGAAGCACCAGACTCAGAAAGTCAAACTCGATTACCGAGTGCAAGCGCACGGCGAGGTCGTGGAACAGCGCGGGGAGGTCGCGCTGCTGCGCGATGGCCTCGCTCACTTCGAGCAAGGCTTCGAGCTGACGCCGAGAGTGCTCCAGCGGGGAGGAACTCTGCACTTCCAGCGGAGAGATGACTGGTTCCGCCATAAAAGGCAGGATAGCATTCGCCTTGGTGAAGGCTCAACTTAAGTAAGAACTAAAAAACGCCGTCCCCTGGGATAACTGCAATTACCAAAGACGCCTCCGAGGAAATCAAACACCATGTCATTTCGAGGAGCGCATCGCGCTTTTGCGCGCCACGTGGACTCTACCGAGCGACGAGGAACCTGTTTTTTCTCTGAGCTCCGATGCGAAGAGAGATTCCTCGCTGCGCTTGGAATGACAGTGACTGACGATTTTCAAGGAACTTCACGGCGTTGGCGGCTTGGGAGTCGGATTTGGAGTCGGCGGCGGCGCCGGCGCATCCGGCTTTGGCGTTGGTGGCGCTGGTTTTGGAGCAGGCGTGGGCGAGTTTGGCGTGGGTGCAGGGTTCGCAGTCAGCGCTGGATTGGACGCTGGGGCGGGGGCAGGTGCAGGCGCAGCAGGCTTCGGTTGGATAGAGAGCAGTTCGACTTCAAAAACCAGCGTGGCGTTGGGGCCGATTTCGCGGCCTGCACCGCGCAGGCCATACGCGAGATCGCCAGGAATAAAGATCTGCCACTTCGAGCCCACGGGCATGAGCTGCAGCGCTTCGGTCCAACCCTTGATGATTTGGCCGACATTGAAGGTCGCAGGCTGGCCGCGTTTATAGGAACTGTCAAACTCCGTGCCGTTGAGGAGCGTTCCGCGATAGTTGACGGTGACGGAGTCGGTGGCGGCGGGCTTGGGACCGGTGCCCTCCTGAAGAATCTTGTATTGAAGACCGTCGGGAAGCGCGACGACGCCTTCCTTTGTTTTGTTGGCGGCCAAAAACTCGTCGCCTTCCTTTTTGTTAGTCTCGGCCAGCTGTTTCGCCTTTTCCTCTTGTGCTTTGCGTAGGTCCCCTTGCATGGTCTTTAAGGTTTCCTGGGCTTCCTGGTCTGTCATGGATTGCGTGGCGCCGCTGAGGACATCCTTGATGGCACGGGTCAGAATGGCGGGGTCTATGTCCAGGCCCGTCTGCTTGAGATTCTGGCTCAAGCCTTTGCCAACATTGATACCGATGGCGTAACTCTGCTTGTCCTTGTCGGTCTTGAGTGTCAGGGCAGTTGCGGTTTTGGCGGTCGCCGTTTTGCTGGCTCCTGCCCTTCCAGTCTTCGTGGTGGCAGCCACCCCGGCCTTCGTGGTGCCAGCCTGCGCGGTCTTCGTAGCATCGGCCTTGCCGGCTTGAGTGGTGGGATTTTGTTTGGCGGAAGCCGCAGGTGCACTCGCTGAAGGAGATGTGGTGCCCGCTTCGTTAGCCTGCGAACCCGTGGTTGCGGGCTTCGTGGTGGAAGCCTTCGCCTCCGGAGTCTTTTTGGCGTCAGGCTTCGCGGGCGTCGAGGTCGCCGAAGAATCTTGTGTCGCGCCCGAAGCCGGCGCTTGCTGTGTCGGCGAACTGGAAGCCTGCTGTTCCTTATTAAGCAGGTCCTGCCGTGCCCGTGCCGTAGACAAGAACATCGCACCGGCGGCTAGGATGGCAGCTACGCCGTATATAAAGCGAGATGGTTTAAGAAAAGTTGGTTTTTGCATCTGGATATTCTGGCATTCGGAGGATACCCGCGCAAATGAATAAGCGCGGCGGTCATGGTGAAAGGGATTGGGAGCCTCTCCGTGCCTGTACGGATGAACAGCTAATGTCTCCAACACACTGTGCCAAACTGGGACTGGTACGACGGGCAATGCAGGGCACAGAATTGGTACACCACACTTCCGGATTAGGTGATACCCAATATGGGCCGAGCCATAGCCCCCCTCGCTACGAGTCCTCGTTCTCAGCAGATCCTCGTTTACGGCACATTTCTTTGGATTCAGAAGCCCAGGACCCAAGCATTCTTCGGTACGGCGGATGAACCCGACATGGCGGTGGAGATTCTGAGGGAGTTTAGCGCTTCGGAGTTCGTGGGTAAGCTCTACACCAAGCCGGTGATTGGCAACTGGACGATCGCCAAATTCGAGGAAATCCGGCAGACGGCGTGGTTCGAGGTGTCCGAAAAGGCGCCACAGTTCATCGTATTCGATATGCAAGGCTCGGGAGCCTGGGAAGTCCTTCACTTTAGGATCGAAAGCGACGAGTCCGGAGCTTATGTTGCCGTAGCCCTGCGCCAATTTGAGAAAGGCAAGGCTCCTCTGTGGGTGAAGTCACTGCGAAGCTCTTTGAGGGAGACTGAATCCCCACGAGAATAAAGCTGCGGGCAAACCGGAAATGTCGGCATTGTCCCCATTGATCAAGTTATCTGACGTTTTGACCTGCCTGCTGGACTGGCAAGACGGACAGACGCCCCTGCGTGTGCTCCTTACCGCGCCCGATGGCAGATTCGCCTTCGATTGCAAGCTGGTGCGATTTTTCGACACGGGCATCTCCTTTCAGCTTTCTGGCGATTCCGATTTCATCGATCTCAGCCTGGCAGGATACGATTTCGAGACCCTAAATGAAGGATCAGATGACACAGCTCACCACGAAATTTCGGACCATCCCATCCATGGGCGCGGGCTGAAAGCGAGCGGCGGCGGGCGAACGCTGCTCATTCTCGAGAGGAACGAAGAGGTATTGCAGGGCCGGTCTGCTCCGGCTCGCTAAGTTGGGAAGGCCTTCCTTCTGCTCGGCATCCAAGTTCCCGGACTTTTTCGGTCGTCACCTGCAGGGATTCTGGCGGCAAGTCGAACACCGCCGGTCCGCTCATTTCGATCATTGAGGGCGGTGCGGCCAACGCGCCCGAATCCAAGTCCTTCTCCGATCCTATCCCAGCTTCTTTTCTCTCCCGCTCAAAACGTCATCGTCCCTGTTCGTCCAGGAACTTGCAGAATTCAATTCCTGCTCTCGGTCGTTCCACAGAGCGGAGGGGTGGCGCGGGCCGGCGGCGAGGAGGCGCTCGATGGCCGCGAGCGGTGCAATGCCACCGCGGGCGCCCACGGCAGTGCAGTTGAGCGCGGCGGCGGCGCAGGCGAAGTCGAGCTGCTTCGGCAAGGGCCAGCCTTGTAAAAGAGCGTAGATGAAGCCGGCGTGAAACAGATCGCCAGCGCCTGTGGTGTCCACCGTGTCGACATGAAAGGCGGGCGCGTAGTGGAACTGCGCGCCGTCCCAGGCGAGCACGCCGTCGATGCCGAGGGTGGCGGCGGTTAGGCGGCAGCCGAAGCGGCGGTGAACGCCGGGCAGCGACTTCTGCAAGTCGTCGATGGCAGCGAGCTTGCCGGGAATGTCGCGGCTGGTAATGAGGTAATCCACGTTGGGCAGAAGCGCTTCGACGCCGGGATAGAGTTCGTCAAGGTCGGCGATGACGGGAACGCCGGCGGCGCGCGCCCAAGCGGCGGCTTGCGCGGCGGCGGCGGTGTCGTGGCCGTCGAGGTGGAGCGCGCGCGAGTAGATGATCCAGTCGCGTTGGAGCTCTTCGGGGAGCAGGGCGAGGCCATGGTCGCGCCGCCACAAGACGGTGCGCTCGCCGGCGTCGTCAATGAGAATGAAGGCTTGCTGGCTGGGGCAGTCGGGCGCGGTGAGAAGATGCGCTTCGATGCCGAGGCGCGAAAATTCCGCGGCGTGCAGCGCGGCGGCGCTGTCTCCACCGACTTTGCCGACGTAACGCGTGCGGAGCCCCCATTGCTGGCAGGCGACGACGGCGGTGGCGGTTTGTCCGCCGGGGAGGACGGTGGTGGGACGGATTTCGACTTTGGCGCCGCGCGCGGGATAGTGAGCAACGGGAATCAGCGTGTCGGTGGCGTTGAGGCCAACGCCGACGACGTCGACAGTTTGTACGTTTGGGGAGACGGTCATCGTGCTGGGCGTACTGTAAATGAAGTGGCGAGGATTGCAAAGCGGAACGAGGGGTGAAAGCACGGAACCGCGGGTCGCGACGGCCGGCGCCCATGTTTTAAGTCCAGCCAGGATTCCTCGCTGCTCTCGGAATGAACCGTCGGGCCAGGTGCCGGGGATGAAACGTCGAAACAGCAGCTCAGTGGAAGCGAGTGGTGCGGTAGAGGGCGAGTGTGCAAACGAAGAGAAGGACGAGGAGCGCGATGGTCAGGAGGGCAGCGGGAGCCCAGTGGAGCGGGAGTTGCGGGACCCGCGCCATCGCTGCGAATACGACGAAGACGGCGGTAGCGGCGGCGACGAGGAGCCCGTCCCAGACAGTGCGAGTTGGCGCGGATTCACCGGCGGCCTGGCGACCGTCCATGCGCGCTTCGACGTAGTCGGAAGCGACGCCGTAGCGGCGGCCTTCGCGCTGCGCGGCTTCTTTCCACCGTGTTTGCTCCTCTCCGGACGCGGAAGAAAAAGCAACCGCACCGACGCCGAGCATCATGAGGAGTGAGCCTCCGATGACTTGCGCGTAGGTGGAAGAGCTGCGGCCGTGCAGTTCGCCAAAAACGAAAATGCCCCAGAGCAGTCCCCAGAGCTGATTGGAATTGGAAAGAGGAATGCCGCGGCTGATGCCGACATACTTTGCGGCGTACTGCTGGAAGAGGTCGCCGATGACCCAGATGAATCCGCCGAGCAACAACCAGAAAATCACGCCGCGCGCGCTGCTGAGTTCCTGCCAGAGCGGACCCCAGGCGGTGTAGCCGATGGCGAGCGCGGACATCATGCCGAGTTCACCGAAGGTGAAAAAAGTGACGAACGAGAGCGGGTTCATGCCGGTGAGATAGGCTTTGCGATAAGGAATGTACATCGTGCCCCAGAGGACGCCTGCGCCCAGCGCGGCCCAAACGCCGCGGAGCGAGTGGCCCGCGGGGCCTTGCGTGGAAGAGGCGACGGCGAGGAGCGTAGCGCCGACACACATGACAAGCGCGCCGCCGAGAACACCCGTCCAGCGGCGCCAGCCGGCCTGGCGGAGTTCGTTGAAGAAAAGAAAGCCCCAGAAGATACCAAGGAGGCTGTTGGAATTCCAGAGCGGGAAGGCAATGCTGAGGCCGATGTCACGAATGGCGAAAATCGTGAGCGTGTTGGCGACAGCCCAGAGGCAGCCGGCAAGAACAGCCCAGATGATCAAATGCGGCGCGCGGCGGACGTCGGCGCGGACGGAGGAAGTGCCCAGGATCAGTGCGGGAAGGCTCCAGCGCGCGAGAAAAACGCCCATGACCATGATGAGAGAAATCGCAATAGGAGAAATGCCGATGGAGACGAGTTTCGTGGGGGCTTCGGCAGCGCCGAGCCACGCGCCTGCGGTGAATCCCGAGAGAATACCGAGGAGTTGCAGTTTTTTCGCGCGGGCGGCGGTTGGTGTTGCGGATAAGCCAAGAGTTTGGGCTTCGGAGGCCATAATTTTCTGATTCGGCTCGCTTAGCGCATGAAGCTCAACAGCAGTAGCCCCGCGAGGAGCACGGCCACCGGCACCCAAAAATGAACGTCGGTGAGAACGCTGCTCAAGCGGCTCGAGCTTGTTTTCTTCGGATGTTCAGCGCCCATCACTGCCCCGGATGGTATTGAAATTGGCAGACTATAGCAATGCGAGAAAAGCAGATCCCTCGCTCCGCCCGCCTGTGGCAGACAGGCTCGGGATGACAACGAGCTCAAAGTTTCACAACGGTGCGCACATTCCACTGCGCCAATGGCAGCTAATAATTTTCGCGTTTGGTGTAAGCGGCGGTTTCTTCGCCTTTGTAGGCTTTCCAGGCCTGGTCGATGACGTAGGCGTGAATGGCGTCGGCTTCTTGAACGGTGAGGTGCGCGTTTGGAAAAGCAAATTTTGGCGGGTCGGCGAGGCCGGGCATGCCCTTCGACCAATGCGAGCCGCCCATCACAATTTGATACCAATCTTTGTGGACTTCGGGCGGCGCGTATCGCAGATCGGGAACGGCAGCGTCCTCCACCCAGGCGCCGCTGCCGTCGATGCCGGGCGAGTGGCAGCCTTCGCAGTAAAACGAGACGTACAGTTTTTCGCCGTCGCGAATCGTTTTCAGCGTAGCTTTTTGTTCGGGTGGTTTCGGCACCGGCGGAATTGTGATTTGCGGCGTCGGGAAGGGGACGTTGCTGGCAAGCTTGAAAGCGTAAAGACGCTCAGGGCCGCGCTTCGATTCGGGCGTGGCCATGGTGCGCGCGGGAGCGAACAAACGCGAACCGGAGCCCCATCCAACGGAGGTGATGACGTACTGCTCGCCGTTCACGGAAAAAGTGACGGGAATGGAATCGATAGCGGATTTGGTTTGGATGGACCAAAGTTTTTTGCCGGTGTCGGCGGCGTACGCGGCAAACTCACCGGTTCCCTGCCCTTGAAAAACCAGGTTGCCGGCGGTCGCTAGAACGCCTCCGTTGACGGCGATTTCTTCATCGACGGACCAGCGCGCGGTTTCCGCGATGGGATCCCAGGCGATGAGACGGCCAAAAAGGCCCGCGCCGCTTTCGCCGGCTTCAACCGGAGCTTTGGTGTCGTCGCGGCGGTCCGTCGTTGGAATATAAACAAGCCCGGTGAGCGTGTCGTAGCTCATGGGCCACCAGTTGTGAACGGTCCACTGGCGGCCACCACCTTGGGAAGCGGGAATGAGGACCGGCTTGGCCGTTTGCAGATCGTAAGCCGAGGCCCATGTGGTTTTCACCAGCGGCTTGGCCGAGAGCAGCTTTCCGGTTTTTGCGTCGAGGATGTAGAAGAAACCGTTCTTGGGCGCGGTCATCGCAACGTGGCGCCTCTCGCCGTTGATGGGCAGGTCGGCGATCACGATTTGATTGTTTTCGTTGTGCACGCCTTCGGCCCCGGTTTGGTAGTGCCATACGTATTTCCCTGTGTCTGCGTCGACCGCGATGATGCATTGCGAGAAAAGTTTTTCGCCAGTGATTTGCGTGCCGGCCATTTCGCCGTAGCCTACGTCCGCGCCCGCGGTGCCAAAAATGACGAGGCTGGTGGCGTCGTCATAAGTGATGGCATGCCAGACGTCGCCGCCTCCGATTTTCCAGGCGCCTTCGCCGTGCCAAGTTTTCGCAGCCATTTCGAGTTCTTTGGTTTCGAATGGCTTCGAGGGATCACCGGGGACAGTCCAGAAGCGCCAGAGTTCCTTGCCGGTTTCAGCATCGTAAGCAGCGAGCGCTCCGCGGACGGCATCGTCGGAACCGTTATAGCCCATCAGGATTTTTCCTTTGGCGACGCGAGGGGCTCCGGTGATTCCGGTTTGCGTGGGCTCGCAAACCGTCGCTTCCCAGATTTTGTTGGCGGTGGCGGCGTCAATGGCAATGAGGCGGCAATCGCCGGTGCCGACGTAGACCTTTCCGTCCCAAACGGCCACGCCACCGTTCGTGCGCGCGGAATAGGAGCCGTTCAACGCCTGATCAAGACGAATTTGCGGGTCATATTTCCAGAGGAGTTTTCCCGTGGCGGCTTCGACGGCATAAACTTTCGAAAGCGGCGCGCTAACGTAAATCACACCATCCACGACGATGGGTTCGGACACCACGCCCATCAAGCCGTCATAATCGAGATACCAAGCCAGACCTAGATTAGAGACGTTTGAAGAATTGATTTGCTTGAGCGGGCTGAAGTGTTTTGAATCGTTGGTGCGACCGTTGACCAGCCAGTTGACGCCAGTGACGGCGTCGGCGGCGATGCGCTCTTCATTCACGTCGCCGGGCTTCGTAACGGCCGGAGCGGCGGAAGAAGGCGAGAAATGCAGAGCGACGGCAGCTCCAATCGCAAGAAGAACCAGCGTAAGACCCAAGATTCGCCGTGCGTCCATGCCACACACCTCTTTCTCAAACCAGCGTGCGACCCGCTTGGCTGAGGAAGGTTCCGCGCGTTGCTGAACAGCGCGAATTTGCCGCTTGTCATGTTAGGTGCGCGGCGGAAGGAAAGTCAACGCGTGCCGTACAATGAAGGAACCCTGGGGTCTGATCCAATCAACGACGCGTTAGCAAGTGTCGGAGCGAAATGAAAAAGCGGCTGCAAGTGATGAAGTTTGGCGGGACGTCGGTGGGGGATGCGTCGTGCATTGCGCGGGCGGCGAAGATTGTGGTGAATGCCGCCAAGGAAAATCGCTGCGTCGCCGTCGTTTCAGCGATGAGTGGCGTGACCAACCGTTTGATCGAGGCCGCGAATCAGGCGCGAGCCGGAAACGGCGCGGAGGCCGCCGTGATCTTGGAGGCGCTCGGCAAGCAGCACGAGACTGCTCTTATGAGCTTGGTTCCCCGGGAAAAGGAGCGCGAGTGCATCCGCAGGAAACTGGATGAAGTTCTCGCGGAGGGCCGCCGCCTTTGCGAGGGCACGGCTCTGTTGCGGGAGTTGACGCCGCGAACACTCGATGCCGTTTCGAGTTTGGGAGAACGGCTCTCGGCGCCGCTGGTGGCGGCAGCGGTGAAAGAAACGGGAGCGACGAGCGAAGCGATTGACGCAGCGGAACTGATCGTCACGGATGCGTTTCACGGCGGGGCCGAACCGCAGATGGAATTGACGCGGGAGAAATCGCAGGCGCGGTTGTGTCCGTTGCTGGAAAAAGGAATCGTGGTGGTGGTGACGGGCTTTATAGGCGCGACGGCAGCAGGGCAATTGACCACGCTGGGCCGCGGCGGCTCCGATTTTTCGGCAACCATCCTGGGCGCAGCGCTGGATGCGCATGAAGTCATTATCTGGACCGACGTGGATGGCGTGCTGACAGCAGACCCGCGGCTGGTGCCGGAAGCGCGCACGATCCCGGAGATTTCTTACCGCGAAGCCGCGGAGCTGGCGTACTTTGGCGCAAAGGTTCTGCACCCAAAAACGCTCAACCCCGTGGCCCAGGCGGCGATTCCCGTGTGGATTCGCAATAGCTTCGAGCCGGGGCGGCCGGGAACGCAAATCACGCCCGAGGGCCGAAGCATCGGCGGCGGTGTGAAGGCCTTGACGGCGATTCGGGACGTGACCTTGATCAGCGTCGGCGGGCCGGGAATTGTGGGGCTGCCGGACGTGGTGGGGCGGACGTTTTCCACCACGGCGGAGGTGCGAGCTAACGTTCTATTGATCTCGCAATCGTCGTCACAGAACGATATCTGCTTCATTGTTGCAGCCACGGATGCTCAGCGGACGGTCGAGGCATTGCGCAAGGAGTTCGCGCAAGATTTGGCGCACCACAGCGTGGAACACATCACCGTGGATCCGAACATCGCGATTGTGGCGGTGGTGGGAGAAAACATGCGTGGGATTCCGGGGATCGCCGGCAAAACATTCAGCGCGCTGGGCCGCGACGGTGTAAACCTGATCGCTATTGCGCAAGGGTCGTCTGAAAGCAACATTTCGTTTGTGATCGAAGAAAAGGCTGTGAAGCAGGCGTTGATCACCACGCATCGCGAATTCGGCCTGGGCCAACCACAGAGCTAGAGAAGGATGTAACCCTGTCGCTGAGGTCCATTCGTCTTGCACCTTCGAGTCTGCTGCCGCTTTCATTTCGCGCGGGCCCGCGTTCTTTACGAACCTGCCAAACCAGTTCAGCGTTTCGGAAAGCACATCCTCAATCGATTTCCGCGCGGAGTAACCGTGGGCCTCACGCGGCAGAGTCAGGTAGCGGACCGAGCCGCCGTTTCGCTTGAGCGCGCGGTATATGCTAGGCTCCTCCATGCCCTCGGCGGGGTTGCCCTGGGCCTCTAGTTTTCGAGAATGTGAAAGAAGTCCAGCTTCAGAGGGCCGACTATCGTGGTAAACTGAAGGGAATTCAGGCCCGTAGCTCAGTTGGTTAGAGCGCTTCCTTGACACGGAAGAGGTCGGATGTTCGAGTCATCTCGAGCCCACCACTACGTAGGATTTTCTACTGCCCACTCCTTTACCAGTTCTTCAGCGAAGCTGCTGTACGTTCCCGGCTGGAGACACGACAGCATGACGGTCTACACCGCGAGCGAGTTCGGAAATGCTCTCCGCCACTGCCACACCGGGCGCAGAAGACCCCGCTGTTTTCCTGGAGTCGCGGTCCCAGACCGTCAGCGGAAAACCCGCGGCCGCGAGCCGCGAGGCGACTCGCGAGCCGAGATGTC
>DATFRZ010000030.1:0-4237 GCA_035262885.1 Candidatus Acidiferrum sp.
CTTTTTCTGGTCGGCGTTCGCGACATTTGGAGCAACTGCGTACGTGGTGTGGTTGCTGCCGGATTCGTTGCTGCGACTGCTATTGTGGACCGCTATGTATATGCTTTACTGGCTCGATGTGGTTGGTTGCGAGAATGTGCCCGCGCGCGGCGGAGCTCTTTTAACGCCGAATCACGTTTCTATGGCCGATGCTGCGTTTTTGATCTCCTCGATTGACCGTCCGATCCGCTTCTTGATGTTCCGCGGCTCCTACCAGCACCCGCTGGTCAAGCCTTTCGCAAAAATTCTCGGCGTTATTCCCATCGCGTCCGATCAAGGCCCCCGCGAAATGATTCATTCGCTGCGACAGGCCACGGAAGCGCTGAAAAACGGCGAAGTCGTCTGCATTTTCCCGGAAGGCCAAATGACGCGCATCGGCCAGATGATGCCGTTCCGCCGCGGCATGGAGCGCATCATCAAGGGCGTGGACGTGCCCATCATCCCCGTCAACCTCGACGGTGTGTGGGGCTCGATCTTTAGTTTCGCCGGTGGACGTTTCCTCTGGAAGTTCCCTCGCCGTATCCCGTACCCTGTGCGCGTAACGTTTGGGAAGCCGATGCCGTCCACCTCCACTTCGCAGGACGTGCGCCGCGTCGTGCAAGACCTCGGAGCGGAAGCGTTCGAACGACGCAAGAAGCGCATGCACATCCTGCCGGAAACGTTTGCCTACACCGCGCGAAGGCATCCTTTCCGCTTTGCAATGGCCGATGGCAAAAGGCCGAAGCTAAACCACTTTTCGGCGCTGGTGGGGGCGTTGGTGCTCGCCAGGCGCATGCGCAAACGCTGGCTAGGGCAGGAGATGGTCGGCGTGCTGCTCCCGCCTTCCGTTCCCGGCGCGCTGGTGAATTTCGCCGCCATGTTAATGGGCAAAGTGCCGGTAAACCTGAACTACACCGTTTCGAACGAAACGCTCGCCTCCTGTGCGGAACAATGCAACTTGAAAACCGTCGTGACGGCGCGCGTCTTCCTTGAAAAAGTAAAAATTCAGCCGCCGGGCGAAGTGCTCTTCATCGAGGACATAGCCAAAGATCGCGGCTTCATCGAAAAATTGGCGGCCATGCTCGCGGCGTGCCTTTTCCCGGCACGAGCGCTGGCAAAATTTGCCGGAAGCGAGCGGCGCGCCACGCTTGATGACCTGGCTACGATTATTTTTTCTAGCGGCTCGACCGGCGATCCCAAAGGCGTGGTCCTCACGCATTACAACATCGCGTCCAACGTCGAGCAGCTCAATCAAGTCTTTATGCTGCACGCCAACGACCGCATCCTGGGCATTCTCCCGTTTTTCCACTCCTTTGGTTTTACCGGCACGCTTTGCCTGCCCGCGGCCACAGGCATCGGCGTCGTGTTTCATCCCAATCCGCTCGATTCGCGAGCGATCGGCGCGCTCGTCAGCAAATACTCGGTTACCATGTTGCTCGCCACCCCTACATTCCTGAATGCCTACACACGCCGTTGCGCTCCGGAGGAGTTTGGCAGCCTGCGATTCGTGATGGCGGGCGCCGAGAAATTGCCCGACCGCATTTCTCAAGCCTTCGAGGACCACTTCGGCATCCGCCCCCACGAAGGCTATGGCTGCACCGAGTGTTCGCCCGCAGTCACCGTCAACACCACCGATTTTCGCGCTGCCTCTTTCCGTCAAGTTGGCGCCAAGCGCGGCAGCATCGGACACCCCTTGCCGGGAATCGCCGTAAAGATCGTGGATCCAGACACCTTGGAACCCGTCGCTCCCAACCAGCCCGGCCTATTGCTCATCCGCGGGCCGAATGTCATGCGGGGCTACCTGAACAAGCCGGAGAAAACCGCCGACGTTCTTCGCGACGGTTGGTACAACACCGGCGATATCGCGCGCATGGACGAAGAAGGCTTCCTGCATATCACCGACCGCCTGAGCCGCTTCAGCAAAATCGGCGGCGAAATGGTGCCGCACATCAAGGTAGAGGATTTGCTGCAAGAACTCGCGGGCGCCACGGAACAAACCTTCGTGGTCACCGCGGTGCCCGACGAGAAGAAAGGCGAACGCCTCACCGTGCTCCACACTTTGAGCGAAGAACGGCTCGAGGAATGCCTGGAAAAACTGGCGAAGAGCGACTTGCCCGCGCTCTGGCGGCCGCGGCCGGATCAGTTTTGGCGTATCGAAAAACTGCCCTATCTGGGTACGGGAAAACTCGATCTGCGGAAAGCGCGCGAATTGGCCTTGGAGATGACGCGCCGTACGGTTTCACAGTAGTTCTCAAATGCCACTCACAGCGAAGCGCGTCGCATGAAACCCGATGAAAATTCCGCGCGTTGGCGCACTTTGCTTCTTCGGCTTGCGGTGACGGGAGTTGTTCTCACGATTTGGTTCTGGACGCAATCGCTGCTTGGCGCGCGCACCCCGCCTGCTGCCGGCGGTATCGGAGATGCACTGCACGACCTGAGCTCCAGTCTAAATTCCTATTTCGCTCAAAACCCGGGAGCAGCCAATGCCTTGCTGATCGCCAGTTCCGCCTTGATCGACGCACTGGGGCTCTTTCTCCTCGGTCGTTGGCTCTTCGGCGGAAGCGTTCGGCCGTTTCTCGGGCTGGTTTTGCTCATGCTTTTGCGGCAATTTCTGCAGGCTCTCTGTTCCCTTCCGGCTCCCGCTGGAATGATCTGGCACTACCCCGGGTTTCCTTCCCTCTTGGTGACCTATCACGTCGCCAATGACTTTTTCTTTTCCGGCCACACCGCAATCGCCGTTTTCGGCGCCACAGAGCTCTACCGCTTCCATCGTAAGTCGCTTACGGCTTTCGCCATTTTGCTGGTTCTTTTCGAAGTCAGCACGGTTCTCGTCCTGCGCGCCCATTACACCATGGACGTTTTCACGGGTATTCTCGCGGCTCTCTGGGTGGCCCGCCTCAGCGAAACGGTCTCCCCGGCACTCGACCGTCGCCTCGCCGGAAACCGCTAAGATTCCCGGTTGCCGTCAAACGTGCTCGGTTTCTGGTGCTCTGTTCAGAAAGGAGACGGTGCCAAACTTGGAGACGGTTCACAAGAGCTTGCCCAAGGAAAGGTGCCGCAGCAGATCAGAGGCGTTCGAACGCAGCCAGAGGCGTGGTGGCTTGCTTCCAAATTCCAATTATTTCAAATTCCAGAAAGTGGCGTCGGGCTTCACCAATTCGAATCCGGCGTCCCAAGCTTCGTGGCTGCGCCACACCACCTCCGCGTCCGCTTTGCGGCCGGTTTCCGGATGAATCAGCCGCACTCTCCTGTGTAATGGCAGGTCTGCTCCCACTACGGCCATGCAGCCCGAGTGGCTCACGTCCACGGTGACCGCATTGGCGCTCTCTTTCGCTCCGCCCTGGTCCCACTCCACCAGCAGCTTGACGCGCGAAATGATCCGCTTATGGCTTCGCAATCTCTCCCATCGCTCTTGGAGGGCGTTGGCAGCAGTGCTTGAGACGATGTTCGTGCTCATGGGGACCTCACTGTGGATATCAAGCCGGGCCCGAAGGGGAGATATAAACTTAGTCCTGTTAGCCGCCAGGGTCAATAGTACTTTTTCAAGCCCCTTTTTCGTTAGCAAACGCCTTTCGTACCCTTCTCGCTTGGCTCGAAACCGCCAGCGAAGCCGGCCTCGGCGTGAGCCGGGCTTTGAATAAAGAATAAAGTTTCCCTTATTCCTGCTTTAAGAAATTCTCTGGCCAAAAGCACAAAGCCCCAAGCATCGGGTGATGCTTGGGGCTTTTCTTTAATTTAATCCCGGCAGCGACCTACGTTCCCACGCAGTTACCCGCGCAGTATCATCGGCCCAACGAGGCTTAACTTCCGTGTTCGGGATGGGAACGGGTGTGACCCTCGCGGTATAACCACCGGAAACTTGTGACTCGCGCGACGCTTTCCCGCGCATAAGCAAGGAAATCGCGAGTGTGACAACAGAAACTGGCTGGCATTACAAGCTCGACCCGTATCGAGCAAACTGCGGAAGCAACGCGTTCGCTTCCACTCTCTCGTTTTGAACTGACCCCTGTGCGGGGCCAAGACGGTTTGAGAAAGTTTTATGATTAAGCCGAACGGGCGATTAGTACGGGTCAGCTCAACACATTACTGTGCTTCCACCTCCCGCCTATCAAAGTCGTAGTCTTCGACTGCCCTTCTTAGGCCTTATGGCCTTGGGAGACCTTATCTTAGGGCGAGCTTCATGCTTAGATGCATTCAGCATTTATCTCTTCCAGACTTC
>DATFRZ010000031.1:0-7099 GCA_035262885.1 Candidatus Acidiferrum sp.
CAACACCGACTTCTGGCACATCGTTTTCCCCAAGGCCGGCACGCGCCAGGCCGTCCGCTCCCCGCAAACCGGCGCCCTCGTTCCCCCCGGCTTCCGCCAGGACAACAACCAATTCTGAACAATTTCATCTGTACAAATCGAGGGTGGGTGTCGTCCGTCGCGGCTATCGGCATATGGGCAAACGTCTTCCACTCTGGATTCTGCGGGCACAGCCAGCCTTTGTTTAAAATAGAAGCCGTCTATATCCTCATCCATGCTGCCAGTGCTGCGAGGAACATAGAAAGGTTTTGTCTTCCCAGGACTTGGGGCATTGAGCAGTTCTTGGCGTAAGTCTCTGATCAGGGCTGCATGAGCCTCCCGGGTATTGATTGCCTCTGCTGGTTCGATTGTTATCCTCTTATGCCGGTTCGGAGGATTTGGTAGAGCGCTCCTCATTTGGGAGCCGTCGATACGTCACTTCGGCGCATAAACCTGGTACACCATAAAATAGATGACCACTCCGGTGACCGACACATAGAACCACAACGGCAGCGTCCATCGCGCAATCAATCGGTGTTTATCAAACCGCTCTAACCACGCCCGCCGCAGCGTCACAAGAATCAACGGCACAATCAGCAGCGCCAGAATCGTATGTGAAGTCAGCAGCGCGAAGTACACCGGCCGGATCCACCCTTGCCCCTGAAACAGCACCAATTTCTTCTCGCGAAGGTGATGGATTACGTAGGAAATGAGAAACAGCGTGGAGGCCCCAAACGCGGACAACATGAACCCTTTATGTACGTTCTTCTTGCCTGCGCGTATCGCCGCATAACCGCACGCCAGCAGAATCGCGCTAAGCCCGTTCAGGCACGCATTCAGCGCAGCATTGGAAATCATGATCTCGCTAGCGTCCGCGTAGGCCGTCTTCCACGAGTCACGAGTCACCAGTCACGAGTCGCTCTGGATTAGCGAGGCAACTTATCGTAAGCCATCAATCCCAGCAGGAGCGGAATATGCAAAACCGTCGCGTGCATCAGCCACTTCGCGCGCACATTCGTTTTATTGCTCGCGGCCCACAGGCAAACTTGAAGCAGCGCAGTGCACACCACCAGTGCCCCGAAGAAGTAAACGATGCCGGCCAAACCAAGCACCGCCGGCAGCAAACTTACTCCGACCAGCGCCGCTGCATAAAGAATGATTTGCCGGAACGTCCGCGTCCCATCGCGGTCCACCACCGGTAACATCATAATCCCTGCGCGCGCATAATCTTCGCGATACATCCACGAAATCGCGTAAAAGTGGGGGAATTGCCACAAAAACAAAATGCCAAATAACAGCCACGCTCCGCGATCCAGCGAACCCGTAGCCGCCACCCAGCCAATCATCGGCGGAATCGCCCCCGGAAACGCGCCGACAAACGTCGCCCACACCGTCCGCTTCTTCAATGGCGTGTACGCCAACAAATAGCTCAGGCAGGTCAAAACGCCAAGCCCCGAAGCGAGCGCGCCAGCAGCAAAATACAAATCCACGGCACCCGCAATCGCCAGCGTCACGCCGAACGCCAGCGCTCGCCCGGGCCGCAACACGCCGCTCGGCAGCGGCCGCGAAGCCGTCCGCCGCATGTAGCGGTCCGATTCGCGCTCCAGGTAATGATTCAGCGCCGCCGTCCCTCCGGCGATCAGCAGCGTCCCGATAATCACATGGCTCATATGCAGCCAGCTTACCGGCCCCCGCGCGCCCATGTAATATCCGGCCGCCGTGGTCATCAACACGAGAAACGACACGTCCGGCTTGGTCAGCGCAATGTACGCACTCGCGCGCGACGCCATGGTCAGATCGACGCCGCGAACGGTGCTCATCCCGCCGTCACCTGCGGCGCCGTAGCCGCCACTTCCCCCCTGCGCGGCACCAACCGGTAGCACATCAGAACCACCAAAACCGAAAACGCAAACAAAATCGCGCCGACCACCGTATGTATCACCGTGAACGTCACCATCACGGGCATAGGCTGCGGGGCATCCGCCGTCGTCAGCCGCGACCAGTACGCCAGGAGCCCCAGCAAAAATTGTGTGCCAAAAATCGAATGCAACAGGACGCGCGCCCTGCCGAGCTCCCGCGAAGCTCCAAACCGCTTCCGCAGCGCAACCGCCGTCCAGGTGACCGTCCCAAGAACCAGCAACGCTCCAACCGCGTGCGGCCAGATGGGAATATCCTTATGCCGGAATCCCGCGCCAAGAATCACTTGCAGATAAATCACGGCCGCATTCAGCGTCGCCACAAAATGGATGGACGGCGAGCCTTTATCTTCCAGTTGCGGCCGCTCAGAAACCCACCATTTGCTCGTAAACACCGCAATTCCCAGAACTGCCGCAAAAACAATCTGCGCGAAGCACGCGTGAATCACCGGCAGCCAGTAATGGAGCAAACGAATGACAACCTGCCCGCCCAGCACCGCTTGGACCACAACTCCAAGCACGGCAATCGCGCCCAGCCAGCGCAGCCATACCCGGCTTTCTTTCACCAAAAGCAAAACCGCCAGCAGCAACGTAAAAATTCCCAATCCGACGGCGACAAACCGGTGCGAAAACTCAAAAAAGTCCCCGCCTTGCAGCGAACGGAGCGGTGGCACCCACGATCCGTGCGATTTCGGCCAGTCCGTCACGGAAAGCGCCGCCTCTTTCGACGTCACCAGCGCCCCCGCGACAAAAAGCAGGATCGTCCAGAGAACCGTGAAAACGGCAAATCGGTGCACACCCGCATGGTAAGGAGCTGTCATTGACTCTAGCTAGATGCCATTCCAACGGACAACCGCGGATTATACCTTGAGTCCCGGCGATTTTGCGAAATCGCAGCTTTTCCGCAGAGTTCACCGCACCACGTTAGATGCCCGCCTGGCCCGGGCGTAGGCAAATTATTTGCTGCGAGTTGGCATGCTTAGCCATGGCTCGCCGCGGACTTGTTGGCGATCACCGCGGTACAACTCGGGCAGAAGTCAGGAGGCGTACAATGTCCTCATGGATCGCATTAAACTCGTCGTCGTTGAACGTTTCGCCTCGCAAGTCGATGCCGACCTTGCCAAGAGTGCCCTCGAGTCCGCCGGTATCGACTCCACAATTCAGTCCGACAGAGCCGGCGGCATGCGCGACCATTTGGCGTGGAGCGGGTTCGGTTTCAAAGTCCTGGTGCGTGAAGAAGACGCGGCCGAGGCCCGAGAGGTGCTTAACCCGCGGCAATTGACCACCGAGGCTGATCTTCCAAACGATGAGGGCACCGAGACGTCAAACTGACCCGCCCATTTGCGTGGCTGCTTGCGGCGCAAGCGACGGCCGCTCTTCAATCCCCGCGGACAGCAACACCAAATCTTTGAGCGCGGCAATAAACAAAGGCGAATCTCCCACCGCGGGCATCATGCGGAACTTCTCGACGCCCGCTCTCTTCGCGTCTTCGCGCGCCTCGATGTTGATCTCATGCAGCGTCTCAATATGTTCGGTCACAAACGAAATGGGCGCCACCAGCATTTCCGTCACGCCTTCCTGCCCTAGCCGCTCGATCGTTTCCGTCAACGGCGGCTGCAGCCACTTCGATGGTCCGACGCGGCTTTGATAGCAAAGCAGATGCGTCTTCGGCCAGCCGCTATATTCCCTCGCGCCCAGCTCGCACACCATCCGCACCGTCTTTCCAATCTGTTCGGGATACGGATCGCCCTTGTGGACCAAACTCATCGGCAGCCCATGCGCGCTGAAAACCAAATGAATCTTCGCGCTATCGGCAAACTGCCGCAGCATCGAGCCAATCCGTTGCGCCAACGCTCGAATATAATTCGGGTGATCGTAAAAATGGTCAATCATGTGTACTGGCGTGCCGCCGTCCGGCTCTCCATAGACCCGCCGCCATTCTTTCATGCTACTCAGCGTGGTCGCGTACGAATAGTGCGGATACAGCGGGAGCAATACGATTTCATCGAGCGGACCGGCTTTTCGCAGAGCATCCACCGCGTCGCTCGCTAACGGCTTCCAATATCGCATCGCGGTGACGATGAACGGATCGATGTAAGGGGCCAAAGCCTCCCTCAGCCGTGTGCGCTGCCGCTCCGTCAGCGTCCCGATCGGCGAGCGTCCGCCAATCTCCGCGTACTTCTCCGCCACGTGAGGCGCGCGCCGCGAGGAAATCCATTTAGCGATCGGCCGCCGCAATATCCCCAGCGGCCCCAACGGAATAATGTCGGGATCCAGAAAAAGGTTCAGCAGAAACGGCTCGACGGCCCCCAGCGAGTCCGGCCCGCCAAGCTGGAACAATACAATCCCGACGCGCTTCTTCCCTGCCATACTATTTGCTTGAATCCCCTTGGCCGTCGATGGGACCGCTATTGTTCATGGTTTTGATGTAGAAAGGGAAAGGAGAATGCGAAATCTTTGGAGCGGTACGAACCTCCGCTGCAAATTTATCCCCCTTTACTTGGACACTGCAACTTATTCCTTAGAACTGGTCTTACGTTTTTCCCTTGCTCAGCGACGCCTTCAGCCTCTCCACCTCTTCGCGCAGCGCGCTCATGCGCTGCGAGACGGAAATGTAATACACAAAGAAAATCGCCCAGCCCGCGAGATAGGCCGCAAGCACGCTGTCCAGGTTTTTCATCGAACCTCCGCCTCCCTTCGCAAATCGTCGACGCTGGCGCGCAGCGCTTCCAGCCGGTACCGCGCGCTCAAAAGCAGAATCAGCAGCCCCGTCAACGCGCCCCACATCAACAAATAAGAAACGCGCATCCGTGGATCAAGCCCCGAGCCAGATCCGCCCAGAATCACCGGCTGCGGATGCTGCGTCCGCCACCAACGAATTGAGAAATACACGAGGGGCACATCAAGGAACGCAAAGATCCCAAACAGCGCACTGAACAGCGCCCGCTTGTCCGGCTCTTCGATCATCGACCGCAAGAGCAAGTAAGACATGTACAGCAACGCCAGCACGAACGTGAGGGTCAAACGTGCATCCCACGTCCACCAGATTCCCCACACCGGATGCGCCCAAATCGGCCCGCTGACGAGCACCACCAGAATGAATGCCAGCCCCACTTCTGCGGCCGATACTCCAAGCCAATCCGCTTTCGTCTCTCGAGTGAAAACGTACCGCAGATTCGCATAAAAACAGATACCAAACGCCACAAACGAGCTAAAAGCGCAGGAAACATGCAGATACCAGATTTTTTGAATGATCCCCATGGACTTCTCAATCGGCGCGTAATAAAACGCGACATACGCCGTCGCCGCAATCAGAACAAACAAGACTGTGGCGCTGACGATGCTCTTCGTCATGATTCCTCCCCACCACAACGCGGTCTTCTTTGTAGGGCCGGCCTTCTGAGGCGCGTTCTTTGCGCCCCAGGCGGCGTTACGGGGCCGTTCGCTCCGCTCTTGCGCCTGCGCATGCGCACTATTCCTCCAACAAATATTCGCCGAAAAGCCACAGCGCCGTCAAAAAAACCACGTCGAACCCCGCCAGAAACCCCAACCAGTCGATTCGCAGTCCCGGATTCTCCGCCAAAAGTCCACCGGTGGCCTCCGTGCTGGCAATCAAAACCGGCGTAAGCAGCGGCAACAGCAGCAGCGGCAACATTAGCTCGCGCATGCGCGCCTGCGCTGAGATCGCGGAAAAAGCCGTTCCCGGAATCGCCACGCCCAGGCTGCCAAGAAACAAAACGAGCACAAGCTGCGGAAAAACCGCCAGGATGTGCACATTATAAAGAATCGCGAAAATCGGCAGCATCAAAACTTCCGTCATCAGAAGAAACAGCGTGTTCGCGCCAAGCTTCGCCAGAAAAATCGAAAACGGATCGTCCACCGACAGCCGCAGCGCACTCAGCGTGTCGTTATTCTGCTCCCGCAGGAAACACGGCTGCAACATCAGCGATGCCGCAAACAAAAACGAAAGCCACAAAAGACCCGGGCCAAACCGCCGCGATTCTCCGACGCTGGGATCAAAGGTGAAACTAAAAAGCACTACGACCACTAAAATGAACACCACGGTCGTGGTCAGAAGCTCCCGCGAACGGAATTCCGTGCGGAGTTCCTTGCCCAGCAGCACCGTCGTGTCGGCAAGCAGTGCCATTCAGGTGCCGGCAAACGTGAGAATGGCGTGCATCTCCGAGCCGGCACGCGTATCAGCCACCACCAAGCCTGCGTCCAGCCGCACCGCGCGCGTCGCCAGGGTAGAAATTTCCGACTCGCCGTGCACGCTCATCAGGATCGTGCGCCCCGCCTCTCGCATCCAGCGCAGCGTGCTCGCCAGCCAGGTAAGTCCTTCCGGATCAAGTCCGGTAGCGGGTTCGTCGAGTAGCAGCACCGATGGATCGTTCAGCAGCGCGCGCGCTATCGCCACACGCTGCCGCATTCCCCGCGAAAAAGTCCGAACCAGAGAATCGCGCCGCTGCGAAAGTCCGACTTCTTCCAGCAACGTCGCCGTACGAGCGCTCGCCTCCGCAATTCCCTGCAGCTTCGCGAACATCAAAAGATTTTCTTCCGCGGTCAATTCGTCGTAAACCATCGTGGCATGCGCCACGAATCCGCTTCGCACCGACGAATCGGTTGCTTCACCACCGGAGGTTACGAAGTTCATCTTCCCGGCCGTTGGACGAACCAAGGTCGCCGCAATCCGCAAAAGTGTCGTCTTGCCTGAACCGTTTCTTCCGGCAAAGGCCACGCATTCCCCTGGAGCAACCTCCAAGGATACCCGGCGCAACGCGTAAAGACTGCCGTACCGTTTTTCTATGTTCGCAAAGCGGATTCCGGTGGGGATAAATCGAGACGCTTTCACCGGGCAACCTCATAGCTAGGCAGGTGTCGCCACCCCCCTTGATGCCCACTAGTGCCCTCCTTTGTTTTCATACGCTTACAAGAATCAAATCTAGTAAGCCCTTTATTTTGATATTCATATGAATTGCTGGGGGTAGGGTACCCCTGCCCCTGACACGACAAGTCCCCGGGGCGCTTATCCCCGCACCAGCTCGCGCAGGACCTTTTCCGCCTTGGCCCGTTCCCGGGAATACTCTTCCTCCGTGATGGTGCCCGCCTGGTGCCGTAGCTCGAGCCGGAACAGGCTCTCCTTCAGCGCATCGAGGCTCGTGCCA
>DATFRZ010000032.1:0-14218 GCA_035262885.1 Candidatus Acidiferrum sp.
GGTATCTGCACCGCGGCGTCGAAAAAATCGCCGAGCACCGCTCGTATCAACAATTCGCTCCGTACGTCGACCGCATGGACTACGTCGTTGCGGTCAGCAACGGCCTGGGCTATTGCGAAGCCATCGAGAAATTGTTGATGGTGGAAGCGCCTCCGCGCGCGAAGGTCATTCGAACCATTTTGACCGAGCTCCAGCGCATCGCCAGCCATTTGTTGTGGTTGGGCACCCATGCGCTGGATATCGGAGCGCTTACGCCGCTCTTCTATTGCTTCCGCGAACGCGAAGAAATTCTAAAGGTTTTTGAAAAGTATTGCGGAGCGCGCCTGACTACCCATGCGTTTCGCATCGGCGGGCTGCAATACGAAGCTTACGACACGCTGGAAAAAGACGTCGAGCGCTTTTGCAAAGCGTTCGAATCGCGCATCAACGACTACGAGGAACTGCTCACACAAAACCGCATTTGGCTTGGCCGGACAAAAGGCGTTGGAATTCTGAAGGCAACCGACGCCATTGCTTTGGGCGCCACCGGGCCGGTGCTTCGCGCCAGCGGAGTAAAGTGGGACATCCGCAAAGCGATGCCCTACGCCGCTTACGATCAATACAAATTTGAAATTCCCGTGGGCACGACGGGCGACACCTACGACCGCTACCTGGTGCGCATGGAAGAGATGCGCCAGTCGCGCCTGATCTGCCTGCAAGCCATCGAAAACATCCCCGGCGGGCCGATTCTCGCGAAAGTCGGCAAAGTTTTGAAGCCGGCGCCGGGCGAAGTTTATCATTCGATTGAAGCCCCCAAGGGAGAACTGGGCTATTACGTCATCAGCGACGGAACGGTGCAGCCGTATCGCGTTCGAATCCGTCCGCCCTCCTTCGTGAATTTGCAGGCGTTCGACCAAATGGCGCGGGGACATCTGGTGGCCGACGTCGTGGCCATTATTGGAACGCTGGACATCGTTCTGGGCGAAGTGGACCGATAGCTTGGTGAACACAGAAGCAGTCTGACAGCCGGGGTGACAGGTCAATAATGCAAGCTGTTACGCAAGCCACCATGGATTTCGTAAAGCAATACTGGGCGCCGCTCGTTTGCAGCCTGGCGATTGTCGCGATCCTACCGCTGGTTGCCGGCTACATTGTGCTGGTGGAACGCAAGATCATGGCGGACATGCAGGCGCGCCTCGGGCCAATGCGCGTGGGGCCCCACGGCTTGCTTCAGCCCATTGCCGACGCCGTGAAACTGCTCCTCAAGGAAGACATCATTCCCGAAGAGGCGGATAAGCTGGTCTTCTGGCTTGCGCCGGTGCTTTCCGTCGCCGCTGCATTGCTGGCGATGGCAGGCCTGGCGATTGGCCCAGCCTTCCAGATCGCAAGAGACATCAACATTGGAATTCTCTTTGTCGTCGGCGTCAGCGCCATGGGCATTTTCGGAATTGTTCTAGGCGGCTGGGCGTCGAACAGCCATTATTCGCTCATCGGCGCTCTTCGCAGTTCCGCGCAACTTGTGAGTTACGAAACCGCGGCGGGCATGGCGCTGGTCTGCGGACTTCTCTTCGCCGGCACGTTGAACATCACTTCGATTGTCCAAGCCCAGTACGATCAAGGCATTTGGTTTGGATTGCTCGCGCCCGTTGCGTTTTTCACTTACTTGGTCGCCTCGATTGCGGAAACCAACCGCGCGCCGTTTGATTTACCGGAGGCGGAGTCCGAACTGGTTGCCGGGTACATGACGGAATTCAGCGGCTTCCGCTGGTCATTGTACTTTCTAGCGGAATACACGAACATGATTGTGGTCGCCTCCGTGGCCACCACCTTGTTCCTTGGGGGCTGGCTGCGGCCTTTCCCCCGAACGACTTGGCTCAATTTCATTGATTTCCTCCCGCCGCTGTTGATGATCGGTGTTGGTGTCTATTGCCTCAGGCGCGCGCCCAAACAGCCCGCGCGTGTGCAGCAATTGTTCATGCTGGCCGTTGCCGGCCTGTGTTTTGCCGTGGCCCTGGTGCTAGCCGCGCCCGTGCTGTTGCGGACGCCATTGGTGAACCCGTCATGGGCCGCAGCAGCGAAGCCGTTTTACGAGGGCATCCACGGCGGCTTCTGGTTTGTCTTCAAAGTGAGCCTGTACATTTATTTCTTCATGTGGCTGCGCTTCACTCTTCCGCGCTACCGCTTCGACCAGTTGATGCGCCTTGGCTGGCATTTTCTGATTCCTCTCTCCATTATCAACGTTCTGCTAATCGGCATCGCCATGATCGTGGGCCAATACCTCCATTTAGGCGGTTGGACGCTGCTTCTGACCACCATCCCCGCGTCCATCATCGCGCTGATTGTCGCGTTGTTCATATTGGCTGCGGAGCAAAAGAGCGAGCCGCAGAAAGCCAGCAGCGCCGCCCCGGATTCGTATGCTTGATCAAGTCATCTTTTACTTTTTTGCCGCGATCGCGGTCATCAGCGCGATCCTGACGGTCACGCGCCGCAACGTCGTCCACAGCGCGATCTTTCTGATTACCGCTCTCCTGGCCACCGCCGGAATCTTTCTCCAGCTTCGCGCCGAGTTTCTTTTCATCGTACAAATCATTCTTTACGTCGGCGGCATCATGGTGTTGTTTGTTTTCGTAATCATGCTGGTGAATCTCGACGCCGCGGTGCGCCAACTGCAGTTTGCCCGGCAGAAGTGGGTCGCGCTGCTCATCTCCCTCGCGCTGGCCGCGCAAGTAGGCTTGATGCTTTGGTCCACTGGCAAAATGCCCGGCCAGGGAGTCCCTGTCCTTGCCGCGGCTCCCGTGGACAGACTCCCACCCAATTCCGAAGCCGTGGCCAGGAGCCTTTTCGAGACCTACCTTTTGCCGTTCGAAATCGCTTCGGTTTTGTTGCTCGTGGCCATGATCGGCGCGGTGGTCATGGCCAAGAAGAGGACCTAAGGAAACCATGCTTCCGATTGGACATTATCTGTTTCTCGGCCTCGCGCTTTTCATCATCGGCGTAATCGGCGTGGTCACGCGCCGCAACGTCATCGTCATTCTGATGTCCATCGAGCTTATTTTGAACGCGGTGAACATCAATCTGGTGGCTTTTTCGCGTCTCTACGGCGACGTCGCCGGCCAGGTTTTTGCCCTCTTCATCATTGCGGATGCTGCCGCGGAAGCCGCGGTCGGGCTCGGAATCATCATCGCGTTTTTCCGCAATCGCGAAACCGTTCTCGAAGACGAAATGGATTTGCTGAAGTGGTAGCACGAATGGACGACCAAATCGAAATGACTGCGCAAGGAAACGCACGAGCATGACGCCGACAGGATATTTTCTCGAGCATCTGTGGCTCATCCCGCTGTTTCCGCTGGTAAGTGCCGCGCTGATGCTTCTCTTCGGCCGCCGCCTTCCCAACGCCGTCGTCAGCGTCCTCTGCGTCGGCAGCGTGGGATTGTCTTTCATCTTCGCTCTCGGTGCCGTGGCGCGATTGCTCTCCGCCGATCCCGAATATCGCGTCGCGCAGCACATCCTTTTCGCATGGCTTACACCCGGCCAAATGCAAATGAGCTCCGGCCACCTGGTTCGCTTCACCGCCGACTGGGGCTATCTCCTCGATCCGCTTTCCTCCGTTATGGTGCTCGTCGTTACCGGCGTTGGCTTCCTTATTCACATCTACTCCATTGGCTACATGGGCCACGAAGGCGGCTACTACCGCTTCTTCGGTTACATGAACCTGTTCATGTTCTCCATGCTGACGCTGGTCCTCGCGAACAACATGCTCCTCATGTTCGTAGGCTGGGAAGGTGTGGGCTTGTGCAGCTATCTGCTGATCGGATTTTATTTCCTGAAAAAATCCGCCTCCGACGCCGGCAAAAAAGCGTTCATCGTGAATCGCATCGGTGACGCAGGCTTCATCCTCGGCATTTTGCTAACCGCGGTAACTTTCGGCACCATTCGTTTCACATCCACGGGACTCGCAAATGTCGCGGCGGATTCCGGAATCCGTCAGGCTCTCGAAGCCGCTGTCGGCGCGCATGCCCTGGCTGCCGGAGCCCCAGTCCTTACCACCATTGCTCTTTTGCTTTTCGTCGGCGCTTGCGGAAAATCCGCGCAAATCCCGCTCTACGTCTGGCTCCCCGACGCGATGGAAGGTCCCACGCCGGTCAGCGCCCTGATCCACGCCGCCACCATGGTCACTGCCGGCGTCTACATGGTTGCGCGCATGAACGCCCTTTATCAGCTTGCGCCCTTCGCCCTCGACGTCGTTGCCGTCGTCGGCGCAATCACTGCGATTTTTGCTGCCTCCATGGCCCTCGTTCAAAATGACATCAAGAAAGTCCTTGCCTATTCCACGATCTCCCAGCTCGGCTACATGTTTCTCGCCCTGGGTGTCGGAGCGTTCGCCGCCGGAATCTTCCATCTGACGACCCATGCATTCTTCAAAGCGCTTTTGTTCCTCGGCGCGGGCAGCGTGATTCACGCGATGTCCGGCGAGCAGGACATCCGCAAAATGGGTGGCCTTTGGAGGAAGATACCCACCACTGCCAGAACCTTCGGAATTGCCACCTTGGCCATCGCCGGAATTTTTCCTTTCGCCGGATTCTTCAGCAAAGACGAAATCCTTGGCCGCGCCTTTGACCGCTTTTTCGCTCTTTGGGTCGTTGGTTTCATCACCGCCGCTTTGACGGCCTTCTACATGTTCCGGCTGTTTTTCCTTACCTTCATTGGCCACTGCCGCGCCGATGAGCACGTGGAAAAGCACATCCATGAATCGCCCCATCCCATGACCGTCCCGCTCCTGATTCTCGCTGGCCTTTCCGCCATCGGCGGATGGATCGGATGGCCCGCCGTCCTCGGCGGCGAAAATCGTTTCGAGCGCTTCCTCGATCCGGTTTTGACGGGCGTCATCCCCGAAACGGGGGCGGTCAGCATTGCCCACCATGCTGTCGCCAAGGAACTCGGCCTCATGCTCGCTTCCCTGGCCGTCGTCGCGCTTGGCTTCTGGTTGGCCTATGAATTCTACTGTTCCAAGCGCTTGGCCCCTGAACTTGCCGCCCGCAGATTCCCTTGGCTTTATAACCTTCTGTTCCACAAATACTATGTGGACGAGATCTATGACGCCGCATTCGTGGATCGCACCAAGGATCTTGGAACGCTTCTCGGTCGCTTCGACGCCAAAGTCATCGACGGCGTCGGCGTGGACGGCACCGGCTGGCTCGCGCGCTTCACCTCGAAGCTTTCCATGTGGTGGGACAAGTGGATCATCGACGGGCTGCTCAACTTCGGCGCCAAGCTGACGCAGCTCCTCAGCTTCCCCATCCGCTTCCTGCAGACGGGCACATTTTCCAGTTATGCGCTGTTGATTCTCGTGGGGCTGGCGATTCTTCTCGTGTATTACCAACAACACCTCCATGTAGTGCTGCGCGGTGCGCGCTGAGAGGCGAAGCATGGACTTTCTTGCAAATCATATCCTGACCGTAGTTCTCTTCACGCCGCTTGTGGGCGCGATTCTGTTGCTCTTTGTGCCGCGCGAAGCGGAGCTGGCGCACAAGATCGGCGCCAACCTCTTTGGCGTGCTCGGCTTTCTCGTTTCGGTTCCGCTGATTCGCTGGTGGAATCCCGGCACAAGCAGATTCTCGTTCGAAGAAAACGTCTCTTGGATTCCTTCCATCGGCGCGCGCTATCACCTCGGCATCGACGGCATCAGCCTGCTGCTGGTCATGCTCACCACGTTTCTCGGCATGATCGCCATCCTTTCCTCCTGGAGCGCCATTCACACGCGCGTCAAGGAATACTACATCCTGCTTCTGCTCTTGCAGACCGGCATGATCGGCGTTTTCGTCTCGCTCGACTTTTTCCTCTTTTACGTTTTCTGGGAAGTGATGCTGGTTCCCATGTACTTTCTCATCGGAGTCTGGGGAAGCGACCGCCGTCTCTACGCCGCCATCAAATTTTTCCTATATACCTTGGCGGGTTCTGTGGTCATGCTGCTGGCGATTCTGGCGCTCTACTTCTACGCGCCGGTGGCGCCCGGAGCCACTCGCACCTTTGACGTTCCCTATCTGCTCGATGCTGCACAGAAATTCTCCGATCCATTGAAAGCCTGGCTCTTCTGGGGCTTCTTCTTTGCTTTCGCCATCAAAGTGCCGATGTTCCCGTTCCACACCTGGCTCCCCGACGCCCACACCGAAGCGCCCACGGCAGGCTCCGTCATCCTAGCCGGGGTCTTGCTAAAGATGGGCACCTACGGCTTCATTCGCTTCTCGCTGCCCCTGCTCCCCGGGGACGGCCCGATGCGCTCCAACATCATCAAAATCGTCATCGTCCTTTCGCTAATCGGCATCGTCTACGGCGCGCTCGTCTGCCTCATGCAAAAAGACATGAAGCGCCTCATCGCTTACAGTTCGGTCAGCCACCTCGCTTTTTGCACGCTGGGAATCTTTGCGCTGAACCCCAACGGCCTCGCGGGCAGCGTCCTTCAGCAGGTGAATCACGGCATCTCCACGGGCGCGCTCTTCTTGATCGTCGGCGTCCTCTACGACCGCCGTCATACCCGCTTGATTTCTGAATTCGGCGGCTTGGCCACGCCCATGCCGAATTTTGCCGCGGTCTATCTCATCGTCAGCTTGAGTTCGCTCGGCATGCCGCTTCTGAACGGCTTCATCGGGGAATTCACGATTCTCCAGGGCGCTTTCCAGGTCCATAAAGCATGGGCGGCCTGGGGCACGCTCGGCGTCATTCTCGGCGCGGCTTACTTGCTCTGGCTCTATCAGCGCGTCATGTTCGGCTCCGTCAGCAACCCCGCGAACGAACATTTGCCCGACTTGAATCTCCGCGAAATGGCCACGCTCCTCCCTCTTGTGGCTCTCGCATTTTGGATCGGCGTCTATCCCAAGCCGTTCTTCGCGCTCATCGAAAAGCCCGTCGACACCATTGTCCGGCAGGTAAATCCCGGCTTTTATCAGCAGGAGCGCGCAAAATTACCTCCCGCGCCTGCTCCCGTCGTCGCGGAGGCGAAATAAGCAGCGCGAACTCCTATGCACATTCCCATCATCAGCGCGCTTATGGGTTACTTGGGAGGAGATGGGCGTCTCATTCTTCCCGAATTACAGTTGACGCTCTTCGGCTTGGGCATTCTGCTGATTGATTTCACCCTCGGCGTCAAGGAGAGATACTTCAACGCCGGGCTCGCGCTGCTCGGAACGATTTTCAGCGCCTACACGGTCTGGGAGCTGCGGGTTCCTGTTGCTGCGAATGGCTCATTGCTTGGCTTCCATGAGTCCGTCATCGTGGATCCCTTCTTTCTTTTTTTCGCCGCGCTATTTCTTGCCGCCACCGCGCTGGTCATTCTGCTTTCTGTGAAATTCCTCGAAATCGAACAAGAGCAGGAAGGCGAATATTATGCGCTGCTGCTCTTCGCCTGCGTCGGCATGATGTTCATGGCCTCCGGTTTCGATCTCATCGTCATGTTCCTCGGCCTCGAAACCATGGCCCTCAGCTTCTACGTCCTCACCGGCTTCCTGCGCCGCGAAAAGCGTTCGAATGAAGCCTCTTTGAAATATGTTCTGCTCGGCGCATTCAGCTCGGGAATACTTGCCTACGGGTTCTCTTTCTTGTATGGCCTGACGGCTTCAACCAATGTCGATCGCATTGGAACAAGACTGGGACAGTTGAGAGATTTGGCCCATACCGTCGCTGTTAGCCATTTACCTGGAGCCCAGGGCGAGGCCACGCGGGAAATGCTGCAGAGAAGTTTGCCCATCGCTCAGTCCTTCGATCCAGTGCTCTTGCAACTGTTACCAGTCCTCGCTTTCGTTTTGGTGGCTGTTGGCCTTTTTTTCAAAGTCGCAGCCGTTCCGTTTCATCAGTGGGCGCCGGACGTTTATGAAGGTGCGCCAACTCCAATCACTACTTATGTAAGCATGGCTTCCAAGACCGCCAGCTTTGCCCTGCTCCTACGGCTATTGCTTTATGTCTTCACGATTTCGCGGATCGAGTGGATCTATTTGGTGGCTGGAGTCGCAATCGCCTCTTTGACCTGGGGCAATCTTGCCGCGCTGACGCAGACAAACATAAAGCGGCTCCTCGCATACTCCTCCATTTCGCACGTTGGATACATTCTGCTGGGCGTCGTCGGCGCCTTTTCATCAGACGGGCCCAAGCTAAACGAAGCGGGAACCACAGGAATCGCATTTTATTTGTTTGCTTATGTGTTCATGACCACAGGAGCTTTCGCGGTGGTCATCGTGCTGCGCCAGAAAGGTCTCATCGGCGAAGAACTCGAAGATTTGAACGGCTTGTACCAGCGCAGCCCCGCCGCCGCCGTCCTCCTGCTCATCTTTATGCTTTCGCTCGCCGGGATTCCTCCCACCGCCGGTTTCATGGGCAAATATTTCATTTTCCTTTCCCTCATCGAAACGCATCACCCAGTGCTCGCGGTCTTCGCCGTTCTCTACATCGTTCCTGCGCTCTACTACTACTTCCGCATCGTCGTCCACGCCTGGCTCAAAGCGCCCGGCGAAGCACCGCGTCCGGTCATGAGCAACGCGCAAGCCGTCGCCCTCGGCGTCGCCGTGTTTGTCACCCTCGCCGCCGGGTTGTATCCTGAGCCGTTCACCCGGCTCGCTCAATATGCCTTCGGACGATAAGCCAGACGAACATTCATCCCCGGTGCCGGCAAGGAAGAGCGGAAGGGACAGTAGCTCCAACTCAGCTCTCGCGCTGGCGTTTGAGTTACCTTTCACTCTTGTTGGCCCCGTCGCCGTAGGGGCCGCAATGGGATATTTCCTCGATCGCTGGCTGCACACGAAACCTTGGTTCACGCTCATCTTGGGAGCAATGGGCTTTTTTGCCGGCGTCCGCGAAGTCTTGCGCCGCCTGCCCGCTGGCAACGGGAACTAATGTTTCGGTCAAGGAAGATCGCCAAGGCGCAACCCTTTGTAGGGGCGCAGCTTTACCCTGAGCATAGTCGAAGGGATGCTGCGCCTCAGCTTGGCGGCGGCTGCGAGACTTGAGGCGAACTCACGTGGAGTGCGGTTTACCCTGAGTCTCGAAGGCGGATTGTTTACCTTGAGGCACGGAGGGCCGCCGCTTTTCTTACGTCCTGCCTCTCTTTGTTGTGCGAGGTTCGATAGCGTGGCCAATCCAGTCCCCGGCGCCCAAACCGAACGCCGCATCAGCTGGCTCACTCTTTTTTTCGGTTTCACCGCAGCCGTTACGGCCGCCGTCCTGCGCCACAATCTCTGGGCTGCAGGATTGGCCATCGGCACGGTGCTGGGCTGGCTCAACTTCCGCTGGCTCAGGCGCGCCTTGGACGCGCTCGTCACCGTTTCCACTGCGCAGGAAGGCCGGGAAAAGCCAAGAGTTCCCGCGACGACCTACCTTGCAGCCCTGTTTCGCTACGGGTTGCTGGGCCTCACTGTCTATGTTATTTTTATCTTTCTACACGTTCCCCTTGGCAGCATGATTTTGGGTTTCTGCGCCTTAGCAGCGGCGGCGATGGCGGCGAGTGTGTGGGAAATCCTGCATCCGGTGGACTGACCGAATGGCTGAACACGTTACCTGGCTGACGAGATTCGTGAATCATCTCTTCGGGCATTCTGCCGCCGCTCTCCTCGCCGCTTTGCACCTCCAGCCGAGCAATCCGGAGCTGCCCATCCCCGAACACGTTGTAATGGCCGTTGTCGTAGTAATTCTCGGAACGATTCTCGCCCTCATTTTGCGTTCGCGCCTCTCCATCGAGAGGCCTGGCGCCATGCAGCAAGTTGCCGAGATGCTGCTCACCAATCCTCTCGGCTTCGGCATCAAGGACTTGCTCGAAGAAAACGTGCATCACGGCGCCGCCAAGCTCATCCCCTATGTCGGGACCATTTCCGTGTTTGTTCTCCTCGGCAATCTTATGGGCGCTTTCCCCAGCAGTTTTCTTAAGGCGCCGACCGGCGATCCCACCGTCCCCCTGGCCTGCGCTGTCCTCACCTTCCTCTATTTCAACTGGCAGGGTATCCGCCGCCTCGGACTCGGCCATTACTTGCTGACCTTTGCGGGCTCGCCCAAAGACATAGGTTCTTGGATCCTGGCCATCCTCTTGTTTCCCGTCGAAATCGTCAGCACCACCGCCCGCATCCTCTCCCTCACCGTTCGTCTCTGGGCCAACATGTTCGCCAGCGACCTCATCTATGTGATTTTCCTGACGCTACTTGCCGGGGGCGCCAGCTTTGGATGGAGCAAGTCTCCTGTGCTCGGCGTGGTTCTCGCGATTTTTCCCGCCACCATTCCGGTGGCCTTCATCGGCCTGCACATTTTTGTCTCCGTCATCCAGGCTTACGTCTTTACCGTTCTTCCCGCCGTCTACTTGGGCTTGGCCACGGCTGAAGAGCATTAGGTCTTGTAGCGGCCGCCTTCTGAGGTGGGCGTCGGGGTCGAGCCTGCCTGCGGCAGGCGGGCGCAGCGAGGAGTGCGCGGCTAGCTCGACTGAGTTTTCTCGCTCGTTCAAGGCTAGGTAATCGAGTTTCGTTTCGCCGCTTCAGTGTGAGCCCGGCCGCACGGTGTCCGGGAACCACCTCCTGGCGGCCTACAAGGAGGAAGTCATGAAAAAGCAGTGGATCTGGATGTTGGCAGTGCTCGTCGTGGTAACTCTGTTCGCCCCGGCCGCGTTCGCGCAGGATCAAGCCGGAGCAGGCAGCAAGGCCCTTTCGGGAATCGCCGTTGGGTTCGGCATGGCCATTGCCGCGTTTGGCTGCGGCCTGGCGCAGGGCCGTATTGCTTCGTCGGCTTGCGAAGGGATGGCGCGCAACCCCGGAGCCGCCGGCGCTATTCGCGCCGCCATGATTCTCGGCCTGGTGTTCGTCGAAACGCTGGTGCTCTTCACCCTGGCCATGATTGCGCTCAAAGTTTAGAAGTTGTCGTCATTCCAGAACTTCATGGCTCGGAGGCGCCAGCCTTCGAGCCATTTTCTTTCGGTGCGCATTCGAACAGAAAGCGGCAGCCTGTGGACCAGACTTAGGGCTAACGTATTCATAATACGGCCGATAGTTGATTGGATCGGCCGAAACGTCAAGACCACAGGGCACACGTAAGCGAACTTACCCGTGGAAGCTAATTTTCAGAGACAAGTGCTTTGCAGAGCCAAGAGGCGCTGGTCGCGCCAGTTTACGCTTGCCTCCGGCGAAATTAGTGTCCGAGGAGGTTCGGCCGCAGGATGAAATTGATGACCGGATTCGGGTACAACCCGAACAGGATGGTGCCGACGAAGGTCACCAGAAGTACGGCGTTCACTGCGAGAGGGAATGGCACCGGCCCGAGCGCTGCGGCTTCCACGCTTGGCTCGCGCATGTACATCACCACGATTACGCGCAAGTAGTAGTACGCGCCGATCACGCTGTTGATGGCCATCAGCACGGCGAGCGAAATCAGATGCGAATTCACCGCCGCCTTGAAAATGTAGAACTTGCCGAAGAACCCCGCCGTCACCGGCAGCCCGAGCAGCGAGAGCAGATAGATGCTCAGCATCGCCGCAACAAACGGCTGGCGCTGTGAAAGCCCCGCGTAATCGTCGAGCGACAGGTTCTTTTCACCGGTGCCGCCCAGTTGCGAAACGATGGTGAACGCGCCGAGCTTCACCAGCGCGTAGCTCAGCAGGTAGAACAGCACCGCCGCATAAGCCGGCGCCGCTTCCGCCGACCCGCCTTGCGCCATAGAGGTGACTGCCGCAAACGCGACCAGAATGTACCCGGCGTGCGCAATCGAACTGTACGCCAGCAGGCGCTTCATGTTGGTTTGCACCAGCGCGCCGAGGTTGCCCGCGAACATGGTCAGCGCTGCGAGCACCCAGAAGGCCCAGAACCAGTATTGCGTCGCTGCGGGCACGGTGGCAAAAACGCGCAGCAGCAACGCAAACGCCGCCGCCTTTGGTCCCGCGGAAAAAAGTGCCGTTACTGGAGTCGGCGCACCTTCGTAAACGTCGGGCGTCCACACCTGGAATGGTGCCGCGGCAACTTTGAAGCCCAGCCCGATCAAAATCATGGCCAGGCCGAGCTTCAGCAGCGTGCCGCTCTGGGCCGCATCGGCTTCGGCCATCTTGCCGAGCATCGTCGTGCCTGTTGCGCCATAGACCAGGGCAATGCCGTAGAGAAAAAACGCCGTGGCAAACGACCCCAGAAGGAAGTATTTCATCGCCGATTCGCTGGACTTCAGCGAATCACGGCGGTAACCCGCTAGAACATAACTCGAAATCGAGCTCATCTCGAGGCCAATGAATCCGGTGAGCAGCTCCTGCGCCGACGCCAGCACTCCCATTCCGGCGGTGGCAAAGAAAAGGAGCGCATAGAATTCCGCGATGGGCAATTTTTCACGATCGAGATACGGCCCAGCTGCGAGGATAACGAGAAAGGAGACGGTGCCGACGAGCAACCGGAAGAAGAAACTGAACGCATCCGACTGCACGAGCCCGAAAAAGCCCGGGCCGCCGTGAACGAGCGCGGTGAAAGCGGCAATGGTTCCCGCGAGCGAGCCGAGCAGCGCAACAAAAGTGAAAAATTGCCGGCTGCGCACAAATGGCTGGAGCAGCATCACCAACAGGCCGAAGCCGCACCAAATCAGCTCGGGCAGCACGCGTTGCATGTCGATGGCTTGAGGAAACATTTTAGTGAATTCCGAGCCTTTCCACGGAAATCGTTGCAGCGGCGCTCGAAGACGGCTTCCTTGCCTGCGGTTTCGCCCTGGCTGAAATATTGTTTTTTGGGAGCTTTGTGCCTGCGGGGGCGACCGCTTCGTAGGGGCGTTGCGGCTCCACCTGGTCCATCACGGTTTCCGTGGCAGATGCGGTGCGCCGCGTGATGAAAGGCGAATTGATGCCCATCCACAGTGTGACGAGGGCCATGGTCGCGAGGATCCACTTCTCGCGAATGGAAGCATCGGGCAGCGTTTTGTTTTTCTCCACGGTGATTTCGCCGAAGAACACGCGCTGGTAGGACCACAGCAAATAACAAGCGGAGAGGATCACGCCGAGCGCGGCCCACGCGGCCCAGCCCCAGTGGCGCTGGTAGGTGCCGAGGAGAATCAAAAATTCGCCGACGAAGCCGTTGAGCATCGGCAGGCCCAGCGAGGAGAGCGCGACGAAAAGGAAGAACGCGGCGAGCTTCGGCATGGGTGTCGAAAGCCCGCCAAATTCGTTGATTTCGAAGGTGTGCCGCCGGTCATAAAGCATGCCGACGAGGAGGAACAGCGCGCCGGTGGAAATTCCGTGCGCGAGCATCTGGTACACCGCGCCCTGCATGGAAATATTGTGCAAGGCAAAGATGCCGAGCACCACGAAGCCTAGATGGCTCACGGAAGAATACGCAACGAGTTTTTTCAGGTTCGGCTGCACCATCGCAACCAGCGCGCCGTAAATAATTCCAATAATTGCCAGAGCGGCGACCGAGCGCGCTACGCGATGCGCCGCTTCCGGAAACAGAGGCAGGCAGAAGCGCATCATGCCGTAGGTGCCGAGCTTCAGGAGGACCCCGGCAAGCATCACCGAGCCTGCGGTGGGAGCCTCCACGTGCGCGTCGGGCAGCCAAGTATGCAGAGGGAAGAGCGGCACTTTGATGGCGAACGCCACGAAGAACGCCAGGAAGAGCAGCATCTCCGTGCGTGGCTCCAAAATGATTTGCCCATTCGCCAGAATTTGTTGAATGGCCGGCAAATCAAACGTGCCTGTGGCGTTGTAGAGCCAGATGATTCCGACGAGCATCAGGATCGAGCCGGCCATGGTGTAAAGAACAAATTTTACGGCGGCGTAGACGCGGCGCTCGTGGCCCCAGATGCCAATAAGGAAGGCCATGGGAATCAGCATCAATTCCCAGAAAAGGAAGAAGAGGAACATGTCGAGCGAAAGAAAAACGCCAACGACGCCCACTTCGAGCATCAAAAGCATGACGAAGAATTCTTTCACGCGATGCTGGATGCTGTTCCATGAAGCTAAGACGGAAATTGGCGTCAGGAATGTGGTCAGCAGAACGAGGAACATGCTGATGCCGTCGACGCCAACGTGATAGCGAATGGGCGGTGCGGGAATCCACTTGGCAAACTCTTGGAGCTGATAGTCGGAAGCGCCGATGGGCACGCCGCGCAGCAGAAGCAGCGAAAAAATAAATTCCGTAACGGAAACGAGCATGGCAGTCGAGCGGATGAATTTGTGGTCGTCTCCGCGCAGCATCATCAGAGCGACCGCGCCCACTGCGGGGAAGAAGATCAGCACCGAAAGCAAGTGCCCGCCGGA
>DATFRZ010000033.1:0-7482 GCA_035262885.1 Candidatus Acidiferrum sp.
GCCCACAAGCGTATCCGAGAGTGAATCCGCTCGCAGGTCGCCGCCGCGCATTGTGTGAGGTCCGGCGGTCTGCGATATGCTATAAGCTCTTCTTTCCCGATCAGCCTCTCGTGGTAGGAGCGAGGAAAATGGCGAATCCCATCCTTCAAGTGGAGAACCTCGTCAAGCGCTACGGCGAAGTGGAAGCCGTGCGCGGGGTCAGCTTTTCCGTCGAAGAAGGCGAGGTCTTTGGTCTCCTCGGCCCTAACGGCGCTGGAAAAACCACCACCGTCGAAATTCTCGAAGGATTGCGCACCCTCGACTCGGGCCAAGTGTCGGTTTGCGGCCTCGACCCGCAACGCGAATCGGTAGCCCTTAAACACGAAATCGGTGCGGCCCTGCAATCCACTTCCCTTCCGGACAAACTTCGCGTCATCGAAGCCCTTCGCCTCTTTGCCAGTTTCTATAAGCGCGGCCGCAAGCCCGAAGAACTGCTCAAACGTTTCGGCCTCGAAGAAAAGCGCCACACTTTTTATCACCAGCTCTCCGGTGGCCAGAAGCAGCGCCTGGCTCTGGCCATGGCCCTCATAAACGACCCACAAGTTCTCTTTTTCGATGAGCCGACCGCCGGTTTAGATCCTCAAGTGCGCCGGGAAATCTACGACATCATTGAGGAGCTGAAGCGCGAAAAGAAAACCATCGTGATGACCACACATTACATCGAAGAGGCCGAGCGGCTCTGCGACCGCGTGGCCATTATCGATCACGGAAAAGTAATAGCCTTCGGTACGCCGCGCGAGCTGAAAGCCCACTCGGGCGGCACCACGCGCATTGAAGTGCGCCTCTCCAAGCCCGAGTCCAATGGAAGACTAAAGAGCCTCGAAGGTGTGGTCGACGCACGCGAACTCGACGGCGCTTACGTCTTGCATTCGCAGCGCCCGCCGCAAACCATCGTCTCTTTGGTCAAACAACTCGAAGCCCAAGGCAACGACCTCGTCAGCCTTGAAATCGCCACGCCCTCGTTGGAGGATGTTTTCATTGAAATGACCGGAAGGAGGCTACGCGATTGACCAACTTCACCACATTGACCCGCACACGCATTCAGCTCGCCATGCGAAATAAGATGTTTTTCTTCTTCAGTGTGGTCTTTCCGCTCGGGATGTTTTTCCTTTATGCTGGAATTTTCGCCCGCGGCAATCCCCGTGTGGTCAGTTATTTCCTGGGTCCCGTTATCGCTTTCAATGTGATGGGCAGCTTCTGGGGACTCAGTGCCGCACTCGTGATGTTCCGCGAACAGGGAATCCTGCGCCGCTTCCACGTCACCCCCGTCACCGCCACAGATATGCTGGCGTCAAGCCTCCTGGCAAATTTCGTTCTCACGGTTCCGACCGTTTGTGTTGAGCTACTTCTCGCGCGATTCATCTTTCGTGTGCCGAGCCTCGGTAACCTTCTCTCGCTCGCCGTTCTGGTTACCGTAGGCACCGTTTCCTTTGGCTCTCTCGGTCTCGTCGTAGCCAGCGTGACCAACACCATGCAAGAGACCCAGGTGCTGAACCAGCTGATTTGGCTGCCATTGATTTTTCTCTCCGGCGCTACATTCCCGCTTGCGTACTTGCCAAACTCCGTCCAGCACTTTAGCCTCTTTTTGCCGGCTACGTATCTTGTGACTGCCCTTCAGAATGCCCTTTATCAATCGTTCCCCGTATGGAAGCTTTTGGTACAAGTCTTCGCGCTCGCGTTATGGGCAATTCTCACGTTTTTCGTGGCGGCGCAGCTCTTTCGTTGGGAGCCCGAAATCAAAATCCCACGCAAAGCTAAACTTTGGGCCTTAGCCACGGCGTTGCCTTTCTTTCTCTTGGGGGTCTGGGAAAATGGCAACGGCGATATCCTTAGGCAGGCGCAAACCGCTTTCCACTCTTTGGAACGGCCAGCGAATGCTGACCAGCAAGCAAAAACCAGCAAGTAACAGCCTCGCGCAGCCGCACCAGGCGCGCCAATTTGGTTCGAAGGGGCCCACATCCCTAGCTTTGCTGCATTGACGCTCGCTTTCCCGTACCGTATTCTGAATTTTGCAGCCGCACTGCTTCACGCGGCCTTTCCAAGGGAGCACCTATGGCGATTCAGCCGACGGAGAAAATCTGGCATAACGGAAAATGGATTAATTGGGACGACGCCACTCTGCACGTTCTCTCTCACGTGGTCAGCTACGGCTCCGCGGTTTTTGAAGGCATCCGCTGCTATGAAACCAAGCAGGGCCCGGCTATCTTCCGCCTCCGCCAACACATGCAGCGGCTCATCAACTCCGCCCGCATCTATCGCATGGAGCTTCCCTACTCCGTGGACGAATTCTCGAACGTCGCCTGCGAACTCGTTCGCGTCAACAAATTGAATTCTTGCTACGTGAAGCCCATCGTCCTTCGCGGCTACGGCGACGTCGGCGTGAACCCGCTCAATTCTCCCATTGACCTCTACATGGCCTGTTGGAGTTGGGGCGCCTATCTCGGTCCAGACGCGCTCTCGAAAGGCGTTGACGTGGGCGTCAGCTCCTGGACGCGTATCGCGCCGAATACGCTGCCGGCCATGTCCAAAGCCGCCGCGAACTACATGAACTCGCAGCTCATTCGTATGGAAGCGTCGTTCAACGGCTTCACCGAAGGCATCGCGCTCGATTCCGACGGCCATGTCAGCGAAGGCTCCGGCATGAACGTTTTCCTGGCGCATGAGGGCACGCTCTACACGCCGCCGCTGGCCACCAGCATTCTTCCCGGCATCACGCGCGACGCTATCGTCAAAATTGCCGAAGATCTTCGCATTCCGTGCAAAGAAGCCGTCATTCCGCGCGAAATGCTTTACATCGCCGATGAAGTTTTCTTCGTAGGCACGGCTGTGGAAGTCACGCCCATCCGTTCGGTGGACCACCTTCAGGTGGGCAAAGGCGTGGCTGGACCGATTACGCGCAAGTTGCAGGAAGAATTCTTCGCCATCACCACCGGCAGCAAACCCGACCGCCACAATTGGCTCACGCCCGTGGGGGCTCCGGTCGGCGCCGCCATTCGCTAGGATAGTAATCTCAAACGGACCAGGTCTTTCGCAATTGGATCGAGACCATTCCCGAAGTTGCACTTTAACCAATTTGGCTCTGGGCTCTATTAGCCCGATGTGTTCTGATGTGACCTGCTTGTTCCATTCTTTGGGAGGCCAACCGTGTCCAACGCCCCCATCCGCATCGGCATCATTGGAGATTTCGAGCCCAGTTATCACTCGCACTTTGCGACCAACGCAGCGCTTTACGATGCCGCCACAAAATTGAGAGTCCCACTTACGGTGCGTTGGATTGCGACGCCGACCCTCGAAGGCGATGACGCGTCACAAACTCTTTGCCAGTGGGACGGACTCATCGCTGGGCCAGGGAGTCCCTACAAAAGCTTCAACGGAATGTTGCGCGGCATCGAGTTTGCTCGAACCCGCGACTGGCCTTTCACCGGAACTTGAGGGGGCTTCCAATATACTCTGGTAGAGTATGCGCGAAACGTTTTGAACATTGACGACGCCGACAGCGCAGAGAACAACTCCGGTTCCTCGCACTATGTGGTCACTCCGCTTTCCTGCAGCTTGCCGAATCGTCGCGAAGCCGGCCCGAAAGCCTCAGGCGACGAACGTTTGACGATTTTGCCGGGTAGCCGGCTTTATTCCATCTGCGGAAGTGAGGCCCATTCCGAGCAGTACTACTGCAACTACGGCGTGAACGAAGAGTACGAAAGGCAGTTTCAGGCCTCGGGGCTTCGCGTGAGCGCGCGCGGCATCCAGGGCGAGACTCGTGCCGTCGAACTGCCGGACCATCGCTTTTTCATCGCGACTTTGTTCCAGCCGCAGCTTTCGTCGCGCCCGGAAGCTCCGCACCCCTGCTTGCTGGCGTTTCTGCGAGCGGCTATCCAATTCCAGAAAGCACGGCGTCGCGTCGCTCACACAAAAGTACGCGCGAATGCCGCCGCACCATAAGGTCAGCGTACCTCCGTCTTTTGCGACGCGGCCGCACTGACCGCCGCAGATTCGTTGTCCTTCTCATCACACGCGCTCACTCGCCTCTCCAGAAATTGCCGCTCCATCGGGCTCCGCGCCAGCAACAAGGCTGCCTCGAAGTGCTCGCGCGCAACCTTGCGTCTCCCTCGGCGCAGTTCTAATTCGCCAAGCGCTGCGGAATAGAACGGGTAGCTTAGGAGCCGCTCCCTTCCTTCAATCGCATGAAGCTCTCGCAGCCCGCTTTCGGGTCCTTCCATCTCCGCGACCGCAATGGCCCGGTTCAGGGCCACCACCGGCGAAGGTCGAATGGACATCAACATGTCGTAGAAGGACACAATGGTCCGCCAATCCGTATTCTCCGCGCTGGTGGCCGTCGCGTGAATCGCGGCAATCCCTGCTTCGACGTGATATTCGCTCACCTCGGGCCCGGTTGCCGCGAGGTCCAGCAGCCTTTGCCCTTCGACAATAAGCTCGGTATCCCACCTCGACCGATCCTGCTCATAAAACGGACTCAAGTTGCCGGCCCCGTCCACGCGGCTCGGCAAACGAGCCGCGTGCAAATGCATCATGGCCGCAAGCGCGTGAGTCGCCGGGGTAGCTGCCGGGGGATGTCCGAGGAGAATTTTTGTCAGGCGCATCGCCTCCCGGCAAAGTTCTGCTCGCACTGCCGCCTTGGTTGACGACCCATGATAGCCCTCGTTGAAAAGCAGATAAAGCGCCCGCTGCACGGCAGGCAGCCGCACCGAAAAGTCGGCGTCGTCCGCGATTTCAAACAGCCGTTTGGACTCGGCAAGCACCTTCTTGGACCGCGTTATGCGCTTCTCCATGGCGGCGTGGCCGCTTACGAATGCCCCAGCAACCTCGCTGACGCTGAATCCGCACAGAATATGCAAGATCAGCGCGATCTGACTCTCCTCCGCCAGCCGCGGGTGGCAGCAGGAGAACATCATGCGCAGCTCATCGTCTTTGATCGCCGCCGGTGAAAACACTTCTTGGATCGCGGGGACCAGCGTCCACTCGCTTTCCAGCAGCCTCCCCAATTCCGGCGCGTACGTGCGCGCCGTGCGCTCACGCCGCAGCACATCCAGCGCGCGGTTTTTCGCCGTGGCCATCAACCACGCCGACGGGTTCTCCGGCACCCCCCGGAATTTCCACACTTCCAGGGCGCGGCAGAAGGCGTCTTGCACGACATCTTCCGCCAGCGCCAGGTTGTGTACTCCAAAGAGGCGCGTGAGCGCGGCAGTGATTCGCCCCGCTTCGCGCCGGAAGAGATGCTCCTCGAGTTCCATTTACATGCTCAGCTGCATGATCGGCCGAACTTCTACCGAGCCCCCGAACTCAAAAATGGGACAACCTAAGGATAGCTCCGTCGCCTGCGAAAGGTCCTTGGCTTCGATCAGCGTGTAGCCGCCCACGATGTCCTTTGCCTCGGCGAACGGGCCGTCAGTCACCGCCTTCTTCTGGCCTTTGACCAACTTCCCCGTGCGCTCCAGCGGGTGGCCTTGGTCCTTGATATGGCCCTTGGCTCCAAGTTCCTTCATCCACGTCATCCACTTTTGCATGGTTTGCTGCGCCACCTCCGGGGACCTGCCGCCCTCACCACCGCGATAAAGAAATAGGAATTCACTCATGTTCTTCTCCTGTACATCGGATTCCGTACTTCACTCCCTAGACGTTTAAAGAGGTCCCTGCCGGACACCCATTGTTCCTTATTCGCCATGCCGGAGATTCTTTCTGCCATTCCCCCCAAAGCCAGACGAAAACAAGGGCCTCAAGACTGCCGCTTCCTCACAAATTCGTAAGCTTCCCACGCGAGTTCCACCCACCCGGATTCTCCGTCCTTCAGAGCCACCCATTCCTTCATCAACCGCCCCTGCCCCGGATCGAAGCGCTCGCCCCTCTTCGCCTCCACCAGTTCATTGACTCGCTCTCTTGGAAGCTTGACCACCATCTTCCCTCTTCCATACATCGCAAATATCTTGCCTTTCGCTTTGAGGCCGTAGGAGGAGAAAAGCTTTCTCGTCTTCACGCCCAAGACTCTTGAGAATGCCCGAACCACGGGAGCAAATCTCGGATCGATCTCCGGTGCCTCCGTTTTTCCCGCTTTTTTCTTAGCCTTCTTCTTCATGGTGGATTGCCCCTCGTCGCTTGCTCATGGAGTTCTGGCTTTTCCATTTTCCCTTTTCCACCTTTCCATTTTCCCTCCTTCTTACCCCAAGTGTCGGCGGCGAATGGTACAAGAGGGCTGGCATTCCACGCCACAATGTGGCTAGAATGCACGCGTTCGAATCGCGTGCATCTTCCTTTCCACCCTGGGAGGAGCTCTCATGTACAGCATCACGCAAAAGCTCGTCGCGGAATTCATCGGCACCTTTGCACTGATTTTCTTTGGCGCCGGCTCGGTCTGCGCGGACCAGTATCTGCGCAGCTCCGGAGGCGTCGGACTGCTCGCTATCGCCCTTGCGCACGGCCTTGCTATTGCCATCATGGTTTCCGCCTTCGGTCACATCTCCGGCGGCCATTTTAATCCTGCGGTGACCATCGGCATTTGGGTCACCAAGCGCGTGAACACCGTCGAAGCCCTTTTGTACTGGGCCGCACAGCTCTTGGGAGGAACCGTCGCCGCGTTCGTTCTGAAAGCTGTTATTCCCGATGACATATGGCGCGCGGTCGCTCTGGGCACGCCAGAACTGGCGCGAGACTTTCCGCGCTGGGCGGCAATGTCGCTCGAAGGGGTCACGACTTTCTTCCTCGTGCTCGTAGTCTTCGCTACGGCAATCGACGAAAAGGGCGCGTTTAAAGCGATTTCCGGCTTCGGTATTGGCCTGACGATCACGTTGGGAATCCTGGTGGCGGGTCCGCTGACCGGCGCCGCACTCAACCCCGCCCGATTCTTCGGACCTGCTCTCGCCGCCTGGCATTGGGCCAGTTGGGGTGTCTACTTTGTCGGTCCGCTCGCGGGGGGCTTCCTCGCCGGCCTGCTCTATGACAGCCTCTACTTGAAAAAAGCCTAATAGCGTGACCAAAGAAGGCCGGCTTGCTAGCGACGCATGCGGCTTCGAACCATTTTCCCTCTTCCATTTTCTTTGGTCTTCCCACTAAGAACTTATCGCCAAAAACGGAGAACTTCCCCTCCGTACAGGTAACTACCGCGCAACCAGCCTGTCCGGGCCTCCTTGCCCGCCCTTCGCTCGGATGCTAGCTTCGATTGATCGCTGCACGTTTGCGGGGTTAATTCACATGCCGACTAGCGTTGACGATCTGCTCCGCCGAGCCGTCGAAAACAAATCCTCCGACTTGCACCTTAAAGTCGGCAACCACCCGTATCTGCGCGTGGACGGTCTGCTTACACCGCTCACCGACGTCGCCCGCATCACGCCCGAGGAAATGCTTTCCATGGCCTTCAGCATGATGACCAACCGCCAGAAGCAAAAGTTCAAAGAGACGGCGGAATTGGACATGGCGTATGGTGTCGCGGGCCTG
>DATFRZ010000034.1:0-14336 GCA_035262885.1 Candidatus Acidiferrum sp.
ATCAGCAGAACCTTGATCGGGCGCGAGGCGGGGATCACGGGCTGGCCTCCGCTTTACCGAGATGGGCTGGACGCGCTCCAACTTCGTTTTGAGCTGCCGGGTAAGGGAGAAACTCATTGGAGCCAGGAGTCAACGCGTCCAAGTTCAGGACTTCGATAACGTCCCCGCCGTGGGAAAGCCAGCCGGCAACGTGCGGCTCGTCGGACGCGCTGGCAGGCGTCAGCTCCGCGCTGATCAATTCGCATTCTCCGGTAACCGGGAGAGCCACCCATTCGGTTCTTTGCCCATAGTGGCGCAGAGCAATCAGATAAAAGCGGCGCGACGTAAGATATTTCCCAATCAGCCTTTCGGCAATGTCGCACACCGGAACGATTCTTCCGCGACGCAAAATGACTCCCTCAATCTTCGCGGTCTTGTGAGGAAACCGAAATACACGGCTTGGCGCGACCAGTTCGGCGGTCCCGTCGGCAGCGACGGCAAATCGCCGTTCTCCCAGTCGCAGGAGGACGAAAGACTTCAGTTCAAGATCGCTGGAGAAGGTCATGGCCTTAGTTCGTTGTTTTAACCATGCGCTAATTCAATTCCATGCCAAAGTCGCCGTTGTCGTCCTGCGCTTCGGGCTCTTCGCTCGCAAACTCAGGCGGCGGCAGCGCTGCGTCGAGCTTCATCAATTCTTCGTCCGATAAAAAACCTTCGGGGCGTACGACCGGAACTACAGTTTGGTCAAGAGCGGTGAGACCGCGATACCATTGGCGCTCTTCGTGACAGAACGAAAGTGGCAGAGCCTGCAATCGCGTCATCGCGGTCATTTTCTCGATGCTATCGACCAGCAAGGCCGTGCGCGTATTGCGAAGCACAAACGCAAGAATTCCATCAGGCGCGCAAAGGTCAAAATGTGCCGCGCCGCTCACGAGAAAGAGAGTATTGGCCCCGCGTCTCACGAATTGACGAACTTTATCGACGCCCGGCGCACTGATTTCGTACGCACCGCCGGAGAGGCTGTCCGCGCTGCGCACTTCCTGCACGGAGGAAGAAGACAACGCGAAAAGCTGCTCGCCGATGCGAAACAGAATGATCTGTTCCGAGCGCAGAGGGCCCGACTTCACTGGCGCTTGCATCGGCGTCATCGAACTCCTGCCGGGGTTGGCTTGCAAATCCCCAGAACGCGCTTCTCAATGGCCTGATAAATGTCGTCAACGCCAAGCACTTGATCCACGACTCCGGCTTTAATGGCTTCCGAAGGCATTCCAAAAATCACACACGTTGCTTCGTCTTGCGCTAGAACGAGCCCGCCGGCATTCTTGATTGCCCGTGCCCCGCTGGTCCCGTCGTTGCCCATGCCGGTGAGTACCGCGGCGATGCTCAAGGGACCCGCATAGGCAGCGACGGACTCCATGGTGACGTTCATGTTTGGCAGATATCCATCGATGCGTCCCAATGCGCTGTCGAGCTGGATTCTTCCCGTCGGTGTGACGCGCAGATGTTGTCCACCGGGACAAATGTAGAGGGTGCCGGGAGTAAGCGATTCGTTGGACTCCGCTTCCTTCACGCGGATTTCCGTGAATTCGGCGAGTTGCGCGGCATATTGCGACGTGAATGTGGCGGGCATGTGCTGCACCAGAATCACGGCAGCAGGGAAGTCACGTGTGAAGCCCGGCGCAATGCGCATGACGGTTGCCGGCCCCCCCGTTGACGCAGACAAAACGACCACAGGAAAACGTTGATCATTCGTGCTGGCGGCCGCGGGATGAGGGCTGGTCTTCGGGGTGGAGGCCGGCTTCGCACTCACGCCAGCGCTTTGAATGCTGGAGGCCAAACGCGTGGCCGTGCGCACAACGCGAACTTTGGCGGCCATGCGCACCTTGCGCAGCAGCTCTTCCTTCACGCTTTGCATGTCCAGGTCAATGCCGCCGGAGGGCTTGGCGACGAATTCAATGGCGCCCAGTTCGAGCGCGCGAAGAGTGCTGGCCGCGCCTTCTTTGGACTCTGAGCTGACAATCACAATGGGCTTGGGATTCGTGGTCATGATCTCCGCAGTCGCCTGGAGGCCGTCTACGTGCGGCATGTTGATGTCCATGGAGATGACGTCAGGCTTGAGCGATTCCGCCAGGGAGACCGCTTCGCGGCCGTCTTTGGCGCTGCCGACGACCTGTAACTGCTCATCACTGCTGTAAATGTTCTCCAGCACCTTGCGCATGAAGGTGGAGTCATCCACAACCAGCACACGAATCTTTTTGGAAGGGGTTGCCATTTTCTTCTACGCCACAGGCGCCGGGCGTGGTGCCTCCGTTCCCATGAGTTGTTCTATGGCCGCAATCAACTGATCCTCCTGCACGGGTTTGGTAAGGAAAGCCGAGGCGCCTTCCTTCATCGCGCGGTTGCGATGCTTGGCGCCCGCGCGCGAAGTCACGACCATCACCGGAATGCGTCGTGTGGACGGGCTCTGGCGCAACTGCACCATCAGCTCGTAACCGGTCATGCGTGGCATTTCGAGGTCGGTGATGACCAGGTGGCAGCCGTGCTGCGACACGAGTTCGGCAGCTTCGAGGCCGTCGGCAGCAAGCTTCACGCGGTACCCGTTCTTTTCCAGCATCCGTCCCACGAATTTGCGCACGCTGATGGAGTCGTCGGCCACGACAATGACGCGCTCCTGCTCGACGCGATCGATGGCTTCTGATGGAATCGTGCCGCGCGCCACAGCGGCCGAACCCGGCGCAAAAATGCGCGCGGCGCTGGCGTTCGCTTGAAGGGGCCGATGTTCGCTCGCTTCGGCAGCGACCATGCGGTTCAAGTCAATCAACAAAATCAAGCTGCCGTCTGGCGCAATCGTGGTGCCGGGGAAAAGCTTCACCCGGCGAAGATATTCGCCGAGATTCTTGATAACGATTTCGTCTTTGCCTAGAACTTCTTCAACCACCAAACCGATTTGATGGTTTCCGGCATTGGCCACGACCATGCGGAAGAATCCGTTTACGGGCTCGAGCGGCGGCAAGCCAAGGTAGGTATCCAGGCGAATGACTTCCGTTACCACGTCGCGGACCTTGGTGAGCAATTTTCCGCCAACGTCTTCGATTTCATCGGCGCGCAACCGGCGGATTTCTTCAACGACGGCCAGCGGAAGCGCGAAATTCGTCGAGCCACAACGGACAAAGAGTGCAGGCGAGATAATGAGCGTCAGGGGAACCTTTAGCGTGAACTTTGTTCCTTGGCCCATGACGCTCTGAATCTCGATTTCGCCGTTCAGCGCGTTCAAGTTAGCGCGCACCACGTCGAGACCGACGCCGCGGCCTGCCAGTTCGGTCTTGACGGGAGCGGTAGAGAATCCCGGATGGAATAGCATTTCGCGCATGTCGCGTTCTGTGAGCCGGTCGGAGGTTTCCACGGAAACCAGGCCGCGCTCGATGGCGCTCTGCTTCACGCGCTGGTAGTCAATCCCGCGGCCATCGTCTTCAACCTCAATATAGATGTGGTTGCCGCGGTGATACGCGCGCAGCGTGATCCTTCCAGCCGCAGGCTTGCCTGCTGCGGCGCGACCGCTGCTGAGCTCGACTCCATGGGCTACGGAGTTGCGCACCAGATGGACGAGCGGGTCGGAAATCTGTTGAATAATGTTGTTATCGAGCTCCGTCTCACTTCCTGTGAGTTCGAGCTCCACTTCCTTGTTGGTGGACTTGGCCGCATCGCGTACCGCGCGCGAAAGACGCGAATAGAGCGTTCCGATGGGCACCATACGCGCCGCGGTAATTTCATCCTGAAGGTGATGCGCGAGCTTGGTGAACTCGTCGATGTCGCCTCCGACCCGCCCGATGAAGCCCTCGAGCTGTGACAACACTTCGTTCACGTCTGCGGAGATTTCCGCCATGGAGCGCGAGAGAATGTTCACGTCGTCGTAGCGGTCCATTTCGAGTTCGCTGAATTCGGACCAGAAAGAGTTTTGACCGCCCGCTGCGCTGGAAAGAAGCTTCGGCCGCGGTTCAGGATTCCACGGCATTGCATTTCGGCTGGGACTGATGCGGTTGAATTCGTATTTTTCCTGAAATTCCGCAACCTTTCCTTGCAGGCGTTCTTTCGAAAAGCTCAGCATGTCAACGAGTTTTTCCAGTTCACCGACGCGACCAACCATGCGGGTACGGTTGATGACCAGCTCGCCAACGGTGTTCATCATGCGGTCTAGACGGGCAAGCGCGATGCGAACAGATTTCGTCGAGGAAGCAGAGGCAGCAGCTTGCTTTGCAGACTTTTTTACTTGCGCGACGGTCTGCGCTGCCGCCGCCTTGTCCGCTGGTTGCTCGAGGCTCTCTGGTGCTTCAGCAGCGACAGGCTGCGCTTCCGAATCTTCCGCTTGGAGGGGAGCAAATTCCGCAATGCGCCCCAGCAGGGAATCGACCCCCGTGCGCATCTCCGCCTCGTCGGTCCACTGCCGGTGAAGCGTTTTTTTCAAAATATCCACCGATTCGAGGCACAAATCCACAACGGCAGGTGACGGCTCAATTTCGCCGTCACGTAGGCGGCCAATCAAATCTTCCACGCGGTGGGCGATGCCGCCTAGCCGTTTCAAACCCACTTGCGACGCAGAGCCCTTTATGGTGTGAATCGCGCGAAACAGTTTGTTGATCTCTTCCTGATTGTTGTTGCCTTCAAGTGAAAGTAGACAATCGCTGACGACTTGCAGATGCTCTTCCGCTTCGGGCTGAAAAAACTCCAAAATTTCGTCGGGCACTTCATCGTCGGCCGGAAGCGCATCGAAGTAGGAACCTGTCGGCCCCGCGGCTGCGGTTTCCTCAGGCTCTTCTTCAAGGGGCTGTGCGAGTGCCGGGGTTTGCACAAGATTGAGCGGGGGTGGCTCGGTGGGAAACGCGAAGCGATAACGGTCCTTGAACGCGGCAATGTCTTCGAGACTTTCGTTGCCCGTGTCGCTGATTTCCAGAAGGTCGGTTTCCAGCAAAGAAATCCCGTCGGAAAGAAACTCGGTCAGCGGCCCGTGCAGGTCCTCGCCCAAAGGCGCGTTCAACGCGTACTGAAACACGTGCGCAAGCTTTCCGGCGATCTCGGAAAATCGAGGGAAACCGTAGCTTGCGGACGTTCCGCTCAACGTGTGCGCGGCAATGTAGAGACGTTCGAGGTCCTCGTGCTGCGGCTCGACGTCCTGTAACACGCCGACGTATTCCCGCAAATATTGCAGGTGCTCGGCGGCTTCCTGGAGGAAGACCTCGACGGCTTCGCGGTCGGGAGAGTTCGGCGTGCTCACGCGCGTCCCTCCGTGACCAGTTCTGGCTTCAGCAATTCATCGGCGGTGGGCTTGCGGTACAGGATGCAATCGTTCAGCACGATGGCTTGGAACTTTACCGGCATTTTCGAAATCGATTCCGAGTGCCCAAGAAAGAGATATCCACCGGGTTCGAGCGTTTCGTAGAAGCGCTGCACTAACGTGCGGCGACGATCCTCAGAAAAATAGATCAGCACGTTCATGCAAAAAATGGCGTCCCTACGCCCGAGGTAGACAGGCGACGCGAGGTTCATCGGCGCGAACGAAACCATCTTTCTCAATCTGGGCTTGACCTGTTGCCCGCCTCCCCCGGCGGAGAAATGATTCGCGAGTTGCTTCTCACTTACGCTGGCGATGCTTCGCCCCCTGTAGACGCCGCGCTCCGCGTGCTTCAGCGCTTGCCTGCCGATGTCCGTGGCCAGAATTTCCACGTTCCAGGAGTCCGCAAACGAGAGCGAATCCGCGATGGTGATGGCGATAGAATACGGTTCCTCGCCCGTCGAGCAGCCGGCGCTCCAGATGCGCAGAGTTCTCGGGTTCTTCCAGAACTTCTTTGCATGCAGCTCGGGCAGAACACGCTTTTCAAAAGCCTCGTACACACCTGGATAGCGGAAGAAACTGGTTTCCTGCGTCAGCAATCTTTCAAGAAGGGCTTCGTACTCCAAGTTGGACTTGCGCATGTTACGAAGCAACTCCGTGCCGCGCTTGAGGCCCTTGGCGCGTAGATGTTCGCGCACACGAGTGGAGAAGAACCGCTCGCGCGATTCATCGAAGCAAATCCCTGTCCGCTCTTCGATTAGCATGCGGATCTCACTCAATTCATGTTCGCTCAGCCCGTGGCCTGGTCCCTGGCTCTCGCTCATCGTTTTCCCGTCTGTTTCTTACGCTACGCCCTCACTCGCCTTGTAAACCCGTAAGGGCGTAGACGATTAACGAACAGCTCCCGCTGGGACGGGCCGATCTGCTGCTGTTGTTTCCGGGGCCACCGGCGAAGCTTTGGACCCCGCACGGAACTGCGCTAGCGCTTCGTTCAACTGATCCGACAATTTGACGAGCTGGCTTACGGTTGCCACCGTGCCGCGGGTTCCTTGCGACGTCTGCCGCGTAATGTTGGAAATAATTTGCATCGCGTGCGCCACGCCTTCCGTTCCGCGCACCTGCTGTTTGGAGGCCAGGGAGATTTCCTGAACAAGTTCCGCTGACTGGCGGACAACGTTGGAAATGGCGTCGAGCGCGCGCCCGGCTTGATCGGCCAGCGAGGCGCCGCCTTCCACTTCTTTGGTGCCTTCTTCCATGACCACCACCGCCTCGTTTGTTTCGGCCTGAATCGCTTTGATAAGAGCTGCGATGTCTTTTGTCGCGCTGCGGCTGTGTTCCGCCAGTTTGCGGACTTCGTCGGCAACCACGGCGAAACCGCGGCCTGCATCGCCTGCGCGCGCCGCTTCGATGGCGGCGTTCAACGCCAGCAAATTGGTTTGCTCGGTGATGTCGTTAATCACGTTGATGATTTCCGAAATTTCCAGCGAGCGGTCGCCAAGCGACTTGATTTTCTTGGCCGTAGCTTGCACCGAAGCGCGAATGCGTTGCATGCCTTCAAGGGTGTCGCGCACAGCCCGGTTGCCTTGTTCGGCGGCGTCGAGAGCGCGGCGAGCCGCTTCAGCGCTGGCTTCCGCGTTGTTGGATACCTGTTTCATCGACACCGTCAGCTCTTCGACGGCACTCGAAGTGTTGGTGATTTCTTGGTCCTGTTGTGTCGCGCCGGCCTGCATTTCGTCCGCGGCTACGAGAATGTTGTTCGAGCAGGCGGTGACTTCCATAGCCGCCTTGCGCACGCGCTCGAGAACTTTGGTGAAGTTATCGAGCATGTAGTTGATGGAATCCGTGACGTTCCCGAGCTGGTCGTTGGTGACTCGGCCGCGAAGGGTCAGGTCGCCGCGCGCCACTTGGTTGATGACCGTCAGCAAGTCCGTGATGTTCTTCTGCAGCGAGTCGCTGGCGTCCTGGTTGCTCGTGGCCTTGGAAACCTTGGCCACCGCGCGATTCAGGTTGTCGGCGATGTAGCCCAGTTCGTTCGTGGCATTGACTTCGGCGCGCGCCCGAGGATCGCCCGCGGCAAGCCGCTCAGAGAACTCCGCAAGAGCCTGCACCGGCCCGAGCAGCGCGCCGAAGCGCCACGCTAGAATCACCGACATCACAAGCGCCAGCAGTAGCCCTCCGATAACGCCGGGAGAACTAAGATCGAATCCGCCATCGCCCGCCTTCTTTCCGGCGCTGAACGCCAGCCCAAGAACGACGAGAAAAGCCACGCCGTTCAGGAAGACCAGCGTCCAGATTGTTGAACTCAGTCGCGATTTCATGCCACCCTCCAAATCCTTTCACCGGAGTCGCGCCATTTACGGGCGCCGCCTCCCAAAAGCTCAAATGCTGGGCCCCGGAAACACCTCAAGCAGCCGGCGCAGGTCAATGACCAGCGCAAGCCTGTCGTCGTGCCGCAGCATTCCTATGCAATGTGGCACGTTTTCGGGCGCCTGCTCGAGAAAATCTTCGTTCTTCACGGAATATGTTCCAATTACTTCGTCCGCCGCGATTCCGATGCGCACGTCTTCTGAATGGTTCTCGCTACGCAGGGAAGCGACCACCACATGCTTCGGAAGCAGGCCGGGCCGCCGGCCTTCGGTCATGGCGATGTCGATCAATGGCACAATCACTCCGCGCAAATTGAAAATCCCAAGCAGATACGCCGGACTCAACGGCAGCTTCGTCACCAACGGCCAATCCAGCACCTCTTCGACGTCCAGCACGGGAAGGCAAAACCGTTCTCGCCCGCTGCGGAACACGCAATACTGCGATTCCGGAGGCCGCTGTTCGATCGGGCCAAGCGCTTCCAGCAGTTCGCCGGTATCGGCGTCTGCCGGAAGAGGCTCAAGATGAAAGTCATCACTCATTTGCCTGCGCAATCTCCGAAAACCGTTAAACGAACCGCCGAACCGCGCGGAGCAGTTCGTCCCGGGTAAACGGCTTGGTTACGTAGCCGTCCGCGCCCTGCTGCTCGCCCCAGAACTTGTCGCTCACCGAAGACTTGGAAGTCACCATAATCACCGGAATGGAATTGAACTCCGCGCTTCCTTTCAGGTCCCGGCAAACCTGATACCCATTGCGGTCCGGCATCACGATGTCCAGCAAGATCACGCTGGGACGTTCGTGAGCGATGGCTTCCTCCACGCGCGTGGGGTCGTTCAGCCCCACCGGCCAGTAGCCCTCTTTTTCCAAAAGGCTTTGCATCAGCTTGACTTCGGCCGGTGAGTCGTCAACGATTAGGACCTTTTTTTGCACAGCCGTCGTCTCCCCATACTTCTCCACAGTGAAGAGGTGCACGTCAGCAGCCAGCCTTGGGGTTCTCTGTGGGGTTGTGTCGTGTGATGCTAAGTCTTTATTTCCTCATGGGTTTCAGCCTGAAAAAGGCAGGCTTAGCGGCGCTGCGAAATCGTCGAGTCGGTCTCTTCTGTCTCAGCTTGAGAAGCATTCTCAGCCTCCTGCATCTCCGAAGCCAGCGATGAGAAACGCTGCATGACTTCGTTGATCCGCAGAGCCATGCTGTGAATGGTCTTGATCTGCGCCAGCGATTGCGAGGAGAGTTGCCCAGGTTCCAGCAAAAGGAGTTCCGCGTTCCCGAGCATGGAGGTAAGCGCATTGTTGACGCTGTGCTTCATTTCCAGCATGTAACGGCCTAGTGTGGCGTGATTCTCGTTCTTGGCAGCGGCGCGCTCTGCTTGCCGGGCCAACCGTGCGGCTTCCACACGGCGCAACGATTCGCCCGCCACAAGCAAAAGGGTCTGCGCCCAATCCTCGCGGAGCGGCACGTGGACCAGCCTCGGATACTTAGTCCGCAATTGGCCAAATTCTTTCAAATCCGCTGGGGCGCACAAGATGACCGCGGTGGCAGGATCGAGGGACCGCAGCACGTTTGACAACTTTCCGTCACGAACCGGGCCCACCACCACCAAGTCGCGGGTGGGCCCTTGTTGTTCCCGCCACAAATCGCTGGTGAGAACCGTGACCACGGGAGCTTGACGCTCTGCCTGCCAGCAAGCCGTCAACAACCGGGCAAATTCGGTTTCGTCGGTGAGTATGACTACGCTGGCTTGTCGCAAAGGGGCCCCGCTCCAGGGGTATTGTTCGCTAATCCAAAAATCAAACTGCCACGACTACTTACAGCTTCTCCGCTTCGTCCAACGTCGAAAGCAATCGCTTCGTGCTGATGCCCAGATTTACCGCCGCTTCGGTATCCTTCGCCTGCTTCGCGACGTCCACACGCTCTTGCAGCCGGGTTATTTCCACGCGCGCCATGTTCACGGCCCGGTCCAGAGAAGTGGCGTTTCCGGTTTCCTTGGCAGACTCCATCGCCGCCGCTACGAGCACTCGGGCAACCACGGCACGCCGGACGTCTTCCGCCGATGGTCCGTCTTCACTTACAAAAGCTGTGACCTCCCAGGACGACATCAGAATGCGTGCTCCCCCGACTTTTACTGTGGTCATCGACCGGCCGCGGGAAGGGGGCGTGGCGATCAACTGCTCCCAGATCTGTTCCATGCAGGTTTCAAAGTCGAGCGCCGCTCCGGGCTCAACCTCAGCGGTGCCCAAAGTTTTCGACGCATCTTTGGATTTCACTTTGGGACTCGCATCCTTAGCGACAGGAGCGACCTTCTTTGCAGGCAAACTCGGTTTCAAAGCTTCCCCGGGCGCCTTCTTGGAGCCGTTTTGCGCGGGTCTGGCCGCTTTTGCAAGGGCTTGTTCCACGTCGGCGCGCAAACCCAGCAGATTTTCGAAGGCCTGGTTGACGGTTCTTTCCGTGTACTCTTGCTGGAAAGGCTGCTTCCACTCGTCGGCGAGCTTTCGAATCTTGCCAAGCGGCTCACCGCCTACCAATCCGGCATGGTGGCAGTCGACTGTTCGCACGCCGGCGGCCTGCAATTGGTCCACGGCTGCGCGAATGGCGATCAAATCCGCATGCATCAATTCAATCAAAGTTCTGCGGAGCAGAAAGTTAAACCGGATAAACGCCAGCAGTGCTGCCGGGTCATAAAACATTCCCCCAGCGGATTCTTTCACCTTTCGGCCTTCCACAATGAAGCTGGTGTTCAGGATTTCACGCAGGCTGCGGAAACCGCGCAACGCTGTGATCATCTTTTCCAGAGGCGCGCACCAGTCCAGGGGAGTGGCATCCACTTCTCCAAGCACGGGCTGCATCACCTGGGCCACGTCGCTGAGTTCTATCTGCTTGTGGTAGATCTTCGGAGGCACTTCCAGTGCAAAATATTGCGCCAGCAGAAAATCGATCTTGTCCCGGTCCACGTTGCTTTTCTTGGTCTTCCGCAAATGCCTCGCAATCAGCGCGCGCAACCCGCTTTCGCTATCGTTCAGCGTGGTCATCTGGAGGAGATGGCGGAGGTGAGGAACCATCACTTGCTGATCCATGCTGTCCAGCCATTCGTGCACATCGCTGAAGAGCTCGATGTCGGGCTTTTCGGGTAGATTCCGCTTGGCTTGCGGAAAGGGAGCCTCGATTTCCAGCTGCCTGGCCAACGCCATGTAGATGGGAAACACCTCGCGTGCTTCTTTCCACTGCACCATGCGAGGATTCTCTGGCCGCTTGGGCGCGGGGATGTTCAGGGTTGTCGTGGTCTTGTTCACGGTCGCTTCATCACCCAGTCGCAGGGGCCTTGCAAAAAGCGTACGGCCACTGCCTTGCGTCCCTCGTGGTACTGCACGGCATCGACAGTCGCCTCTGACTGAAAACCCTGTGGCCTAGCTTCGAGCCGTACCCGGTCGCCAAATTCCAGCGGCAGTGTCGAGAGAAAGATAGCGTGGTGCCCGCTACTGAACTCGACAATGGTGGCCTCCCGCAGGTTTGTCGTCCCGCCCCGGGGCGACGTAACTTGTACCGGGACGCGCACCGCACTGGCCTGCGGGAAGAATCGCGCCAGCTGCTCCGCGCAGCTTCTTTCATTGGCCACCAGTGCCGAAACGCCCGTTCTTCCCACTTCGCCTCACCGCTTTGCGCTTGGTTCTCGGTGTCGCAACGAGCCTAGCGACACTTCTCGCCCCAACACACGAACACTTCCGCCGACAAACGTGCACGCCGCGAGCCAAAGAATTTCAAAGATAATCATTGGTGAAGGTATAGAAACAGAAGGACTTAGGATTTCTCGGCGGAGACGAGGATGGCTCAAGTGTCTCAGGCTGAAACGATGCCGTCTCAGCAGTTGACGCGGGACCACGCTCGGCCGAACCAGCTTTCCTGAGACGGTTGGGTGTCACGAGGGCTGCGAGTCAGCGTCCCCGCCCTCATCGCCGCCCTTTAGCGGAATGTTGTAACGCTTCAGCTTGCGATAGAGGGTGGCGCGGCTGATCCCGAGCATTTTCCCGGCGAGCGCTTTGTCGCCGTGGGCCTGCTCAAACACGCGAAGAATGGTGACACGCTCCATCTCGGCAAGGGCGGTCGTGGAAAGCGAACTGGACTCGGCCGCACGCGGAGATCCTGCATCGGCCTGCTCGCTTCGAATTGCGGGAGGGAGATCGGCCACGTCAATGGTCAGTCCGTCGCCCAGCGTCACGGCGCGGGCAATACAGTTCTCCAATTCGCGCACGTTCCCTGGCCAATCGTATTGCAGAAGACTCTTCATCGCAGCCGGGGTTACGTGAATCTGCGACCCCTGGGCGTAGCGGTCTAGGAAATGGTGTACTAGCACCGGAACATCCGAGCGGCGGTCGCGAAGGGGAGGGAGATGGACCGTGACCACGTTCAACCGGAAATACAAATCCTTCCGGAACGTGCCGGCACGGTAGGCTGCTTCTAGGTCCCGATTCGTCGCCGCAATGACGCGTACATCCACGGTTTCCCGCTCATTGCTGCCCACGGGACGAACCTCTTTTTCCTGCAGCACGCGCAGCAACTTGGCCTGCATCTCCAAAGGAAGTTCGCCGATTTCGTCGAGGAAGATCGTGCCACCGTTGGCGGCCTGAAAGAGGCCCGCTTTGGATTTGGTTGCCCCAGTGAATGCACCCTTTTCGTAGCCGAAAAGCTCGCTCTCCATCAGCGTGGGAACCAGCGAGCCGCAGTCCACGGCTACGAACGGCGTTTGCGCCATGGAGCCGCGGAAGTGGATCGCTCGCGCTACCAACTCTTTACCCGTGCCGCTTTCACCCGAAATCAGCACCGGCGTCCGCGTATCTTTGAGCCGCGAAATCATCCGAAGCACGTCCTGAATATGCGCCGACGTTCCGATAATTCCGTCGAGCTTTTCTTCCGTAGTGACCCGCTCTCGCAGGAACTCATTTTCGGTGACCAGATGCACCTTTTCCGCCATGCGCTGCAAGAGCAGCCGCATTTTTTCGACGCGAAACGGCTTTTCGATGTAGTCGTACGCCCCCAGCTTCATGGCATCCACGGCCGACTCGATCGACCCGTGCCCGGTCATGATGGCGATTTCCGTGTGCGGCAGCAATCTCTTCGTTTGCTTCAGCAACTCGACGCCGGACATCGCCGGCAGCTTCAAATCTGTGAGAATGAGGTCCGGCGCATCCGCTTCCAGCCGCCCGAGCGCGGCCTCGGCGCTTTCTGCTTCCATGCAGACGTATCCGAGCGTATTGCCGATGGTCATGCACAACCGGCGGATGCTCTGCTCGTCATCCACTACGAGTAACCGTGTTTTCATCTCTTCGCTCATGGTTTTCCGAAGGTTTTTTCCACCGTCGCGATCAATTGCTGCACACGAAATGGTTTCTCAATGCAAGGAGTGCCGCTCTGCGCCAGGAATGTCTGTGTCTCGCTATTCGCAGTGTCCCCGCTAATCAAAATAATTCGCGACTTCAATTCTGGCCGGTTCTTTCGAATCCACTCGTGCACGTCCGCGCCATTCACCGCGCCGGGCATTCGAATGTCAGAGATTACCCCCGTATATTTTCCACTGGAAAGCTGTTGCAACCCTTCCTCACCGGAACAAGCATCCACCACCGCGTACCCGCGGCGCTCGAGCGCCGCCCGCAAAAACGCAATCACCGAAGGCTCATCTTCGATCAGCAGAATCGGCCGTTTGGGAGAAACTGCTGGCTGCGCGCTCATCGCCCCGCCTCTTTGCTGGCTGCCGCAGCCAGCCCGCTCTCCGTTGCCACCGGAATCCGCACCACAAACGTGCTTCCCTCTCCGTCATCGTTGTTCCAGCACTGAATCTCGCCGCCGTGTGCGCGCACAATGCCGTAGCAAATGCTCAGCCCCAGCCCGGTTCCTTTGCCCGCCTGCTTCGTCGTATAGAACGGATCGAAAATCCTCTGTGTATCCGTGATTCCCGTGCCGTTGTCAGTGATCGCCACATCAATCATTTCGCCTTGACGCCGCGTCTGAATCTTGATGCTGCCGCGCCGCCCAGACTCCTGCACCGCGTCGTAAGCGTTGTTCAGGATGTTCAGGAACACTTGCTGTATTTGTTGAACGTCACCCAGGGCCGGCGGAAGTCCTTCCTCAAATTCCTCCGTCACTTCCACGCCATGGCTCGCAAAATCGTAGCTCCGCAGCTTGATGGTCTGCCGCAAAACGCCGTGGATTTGCACCAGCTCGCGCTGCACGGGCCGCTGCCGCGCAAAGCTCAGCAAATCCTGCACAATGTCCTTGGTTCGCTGCGTTTCCTGAAGGATGATTTTCAAATCCTCTTGGGCGGACGCGGGCACATCCGGATTCTCCAGTAGCAAGTCTGTAAAGCCAAGAATCGCTGCCAGCGGATTGTTCACCTCATGAGCCACGCCGGAGACGAGCCGTCCGATTGTGGCCATGCGCTCCGCATGAGCTAGTTTTGCCTGAAGAAGGGCTGCGTCAGTAATATCCGTCATCACTACCACGACGCTATTCACTGCGTCCTGCTCGTCGCGCATTGGGCTTAAACTAATCGAAAAATATCCGAGCGAGCCGTCACCACGCTTTGCGCGCGCTTCCAGATTCTCCACCTGATGCCCGTGCGCCGTTGTTTCGAGCGCTGCCACAAACTCGTTTCTTTGTGCGCTGTCCACCAAATCGACC
>DATFRZ010000035.1:0-15437 GCA_035262885.1 Candidatus Acidiferrum sp.
GAGCCTCGTGGGGGAATTACTTTTCGAGTTCGATGACGCGGGCGCGGTAGTTGATGCGGACGGAGCGGAATTCGCGAAGGATGTCCTGCCCCAAGAGGCCGTCGAACTGGACGCCGATACGCTGGGGGAGATCCCCCAGACTCATGACCGACACGGGCTGGGAAAACAGAAACCGATCCGCGATTTCCAAATCCACGCGCAAGCGCAGCGCATTACCCACAATGCCGGGGCCCTTGCTGGTACGCTCGACGGCGGGCGCCGGCACGCTGGCGCACACTTTGGGGCTGATGATGGTGTGATTGGCGCCGGTATCGAGCAGAAGCGCAGCCGAGCGGCCGTTCACCTTGGCATCAACCAAGATTAAGGAACGCACGGAACGAAAAGGGAGGAGAACCGGCTCTCCGTTGCCGAAGCTGGCCGGCGTGAGAAGCGCGAGTCCCGCGAGGGTTGCGGCCAAAGCACGGAGACGAAAGCGCAGCGAAAAGTTCAAAAGACCCACCAGCGGTAACCCGGTTACGTCCATCGGAGCAACGCTATGGCAACCCTAAAAAAAGAATCTATCCGGCACGCGCGCTCAAACTCGGGGCGGCCGCCTCCTGCTCGCCGAACGCAGCTGTCGTGCGATTCATGGCAGCAAGTCGCTGCGCGCCCCCACGGCGACCTCTCCGTCACCCTGGTGCCCAGAAAACGAAGAGGACAGGCCAAAGTGGCTGCGCGTCTGCAGCAGCAACTCGAGAGTAGAAGCACAAGAAGCATGAGACAAATGGAATGATTTCATCATCTATATGAGCAACATTCATGGCGCGCGAAAAAGCCTTCGAGCTGACGATGTTTCGCGCAGATGGAGACTCCATGAACCTGGAAATCCGGCATTTGAAGCTGGTGGCGGCGATCGCGGAAACGGGCAGCGTGACGCGCGCGGGCAGCCGGCTGCACCTGACGCAATCGGCGTTGAGCCACCAATTGCGCGACGCCGAAGAGCAGTTGGGCACGGCGCTCTTTGAGCGCAAGAGCGGGAAGATGATACTGACGCCCGCGGGCGAGCGACTGCTGCAAGCGGCGCGGACAGTGCTGTGCGAACTGAAGCGCGCGGAGACGGAGATTCAGAAAAACGCGGTGGTGACGAAAGGGCTGATTCGTCTGTCCACGCAATGTCATACCGCGTATCACTGGCTGCCATCGCGGCTGATTCTTTTCCAGGAGCAATTTCCCGAAGTCGAAGTGCAACTGGTGATCGAAGCGACGAACGACCCGTTCGAGGCGCTGCTCGAAGGGAAGCTCGATCTGGCGATCGTGAACGAGCCGGTTCGCAACCGAAGGATTCGCTACCAGCCGCTGTTTGAGGATGATGTAGTGATTGCCGTTGCGCCGGTTCACTGGCTCGCCGGGAAGAGCTGCGCTGCACCTGAAGATTTTGCGAACGAAACGATCTTGCTTTATCCACCGAAGGAAGAAAGCACACTGCTGACCAAAATCCTGGAGCCAGCCGGAGTCCGCCCGAGGAAAATTCAAGAGGTGAAATTGACGGAGGCCATCATCGATATGGTGGTCGGCGGGCTGGGAATTGCCGCGCTGCCGACATGGACGGTGGCGCCACAGCTCGCTTCGGGGACGCTGGTTGGAGTGCCGCTGAAGCCCCCGGGATGCCGGTGGAAATGGTCCATCGCCCAATTGCGGGAGAACCGCGCGCCGGCGTACGTGCAGGAATTCATAGGAATCCTGGCGAAGCGACCGTTGTACGCGGAGTTTTCGCCGAAAACACGCCCGAAGAAAAACGCCTCAGTGAGAAAGGCGGCAGCAGCTTAGGCCGGCGGCGAGTTGACCGCAAGGCGCGGTTGTAGACAACTGCGACTGGAAGCAGTTCGAGACACTCCGGCGTTGTGCGGATGAGCGAATAGGGTAAACACCTGATTGTTTGAAAGCAGATTACCCTTACATTGATGGCGCTGGCCACCTGAACGGCGACTGAAGCCTTCACGTCCCCGCCGTCCTGGAGAGCAAACCCCGGCTCCGGCTCGAACGAAAGTGACCTGCCAACCCCTGAAGCAAGACCCAGGAAAGAAAAAAGCGAACCGGGAGGATCGACTATGTCCTACGATCCAAGAATTCCGAGAATATTGTTTGAGCAGATAGCGGCAAGTCTGACAGAGAATCCCCGAAGGACGCTGGAAGAACTATCGCAGAGCTTGCGAGTCAGCAAGCGAACCATCAAGAAAACCGTGCGGACGGTAACCGGCGGAACCTTCAGGAGTTACCGGGAAGGGGTCCTGATGGACCGTGTGAAGGGTTTTTTTGCGGTACAGCCCGGAGTAGCGATCAAAGTCCTGTCGATCGACCTGGGCTTCAAATCGCCAAGCTCCTTTGCGCGAGCGGTTCGGCGAGCTTCAGGCTCTTGCCCCGGCGAGCTGCGCACCGTGGTGGCAGGAGAACTGCCAAGAGCGGAAAAGCACGCGACATTTTACTGAGTTGCCCGAACCCAGCTGGCACGGACAGGCGCCAAGACGGGCGCCGCATCCCTTAGCGTGGCTCAGGGTCAGGCTGCGGCCACTACAAAGACAGCGTGGACGACCGTCATTCGAACAAGTCGGGGTGCGCGCGGGAGACGCGCTGCCACAGCGGCTGGAACTGGAACCAGCCAGCGAGATGCGTGCCAACCAGCGCGTAAGTATTCTTCGCGGTTTCGTGAGGAATCCTTTGCGGCTGGCCCGCGGCTTCGGCGAGGAGTTGCGCCTGGCAGGAGCGGTCCAGGGTGATAAACCACCAGGCGGCTTCGTCGACGGTGTGGCCAACGGTAAGGAGCCCGTGATTCCGCAGGATGGCCGCTTTTTTGGCGCCGAGAGCGCGAGCGATGCGGTCGCCTTCAGTAGTTTCCTCCACGATGCCGGTGTAATCGTCGAAGACGGCGTGATCTTCGTAAAACGCGCAGGCGTCCTGCGTGAGCGGATCCAAGCGGCGGCCGAGCGCGGACCACGACTTGCCGTAAAGAGAGTGCGCGTGCGCCGCGGCGACAACGTCGGGGCGAGCGGCGTGAATGCGCGAGTGAATGGCGAACGCGGCGAGATTCACTTCCGCGTGGCCTTCGACAACTTTGCCGGAGTGATCCACCAGGATTAAATCCGAAACGCGAATCCGGCCGAAGTGCAAACCGAAGGGATTGACCCAGAAACAATCGGGGCGCTCGGGATCGCGCGCGGTGATGTGGCCGGCGACGCCTTCGTCGAAACCATATTCGGCGAAGAGCCGAAAGGCGGCGGCAAGGCGCTCCTTGCGATGGCGGCGCTCCTCGGCGGGAGAAGTGAAAACGGGCGGGCGGGGAATGCGATCCATGAAAGCGCTGTGGGATTCAGGTGCGGGTGATGGTTGCGGCATAGGACCTCCTGAAGAATTCCGCGGACACTATAGCGTGAGAAAAGCTGAGAGTCGACAACTAACGGCCGACAGCAAGCAAAAGGCTGTTGAAAAGTCGAAGGTTGAAAAGTTGAAGCGATCAAAGAAAACGTAGGAAGCAAAAACGCTGATCGAGCTTATCCCTGCCCCGTGAGCTTGAGATGCTTCGCAGCGCTCAGCACCACCGTTCTTGGCCGGAGCCCGGGCAGGTGGGAACGTGCAATCACGCGTGAGTAAGGAAAACGCCCCGAGTTCACTCGGGGCGTTTTTGAAGAACTTGCAAACCGGGCGATGGGCCAGAGCTACGGCTTGGTCGGAGTGGTGCTTGGGGCAGACTTTGCGGCAGGCTTCGCGGGCGCGGCTCCACCTTTCACCGGGTAAGCGGCATCGTAGAGACGCACGATCTCTTGGGTGACGTCAATCTGCGTGGAGGCGTAAAGAATCGGAGTGTTCTGGGCCGAAGAGTCCAGCACCAAGGTGAAGCCATTCTCGCGGGAGTAGCGGTCGAGAACGTCGACCATCTTGCGGCCGATGCGATCGATGACTTCACCCTGAGCGGAGTTCACGTCCTCTTGGAGCTCGTTGTTCAGGCGATCGAAGCGCTGCGTGGCTTTTTGTCCCTGCTGCGTCAGACGTCCAATTTCGTCCTGGCTGCACTTGCCTTCGCAAGCAGCAAGGCGCTGGCGCAGGTCGTTAATCTGACTGTTCAACTTTTCCAGTTCGGTCTGGCGCGGAGCGAACTGGGACTGGAGTTCGGCGGAAGCCTGTTTGCCTTCGGCGGTATTTCCGATGGCCCCGCGAATGTTGATGACGCCAACCTTGCCCGGCGCGGCTGGGGCAGCAGCGGCAGAGGAGGACGAAGACTGTCCACGGACCGCAGCGGCGATCAAAAGACCGGCGGCGGCAAGGGCAGCCGTGTACTTCATGATTCTGGAATTCACTTTATTCTCCTTATCATTGCTACGATTCGGAAAGCTGGAACAATTCGGATTGAAGCCAGCTCAACCTGAAAACTCTTGACCGCTCCCCCAGCGGCAAAAATGAGGCCATTTCAAACCTGAAAGTATAGCCGACGCGCTTCCTTTCCTGCAATGCAGTTTATGAGCGCCCGGGGCGCTTCGTTTCCTTTGGCGAAGCCGGGCGGAGCGCAACTCACAGCCCCTTCTTCGACATCAATTCGGCATGGGGAACAGCAAAACCCGCATGTTTGCCTGATCCACAATGACCGCCAAATTCGTGAACTGGTCGATGGCTACGCCGAACGTGGGCGAACCCGGAATCCCTAGAGTTTGATGCGTTTTGAAGGGACTCGAGACGGTATCCACGATGGAAACGGTGTTGCTCCCAAAGTTGGATGTGAGAATCGCGCCCGTTTGCGGATTAATCGCCAGAGACGTCGGGTTGATCCCTACGCTCACGGAACTGCCGCCGCCGGTGTCCGGGTTGAATTGCGTGATCGAGTTCGTCCCGCTGGAGTTGGCGTAAAAAGTTCCGGGGTTCGCGGTGTTCGTAACCACAGTTGGATCGAAGACGATGCCGGTGGGCGTGCTGGAGACGAAGCCGGACGAAATTGTGGTGCTGAGAACCGGAGTTGCGAAGCCGATCTCGACCACGTCAAGAGAGCCAGAAGGGCCAAGCGCGCTGCTTAAAGTGATGGCCGTGACCACCGCGATGCCCTGGTTGTTTGTACCGCGATCGGGATCGATGGCCACCGCGATTGGCGACTGAACACCGCCGATGCTTGTGGCCGTCAGAGTCGTGGGCGGAGTCGTCCCGGCCGGAGGGAACAGGGACCCAAGATCGAGGAGGCTGACGGTGTTTGAACCGAAATTTGCGACTAGCGCCGCCCCGGTTGCGTCACTGATTCCGACGCCGGTCGGGCTCGTTCCGGTGTTGACATCGGGAACTTTCGGGACTGGCGGATTTTTCGTCAGATCAATGACTGAGACGGTGTTGGTGCCATGGTTGGCAACGACAGCGAGGCCTAGCTTCTGGCTGATGGCAATGCCTTGAGGACCAGTTCCAACGGAAATGGGGCTCCCGATTTGCTGCCCAAACGTCATGTGCGCGGGGTTGAGGTCGAGTTCAACGATGCTGTTGCAACCGGAAACGCTCACCAAACCGATGGGCGAGAAGGGCCCGTTGGCGATTTGATCCGCAAGCGCAATCGAAGTTGGCAGCGTATTGATTGCGGCGCCGGTGGAGTCGCTGCAAACTTTGGAAAGATCCACGGACTGAACCACGAGGAAGTCGACGGCATTGGACTGCGCGCCCTGGCTCAGGACGTCCAGGGCATAATGATGAGGCGCGGCAAGAAGGACAGCGGGAATTGTCACGTTCACTTCCCGGCCGTTAGCGGCAATGCTGTCGATGGTGCCGCCCTGCGTGATGATGTCCACGCCGTCGAGGCGTACCTGCATGCCGGAACCGAAGCCGGTGCCAAAAATTTGAACGCCGTGCAAAGGTTGTGTCGAAGTGAGGGTCCCCTGTGGCACGCGAGCGTTTGGAATACCACCGATTACTCCGGGACCTGGCGTCGGACTGGGAACAATCACTTCCGAAATATGGGTAGGTTTGGGCGCGTTGGTCGTGGAAGGACCAAGGTTGACGATCTCAATTTGGCCAGGTGTAGGAGCGGGAGGATTGCTGGTGGTCAATGCCGGGCCAGATTCGAGTACAAAGGCCTGGTTGGTGGCCGGATCCACAGCGAGGCCCCCCCAAAGCGTGAGACAAGAGGATGTGCCGCAGTCGCCGGTCGTGTTCGAGTTGACTCCATTCATCACAGGAAAAGAGGCTGCGCTAGGACCGAACCCGCTAACGATGGCATATCTCGTGCGGCCCACAGGGTCGGAGACAGAGACAAGTCCGAGTTTCGGGTTATAGGAAACCAGGACATTTGTATAAGGTTGCCAAGCCACTTCGGTTGTGGCGAGCAGTTCGGGCGCACTGGAACAAGTCGTGGTGAAAGCAGTGCAACCGGCAAAGAAAGTGATGGAGGAACTGGTTTGATCCAAGCCGCTGAGCAGGTCAATCTGTGGGCCGTTTGTTCCGGTGGAGTTGGCATCGGCGAGGGCCGCGGTGCTGGTGATGGGATTGATCGCTACCCCTTGCGTGGTTCCGCCATTGGAGACGTTGAAGGTCAAGTCCGCATTGCCGTAAAAAACCGTGCCGCCCGATCCGGAATCACTGGTGCTCGCGTTGGGCACGACGTAGGTAAAGCTGTTGCCGCTGGTAACGGTAGCGGTAAAGACACCGTTGAATAGCGCGGCGTTCGCAGCGTTCCCCGGGCTCACACCCGATATGAGGACTGATCCGGCGTTGCCCGGAATCATGGAGAACGGGCAGGGATTTGACGTGCTGGTGGGAGCGGGCAGGGGAGGCGGACACTGGGTCGGATCAATGGTCACCGTGACCAGCCCCGCCGCCAGCGTGGAAGACTTCAACACATTGGAATTGGAGGGCTTGGTGACATCCACACCGCGAACTACACCTGCACCACCCGGAGTCACGATAGCTAAATGATTGTGAGCAGACACAGCGATGTGCGGATACGTACCTGTGTTCAAAGTAACCTGAGAGAACAAGCATTGGCCGTTCTTGTTCGACTGATTTATGGACTGGTCGAGGAGACACTCGTTTGGAGGGCTCGACGGAGAGTCCGGATTCAAATTGACGATGAAACCGAGATTCGTAAAAGAACTGGCGGAAGCAGAGGAATACGCAACCAGGGCGAGGTTGGAATCCGGGTCAACGCCAATCGAAAAAGGCATGGGTTGTGGGCAAACCGAAGTGCCTTGTACGCCCGCCTGCGGCACCGCAAAAGGGAGAACCACGCTAAACGGTGTGATCGGAGAAGGGTTCCCGGGAATATTCAAAACCGTGACGCTTTGCCCGGTCGAGGTGGCCTGTTTGCAACTGCCGTCAGCGTTCAATGTAGTGGTTTGCGTGCCGTAATTGACCACCGCGACGGTGTGGTTGCCGCGATTGATGGACAGCCCCGTGGGCACGTTAATCGGGGCGGACGCTGTGCTCGTCACCTGCCCCAAAGAAGCCAGTGAACCCTTTCCGATGCTGAAGAATTCAATGGCGTTCGAGCCGGTTTCGGCGACGGCAAGGACACCCAGGGTTGGGTCAATATCAATGGCGCTGGGATTCAATCCCGCTGGAAACGGGGGTGTGGACTTGGTTGGGGCACCGCTCGAATAGTCGGGGAAAAGGGCCATGTTGGTGACCGAAGGATTGTTGGGAGAGGGAGGCGTTGACGAGTTGCTGGCGACGTAAAGCGGATAGAGGCCGGGACTGGCGGAATTGACCTGTGCATTGGATATGATGGCATTCAACCGGTGTGAAGTTGAGGGATTGTTTGAATCGAGCGAAAGAAGGTCTCCGGCGTTTCCAAGAGACTGGAAATAAACCGAGGCGAGGCTGCCTTTGCCCTGGCTGCCTGATCCACTTCCTGGGCTTATTGTTCCAAGTCCCGGCCCAAAATAACCACCGGTAACGGTGACCTTGGTGTCCTGCGTGTTGGCGCCCTGAACGACATCGTTGGGAACCGTGGCGGTGCTCGTGGGCCTCACGGGAATGACCGTGAAGGTGCCTGCGCCCGTTGCTGTGCACGAAGTCCCCACCGCATTTCCGTTACACGGCTGGGCAGGATCGACGACGGAAATGGTAAACGTGCCAGCAGAAAAGAGGTTGTTCGCGTTCAGGCGTACCCGGGCCCCCGTAGAAGCGGGAGGAGGCGTCGGGGTGGTGCTTGTGCTTGTGGAAGTGGTGGGAAGCGGGAACAGAATCTTGATTTGTCCCGAGGTGGAATCCAGGATCGTAGTTCCGCCGGCTGAATCGATGAGATTGATTTTGGAAGCCGAAGAGATATTGGGAGCGTCGAGATAAATGTCCCACTGAGCGCCGCCTTGCGGGGCGATGGTCGGTGTGATTCCGTTGAAAGCGATGGGTCCGCCGGTGACCATGGTAATGGTCCCGGTAACAAACCCTGAGCTATCCGCCTTTGGCGTGGCGACAATGGTGACGTTAAACGGCACATTTGTGTTGTTCGTTTGCGCAGGCGTAATGGCGGTGGGAATCGTGTCGGGAGCGGTGTAAACCGCGACATTGGGATTGTTGGTATCCGGCGTGATGGTGCCGCAGTTAGGGCTGCAAGTAGGGAGAGCGGGATAGTTGATGAAGTTGCCTTTGCTGTCCGTGTTGGGGACGTTCTGGGTCAGCAGCCAAGTTGTGCCCTGGTTCTGAATGTCGTTGGTCAGGTTGGCAAAGAATTGCTGGCTTTCTTTCGTGGGCACGGAAGCGGTTATCGGAGTGATGACCGCCCGAATGCCGGAAATTAAGACGATGTTTGCCTTGCCGCTTTTCTTGGTGTCCTGGACGGATGTCGCGGTAATGACGATCTGCAATCCGGGGTATTTCGTCGAATCGGGCACTTGGAATTTAGCAGGATCGGGCGCGGTATAAGTTGCCGTGCCAGTTGCCTGTTGATTGGAAAGAACGCCGAAGGAGCCATCGGTCGGGGCATCGATTGGATTTGAAGTCGTGGTCTTGCCATTGGTGGTGGATGTCGTGGTGTACTGCAACTTGCTCCACGTCACATTGGTGTTGGTCGCGCCGGTGACAGTGGCAGTGAGCGTGACGGATTGACCCAGGATGAGGCTGGTGCTAGGCGTGACCGCTACGGTGACGACGTTGGCCGAGCTGCCGCCGCCGCAGCCGGCCGACAAGAATACGCAAAGGGCGGCAAATGCCGCGCCAAAGATTTTCAAGACTGCGCGATGTTTCACACCCACGATTTCCCCCACACTTTGGCGTCCAGCCATTTTTTTTCGCGGAGGCTTCACTTGCCTCGCCTTCCTTGCGAGATCTCTACCCAAAGAAACTCGGCGCTTCACGGGCGCCATCAGAACGTCCGGCTCACGGTGAAACGGAACGTCGTCCTGGGCTCAAAATAATTCAAGCGCCCCGGGTTGTTCAGCAACTGCTGCAGGGTTCCCTTTACGCTGGCCCACTCGCCCGGGGTCAAAGTTCGCGGGTAAAAGCCCAAGGTCGTACCACTAGGACAGGGCACCAGCGGCTGCTGGTTCGCCGGTTCGCAAATTTGGATTGGGTCAATATATGGATTCTGCGCCACCAATTGGTCGTACAACCGATTGACGTTGTACGCGTAGTAGATACGAAACGGTGCCTGAATGATGGGAAGCTGGACGATAAACTCGATGCCCGTTGAGCCGCGGAGGCGGAAATTCGTTCCTGGAGCAATGGGAAGCTGCTGCTTGAGACCCGCCCCAAATGGCGGAGGAAGCTGGGCATTCGGGAAGTTCTGCGGCTCGAGCAGGTTCTGAAATCCGGCGTCATTCAGCTGCAAAGCGTGTCGGCGTACCACGCCAACCGTTCCAGTGTCCAGAAAAAGGCTGGTCTGGACGATGTTGCCGACGATGGGGATGCGGTACTCGATGTTGGTGAAGCCTTGCAGGTCACCGCCCGGCAAAGTGGCCACGTAGATCAAGGTGGGTATCGTAAAAGTGCGCAGGCAGCCACCGCAGCTTGGGTCTTTATAGGAAGCCGGTGCGACCGTGGCCTCGGGGATGAACGAGACCGGGGAAATCGCGCGGATGTCGTAGCCGCGGATGTCGCTTTCGCCGCCCATGTAGAAGCGGCTGAAGGGCGGGACTTCTTGGCCGGCGTAGCCGGTGGTGTGGGCGGCGCTGAAGTGCAACCCGATCACATTGCGATGCTTGTTGATCGGATGGAAATACTTCATGTCGATGACGTTGGTGATGGTCCTGACATTGCCGCCGAGCCCCGAGACACCGACCGAGTAGTAGAAGCTCTTGCCGTGCGTGGAATTAATCGGATTGTCTATCGTGTTGTAGGAGATGGAAGGCGTGATGGTGCTCGAGATGATCCCGTTCAGCGCGCTGGGCCCGGTCAAGCTGCGGAACTGCAGAGACTCAAACAACAATGAAGAAGCCTGGTTAAAAGATTTGATGTTCGTGCGCGTGAGGCCGTAATTCAGTCCCAAGCGCGCGAAGGAAAGCTTGCGAAGTGGGTACTGCGCAAACACGGTAAAGCCTGTGCTGTTTTGCACGTAATTCTGGACATACTGGGGATTGATGCTTACCGACTGCTGGAAGAGGATAGCTTCCTGACGGGCCTGGTCAAAGTTATAGCGCGAAGAGAAAACCGTGAAACCGGTGGAGATGGGCCGGTCAAATAGATACGGCTCGGTAAAACCAAACATGAAGGTGCGCGTCAGGCTGCCAAACTGTGCGGAGAAGGTAAGCGTTTCGCCGAGGCCGAGGAAATTGTTGGTTTGGTAGGTGAGTCCGATGAAACTGCCGGCCAGACCGCTAACGCCCCCTTGCAAACCGATGGATTGCTTGCCCTTTTCCTTGAGCTTGAGGGTGATGTCGACCGTGCCGGCCTTGTTGTTGCGCTTGATTTCGGCGGCCTTGTCGGCTTCGATTTTGTCGAAATAATCGAGCTGATTGAGGCGCAGGATGCTCAACTCCCACAATCGCTTGTTGAAGAGCTGGCCTTCATCAATCATCAATTCGCGGCGAATGACTTTGTCGCGCGTGGTGGTGTTGCCGCTGAAGTCGATCCGGCGCACGTAATACTGTTTTTGTTCGTCGAAGCGGAGCGTGAGGTTAATGATTTTGTTGGCGTCGTCAACTTCGGTGTCCGGTTCCGGGGTGAAATCGATGAAACCGTATTCGCCGTAAATTTTGCCGTACGTTTCGAGTGCTTTGCGGACCTTTTCGGTGGAGAAGATGTCGCCTTGTTTCAGAGGAAACGCGGCTTTCAACGCATCCACTTTGAGCGACAAAGCCTTGTCCGGATCGGAGCTGACGATTTTGAGCGTGCCCATGCGGAAGCGCTCGCCTTCTTCGATGGGGATGGTGATGTTGACGGCCTTTCCGTGCCCCCTACCGGTGACCAGCGGAATGCCCGCGCGCGCGTGCGTGGTGTCAACGTTTTCAAGAATGGACTCGCCCACGGAAACCTTGAAGTAGCCGTTGTCGCGGTAGAGACCGCGGATGCCGACTTCCAGATCCTCGCTCAATTTCTCGCGGTCATAAGTTTTGGTGAGTACCGGGATATTCCAAAAATAGAGAGGAATGGCATAGGGGCGATCGTGGCGCATCGCGCGGATTAGTTTGCGGTCGCTGAAGGCATGATTGCCTTTGAACTTGATTTTGCCGACTTTGACCTTGGGTCCTTCCTCGATTTTGAAGACAAGAATGACGGCATTGCTGGACGCAATGCGCTCGTACTGCGGCGTGACCTTCGCGAACTGGCGACCGTGCTCGCCGAGAAGCTCTTTCAGCACCACTTCTGCTTTCTTGATTTTCGTGGGATCAAACTGGCTTTCCACGCTCAGACCGACTTTGCGCTCCTTGAAGCGATCGAGAATGTCAGATTCGGAGATGGAGTGGTTGCCCTCATAGCGAATCCGCCGGATCTGCGGTCGCTCCTTGACCTCAAACACGATAATTTTCGCGTCCGACCGTTTCGGTGAATCCTCGACGCGGAGTTTCACGTCTTCGAAGAATTGTGTGTTCCACAACGCCTGGAAATCGCGGCGCAGCGTGTCTTCGTTGTAGGGGTCGCCTTCGCGGCTAAAGATGCGGGCCTTCAACGTGTCCGTGCGGATGCGGCGGTTGCCGATGAACTCGATGCGCTCGATGATGAATTGCTGCTGGCCGGGTGGTTGCCGGGCCGGCGCAGCCTGAGAAGGGGACTGCGCGTGATCCTCGACGGCTTCTTTCCCGGTGATCAAATCCAAGGAAGCGGAGAATAAGACCTTATTGGGAGACGAATCATTGTTGGGAGGCGAATCATCGGCAGGCAGATTGCCCAGCTCAAATGCCGCGGAGGCACTCGCACAAAGCAAAGCGAGCGCGACGACCTGGGTCACACGAACCGGCCATCCCCCGAACAACAAACAGACTCTCCTTGGAGCGGCCATTGCGCCAACCCTGGCCGCGCCCCCAGACACAAAATGTGATTCTCCCGCCAGGCCCGGTGTGGGCCGGCTGTGCGATGTTTCAGATTCGCTAGTGGACGACCGGGGTTGCCTCGCCGACCGGACGGAACGACAGGCCCTCCCCTGCGACAAAAATCTGGAGTGTCGCGGGTCTTTGAATTCCACCCTGGATCAGCGCCTCGGAGAGCGGGTCTTCAACGTACTTTTGTAAAGCCCTGCGCAACGGGCGGGCACCGTAGCTGCGGTCCGCGCACGTTTTCTCCAGAATCCACTGACGAGCCTCCGGCGTGAGGACCACCTGCACCTGCCGGTGGATTAGAGTATCGTTCATCTGGCCCACGAGCAAGTCAATGATGCGGAGCAGGTCTTCGTCGCCGAGGGGGTTGAAGATGATGACTTCGTCCAACCGGTTGAGGAACTCCGGATTGAACGCCCGCTTTACTTCGTTCATCACCATTTCTTCCATCGACTTTTGCCCGGCTTCGTCAGTTCCGGCCTGGAAACCCAGACCGGTGCGCTTCTGCAAGTGCCGCGCGCCCAGGTTCGACGTCATAATGATGATGGTGTTACGGAAATCCACAGTATTGCCGAGCCCGTCGGTCAACTGCCCGTCTTCAAATACTTGCAACAAAATATTGAAAACGTCCGGATGGGCCTTCTCGATTTCGTCCAGCAGGATAACGGAGTACGGCGTCCGGCGGACGCGCTCGGTCAATTGACCGCCTTCTTCGTAGCCCACATACCCCGGAGGCGCGCCGATGAGCTTCGATACGGAGTGCTTTTCCATGAACTCCGACATGTCAAAGCGAACAAGCGACTTCTCCGACCCAAACAAAAATTCCGCCAAGCGGCGGGCGACTTCGGTCTTGCCCACGCCGGTGGGGCCCAGGAAAAAGAAGCAGCCCACCGGGCGCATCGGTGACTTGAGCCCGGCGCGGCTGCGACGGATGGCGCGAGCGAGCGCGGTGATGGCTTTGTCCTGGCTGATGATGCGCTTGTGCAATTCCGGCTCGATGCGCAGGAGCTTCTGCTGCTCGTCCTCTTTAATAGAGGTGACGGCAATCCCGGTCCAGCGGGCCACAACTTCTTCGATGTCTTCGCGGGTCACAACGCCCGTCGAAGCGTCATCGAGCTTGTAGCGCTCGCGCAGGCTCCGCAGGTTTTCTTTTTCCTTGCGCTCTTCCTCGGAGTAAAAGCGGGCCTTCTCAAATTCGTGATTGGCAATTGCCGTTTCCATGCGATGCGTGATGAATTTTACGCGCTTCTGTACTTCGCCGACTTCCTCGGGAACCGTCGCTTGGCGCAACTTTACACGAGCGCCGGCCTCATCAATCAGATCGATGGCTTTGTCGGGTAGGAAACGGTCGGGAATGTAGCGATTGGATAGGTAGACCGAATAGCGCAGCGCTTCGTCGGTGTAGCTGACGGCGTGAAACTTTTCGTAGCGCTCGCGCACGCCCTGTATGACTTGAATGGCCTCTTCCTCGCTTGGAGCGGGTACTTTCACCGCCTGGAAGCGCCGCTCTAGGGAACGGTCCTTTTCAACAGACTTGCGATATTCGCTGGGAGTCGTGGCACCAATGCACTGAATTTCGCCCCGAGAGAGTGCAGGCTTCAAAATATTCGCCGCGTCGAGCGAACCTTCCGCGGAACCGGCGCCAACCAGCGTGTGCAGCTCATCGATGAAGACGATGGCGTTCTGGCTCTCCATCAACTCTTTCATGATGGTCTTGAGGCGTTCTTCAAACTGGCCGCGGTATTTCGTTCCGGCAACAATCAGCGAAAGATCCAAAGAAAGGATGCGCTTGTCGGCAAGAAAGGGAGGAACGTCGCCGTCGGCGATGCGTTGCGCGAGGCCCTCGACAATAGCGGTTTTGCCTACGCCTGGTTCGCCAATCAGCACCGGATTGTTCTTGGTGCGGCGGCAAAGAATCTGAATCACGCGCTCGACTTCATTTTCGCGTCCGACGAGAGGATCGAGCGAGCCTTCGCCAGCGGCCTGCGTGAGGTCGCGGCTGAATTCCGCGAGTAAAGAAGTCTCTTTCGGCCGCGCCGCTGCCGCTTTTTCACCGGAAGTCCGCGCCAGCTCTTCGCGCAACGTCGAAAGGCGGAGGCCGCGCTCCATCAAAATCTCCGAGCCAAAGCACTTCTCTTCGCGAAGGATACCGAGAAGCAAATGTTCCGTGCCGACGTGTTTGTGACCCAGGCGCTCGGCCTCTTCGGCGGCCATGTTCAGGATGCGCTTGCACTCCGCGCTGAGGGGCACTTCAACGGAGGTGGAAATGCGCTCGCGAATGGTGATGCGGGCTTCAATCTCTTTGCGAATGGATTCGATGGAACCTTGCTGGCGGAGGAAACGGTTGGCCAGGGCTTTGTCTTCCCGCATCAGACCGAGCAGCAAGTGCTCGGTCTCAATGTAGGGGCTGCCATACTGGCTGGCCTCGTATCTGGCAAAAAAGATTACACGACGCGCTTTCTCTGTATAACGTTCGAACACGTTAGCTCGCTTCTCCCCCAGGGACCCCGCCCGCGCCAGCCGCAGCTTCGCGGGACCGCAGAACGCCGTGTTCCAGCGCCAGGATGCGGTCGCAACGCGCGGCGAGCGTCAAATTGTGCGTCACGATCAGCGACGTCAATTGGTGCACGCGATGCAGCCTTGCCAGCAACTCGAACATGGCCCAAGCATTCTGCTCGTCCAAATCTCCGGTAGGTTCATCTGCCAGCAGCACGGACGGCCCGGTGACGAGCGCCCGTGCAATCGCCACGCGCTGCTGTTCCCCTCCGGAGAGTTCCCCCGCACGGTGATCGGCCCGGCTTTCCAGTCCGACCTCCGCGAGCCACTTCCGCGCTTTTTCAAGAGCGGAGGTGAATTTCTCGCCGCGCAGTAACAGCGGCGTGGCTACGTTTTCCGCGGCCGTAAAATCCGGCAGCAACTGGTGACGCTGCCACAAAAAACCCACGGCGCGATTTCGAAATTCCGCGAGCGCCGCGTCATCATTTGTTTCAATGGCTTTCGAATCGAAGTATACTGTACCGCTCGTTGGCGTGTCTA
>DATFRZ010000036.1:0-34207 GCA_035262885.1 Candidatus Acidiferrum sp.
GACCAAACGCATCCTAGACTTCAGGACGAAGTGAGAAGCGAATCGCCATGCTCTGTCTGGATTCCAGAAGAAGAACAGGAGGATCGTGATGCGGCTGGGAATGATTTCTCTGCTTGGGGGGATAATCTGCTTGATGGCAAGCCCGCCAGCCAGTGCGCAGTATTATGGGCGTGAAAGGTGGGAAGTGACGCCGTTCGTGGGATACCAAACGAGCGGATCCTATCCTCTCAGTCCCACCTCCACCACGACGCCGATAAACGACCTGCGGATTAACGGCGCGACAAGCTTCGGCACATTCATCGGCTACTCGATCACCTCGAACGCCCAATTCGAGTTTATGTGGAACCGGAACATGACTTCCTACAGCGTTCAGCAGACCCCTGGCGCGCCCTTCATGAAGGCCTACGACTCCGACGTGGACCAGTTTCAATTCGGCGCGATGTACATGTTTCTGGGCGATGAGCACAAGTGGCGGCCGTATTTCGCAGGGAGCCTGGGCTTCACGCATGAATTCAATAGCGGAGGAAACCCCACGCGGCTGGATTTTTCCTACGGCATTGGCGGCGGGGTGAAATATGCATTCACACGGCACATTTCTTTTAGGGGTGATGCACGCTACATGCCGACTTATGCGAACTCTGGCTTACAGACATTCTGCGACCAATTCGGCTTCTGTTATACCGCGAGAGTGTCGCAGTATCAGCATCGCGGGAATTTTGTGGCCGGGCTGGCGTTTCGATTTTAGAAAAGTGCTCCAAAGGTCGTCGCGGGCTCCAAAACCTCCCCGCAGCTAATAAAGCGATAAAGAGAAGGCTGGTCGCAAAGATTAAGGCGCGGCGGGTTTTTGCCCGCCCGCCGGCGGAGGCAGAGTCGTAAATTTGGCGTCGTCCACGGGAACATTCTGCTGAAGTTGCTGCACTTGAATGGTGAATTGGTTTCCCGGCCGGGAAAGCGTCCAGCGAAACGGGACTTTCAGTCCGTTGGCAACGCGATAATCGGCATAATCAATCTGGGTGGGATTGCGGCCTAGGGGCGTTTCGGCATAACGGATAAGGCGCAGCAAGAGGCCGGAGTCTTTGTCGAAGTAGAGACGCAGAGGCGGTTGCGTTTCGCTGCGGCCGATGACGAGATAGGTGTCGTGGCCGTCGATTTTTTCTCCCACGTCCACACGGAATTTTTCGTAAAGCGTTTTCACGTGGAGCGGAAAATGCAAGTCGGCGTCCATGCGCGCGGCCGCATTTTCCGCCGCGGACATCATGTGCACGCGCCCGGGAACGCTGAGCCAACCCTGTTTGCCGTCGAACGCGGTGAGGCTATCGCCACTGGCGAGGTGCATGATCGAGAGGCGTTTTTCGGGAGCTTTTGAGTAAACGTCAACCGGGAAATGCTGGCCGCCGAAAGCGGTGAGCGTCCCCTTCTGAACGCGGCTGGTGATTTTCTGGAGGGCTTCGGCGCCACCGATGGAGCTGAGGTATTTGTCGAGTAGTTCCTCGGCTGGCGGGAAAACAGGTTTTACTTCTCCGGACTTGCCTTCCGCGGATTCGCGCTTCGGTTCCTCCGACGAGATAATGGGCGTAGCCACAGGGTTCGCCGAGCCGCGATGGCAGGAGTAGCAGGTCACCTCGCGATGGCCTTCGAAGTTTTCCTTGTTGATGGCCATCAGCATGTTAATCATTTTGCGCGCAGTGACTTTCGGCTTCTTGTCGTCTTTGTCCATTTGGTGCGGCACGTGGCAGTATTCGCACTCGACACCCAGCGACGCGGCGATGAATTGCATGGAAGGAATCACCTGCTCGGCAGGAATGCCTTTCAGCGCCCGGATGTTTTTGTACTCCTCTTCGGCCAGCTTCGGCGCGGTTGCTGCACCGCCCTCCGATGGCGCTCTTGGCGGAGTGGACCGCGCGCGGGCACGCGCGATGCCCAGCACCGCGAGCAAAGAAGCGCCACCGACAAAGATCCAACCTCTCGAACGAAATAGATTCATGAATTCAACCCTCGCAGATCGTGTGACGAAATTGCCGGCGAAGTGGTTGCAGCGGACAGAAAGATGTTTGCGGCGTTCTACGCGCTGATTTCGCCGCGCTTGGCAAGCTCCGTAATCCGATCAGCAGCACGGAAAGCGAGCGCCATGATGGTCATGGTGGGCTGGCCGCGGCCAGAAGTTACCAGACTGCTGCCGTCGCACAGGAAAAGATTCTTCACATCGTGCGTGCGATGGTCGGCATTGGTAACCGACGTTTTCGCGTCTTTGCCCATGCGGCAGGTGCCGAGGAGATGCACGCCAAACTGCTGCTCCTGTGGCGGGAAGTTCCACTTCTTAACCGCTCCGGCCGCCTCGTGAATGGCGTGTGCGCGCTCAAAGAGCCAACTGGATAGCTTCAGATCGTCCGGATGGTCTTTGTAGGTCAGGCGAAGCGCGGGCAATCCCCAGGCGTCTTTCAAGTCAGGATCGAGCGAAAAGGAGTTGTTTTCGACGGGCAGGGAAGTGCCGTGACAGAAAATTTCCATGGTCCGCGTGAAATTGTGCGCCAGGGCAGCCTTGAAGTCTTTGCCCCAGCGGGGGGTCTCGGGCGGAACGCCCCCGAAGGCAAAAGAGATCGCGGTGAAATCATAACGGGCATCGAGTCCGCCGCCACCGTAAAAGCCCACTTTTTCGTGATCGAGTTCGTAGAAATCGTGAAGCACGCGGCTGACGCAATATCCTTTGTAGTCGTTGAGCGGACGCTCGTAAACGCCGGTGACCGTGCCGCCGCTGTTGAACATCAAGTTCTTGCCGACTAAGCCGCTGGAGTTTGCCAGGCCGTCGGGGAATTGCTTGCTTGTCGAAAGCAGAAGGAGGCGCGGAGTCTCCGCGCCGTTGGCGCAAACAACTACGGCTTTCGCTTTTTGGAGATGGGTATTGCGCTTCTCATCGAAGTAGACGGCGCCGGTCGCGCGGCCATTGGCATCCAATTCGATCTTGTGAACGTACGAATTCGGGCGGATTTCGCAACGGCCGGTTTTCTCTGCGACGCGAATCGCGGCTGCCAGCGAACTGGATTTCGCGCCCACTTCGCAGCCGAATCCGAGGCAATAGCCGCATTGCACGCAAGCGCTGCGGCCGGGGCGCGCTTGCGAAAGGATGGCCATGGGGGCAGGGAAGGGATGCCAGCCCAGCTTGCGAGCCGCTCGTTCAAAGAGCACGCCGGAAGATTTAACCGGAAGCGGAGGCATGGGATAGGGCTTCGAGCGAGGCGGATCGAACGGGCTTGCGCCGGCAAGGCCGGAGACGCCAATCTCCCATTCTACCTTCGTGTAATACGGCTCGAGGTCGGAGTAAGTGATGGGCCAGTCGACCAGAGTGGAGCCGGGAACTGCTCCAATCTTGCTGCGCTCGATAAAGTCAATTTCGTGGAAGCGCCAGAAATTTGCGGTGAAGTGCACGCTGGTCCCGCCAACGCAGCGCCCATAGACAAGCGCGCGCTGCGGTTTGGCTTTTTCGTCGGGCGTCTTGCGTACGGTTGTCGGTTGCAGCTTCGGATGGTTGGTGAGCTTGTCCTGAGCCAGGATTTCGATTTCGTTGTGCGAGAAATCGGCTTCGGTCAGGTAAGGGCCCTGCTCGAGGACAACGACGCGAAACCCGTTCGTGGAAAGCTCTTTGGCCAGGACGCCGCCGGCGGCGCCGGAGCCGATAATAACGAAGTCCACTTCGTCGGAGGTCTTGTATTTAGGCTGGTCTTTGGGCTGGTTTGGAATCATTTCTTCTGTGCTTCCTTCATCTCTGCTTTGGCGGCCACTTCCCAGCCGGGATAGTCCCTGTCGTAATAGCCGAATGGCGGCTGAAACATGTGTTCGCGCTCGCGGCCAATGACCTTCCAGCCGGCGGCATCGCGGTTGCCACCGTAGTCTGGATCGATCAGGAAGCCAGCGATGGTGTGCTGGCGCAGAGTTTCGAATAAGTTTTGCGCGCCCGCGCTTGTACGGAACCGGCGCTGGCGTCCCTGCGCGCTTTGTTCATCGAACGAATGCAGAACCTCGTCCTGCTGCTCGGTAGTTAACTCCGAGAATTTGGATTTCCCGTGAAACATTTCCGCCACTCGCGACTGCAACGCGGGCAGACCTTCGCGATAGGTCTTTTGATCATCGACGCTGAAAGTGGTGAGTCCGCGGTCGATGAAGTAAACGACGCCGGCTTCGTGCGCTCCCGGCGTGTCGTCGGTGGGGATTATGCGAGAGGTGATGGCGTCGATTTCTTTGGCTTCGTCGGTGGTGAAGAACCCGAATTTGGGAGGCGTCGCAGAGTTTGCGGCTTGGTGCGCGTGACTGGCAGCGGCAAGAAGAGCCGGCCAATGTGACGAGGCCCAGGCGGCAGAGAGTCCTGTGACGCCTCGTGATAGAAAACGACGACGGCTGACAGATTCATTCATTTCTGGAAGTCCTCTGAGTAACTTTTCTGACTCTAAGCTGCATGGGTCACAGCGTCAAGCCATTCAAAACGAATTCGGCTGCCAAATTGACTGGCTCTAAATTTCGCCTCGGTGCGCGAGAGCGGTGATCCGGTCGGCCGCGCGATAAGCAAGGGCGCTGATGGTCAGCGTTGGCTGCCCGCGGCCGGAAGTGACCAGGCTGCTGCCGTCGCACAGGAAAAGATTCTTCACATCGTGGGTGCGATGATCCGCGTTGATAACCGACGATTTCGGGTTGTTGCCCATGCGGCAGGTTCCCAAAAGGTGGTACGCAAAGTCCTGCTCCTCGACAGCAGAAGCCCACTTTTGCACAGCATCCGTGGCGTCGAGCAGTTCCATGATGCGGTCCTTCAGAAAAGCGCCGAGTTTCAGATCGTCGGGATGGTCCTTGTAGGTCATACGCAAAGCGGGCAAGCCCCAGGCATCCTTGAGATCCGGGTCAAGCGAGAAGCTGTTGCTCTCGACGGGCAGGGAAGTACCATGAGAGACGATTTCAACACTGCGCGTGTAATTGTGCGCCAGCGTGGCCTTGAATTCCTTTCCCCAGCGCGGAGTTCCCGGTGGCAAGCCTCCCATATCGTAGCCCACCGTGGCGAAGCTGATGGGAGTCATGTCGAAGCGCGCGTCCAGTCCGCCACCGCCGCAGAATCCGACTTTTTGCGGGTCCAGTTCGTAGAAATCGTGAAGGATGCGGCTGACGGCTACGCCCTTGTAGTCGTTCAGCGGATGTTCAAAAACGGCCATCGCCGATGGGCCGCAGTTCAACATCAGGTACTTGCCGACGAGCCCGCTGGAGTTCGCGAGGCCGTGCGGGAATTGCCGGCTTGCTGAGAGAAGCAGCAACCGCGGAGTCTCCGCGCCATTGGCGCAAACCACTACGGCTTTAGCCCTTTGTAGATGCGTTGCGCGCTTTGCATCGAAGTAGGCCGCGCCAATGACCCGGCCGTTTGCGTCGGTCTCAATGCCATGAACGTAGCAATTGGGCCGGACTTCGCAGCGGCCGGTTTTTGCAGCCATGCGAATGACGGTTGCCAGAGTGCTGGACTTGGCGCCGACTTCGCAGCCAAAGCTCTCACAGAATCCGCATTGCACGCACGCGCTGCGGCCAAGTCGAGCTTGGGAAAGGATGGCCATCGGCGCGGGGAACGGGTGCCAGCCGAGCTTGCGAGCGGCACGCTCGAAAATGACGCCGCCGGATTTCACCGGCAGAGGTCGCATGGGATAGGGTTTCGAGCGCGGTGGATCGAACGGGCTGGCGCCTGCGAGACCCGAGACGCCGATTTCCCATTCGACTTTGGTGTAGTACGGCTCCAGGTCCGCGTAGGTGATCGGCCAATCGGCGAGGGCAGCGCCGGGAACCGGCCCGACTTTGCTGCGCTCGATGAAATCAATTTCGTGGAAACGCCAATAATTCGCAGTGAAATGGACGCTGGAGCCGCCCACCATCCGGCCGTAAACGAGCGCGGGCTGACGCCTGGCTTTGTCCTGCGGAGTTTTGCGAAATGTCGTGGGTTGAAGCTTGGGGTGATTGGTCAGTTGGTTTCCCTTGAGGACTTCCACCTCGTTGTGGGTAAAGTCCGCCTCGGTCAGGTAGGGCCCCTGTTCGAGCACCACGACGCGAAAGCCGTTCGTGGAGAGTTCCTTGGCCAGAACGCCGCCCGCCGCGCCGCTGCCAATGATGACAAAGTCCACTTCGTCGGTGGTCTTGTACCTTGTGAGTTCGAGCATCGGATCCGTGCGGCAAGCACTATATCATTCCTGCCGCAGGGAATTGCTGTGCCCCGTGCTGCTGGTGTACGATGCGCGGGATTTTCCGCGTCGCTAATTTCGCAAATGAAGTCACATCTGAGACACTAGTCACCGCATATGGCTACTTTTACAGGTGTAATAGGTAGCGGCAGCAAGTGGTTGCTCGACAAGATTGTCAGTGTCATCGCCGCAACGGGAATCAACCCCAACATTCTCACTTTTCTAGGCTTGCTCGTGAACTTCGGCGCGGCGGCGTTTTTCGCTGTGGGAGGATTTCGAACCGGCGCGATTATTATTTTTTGCGCGGGTTTCCTGGATATGCTGGACGGCCAGGTGGCGCGAAAGCAGAACCGCGTCACGGCGTTCGGTGCGTTCTACGATTCCACGCTCGACCGTTACGCCGATATGGCGTTGTATATGGGTTTGCTCGTGTACTACTCCGTGAGCGGGCGCACCCCTTACGTGGTGCTCGCGGCAGTTGCAACCGCGGGTTCGGTGATGGTGAGTTACACGCGAGCGCGCGCCGAGTCGCTGATTCCTTTGTGCAAAGTAGGATTCATGGAGCGCCCCGAAAGGCTGGTGTTGCTCATCATCGGCGGACTGTTCAACCGCATGGGGCCTGTCTTGTGGGTGATTGCCGTCGTTTCCACCATTACGGTGATTCATCGGATCATCTTCACATGGCAGGAGACCAAAGCCGGGCGGGTGCTGCCGGGCATCAGGCTCTCCCTTTAACTCACGGGCTGTTTTACGACGCTGACGCGCGCTTGACGTCCACAGGAGTCAAGCTCCCTACGTGCCCTGCTTTCAGGGATTCTTCTACTGGCGCGGAAATAATTTCGCGCACGCGGTCGCGCAAGGCGGGCACATCTTCCTTAGTGAGCCCTTTTGTTCCGATGGTGTCGTGCAAATAGACGGTAACTTTTCCCGGCCAGAGCATCCAGTGCCCGGTGCGGAAATGCTGGAACGAGCCGACCAGGCTGACCGGAACAATGGGAACGCCGAGTTGTTGCGCTACGCGGAATCCGCCATCCTGAAATTCATTCACATGACCGTCGCGCGTACGTCTGGCTTCTGGAAAAACGACCAGGCTCGTGCTGGAATTGATGGCTTCCTGCGTCATGCGCCACATGCGCTTCAAATCCGACGCGCGTCGCACATCCGGCACGGGGACGTTTCCGAAGCGCTTCATCAGCCATCCGTATGCAGGAATCTTGAAGTGTGATTCCAGCTCCCAGCCGCGGACAAATTGCGGAATGGCGCAGTAGAGGATGAAAGGATCGAACAAATTGACGTGGTTCACAAAAAAGAAACACGTTCGATTGGGATCGAAACCTGGCGCGCGGCGAACTTCGACCCTTGCCCCGCAAAGAAAAATGATGCGGCGGCACAAGCCGCGCTGAAGCCAGTCGTGTTTGCGCGGGTCGAGAAAGACACTTAGGAACACCAACACCGGCACAATCAGGAAAAAGTGCAGGCCGCTGACCATCCAGAGGAATGCGCTGCGCAGCGCGAACCACGTTTTTTTCATAGGAACACGTCTACCGCGGCGGGAAGAACATCGAGTGAGCGGCACTCCAGCGTGGCGACTTCGCCGTCAATCATGATGTCCAGCGGACTAGAAAGGTTGAATTCCACGTGGCGCACGGCGCGCCGCGACGCCAGCGGGTGCTGGATGTGCGAACCGTCATAGAGGCGCGGTAGATTGCGAAGCAACCCAAGCCGTCCGATGGGACCCCATCGAACGAACTCGATCAAGCCGTCCGCGGGATTTGCTTGCGGGGCAATGAGCATGGTGCCGCCGGTGTATTTGCTATTGTTGAAGGTAAGAAAGAGCGCGCGCCGCTCGTCCCATTCCTGATCTTCGTCGCAGCGCAAGGCGAACGAACGGCGGTTCAACTGCACGACGCGAACGAAAACTCCAAGCAAATAACCGAGAGGGCCAAGAGGTTTGAATGCGCGGTTCGTCAGAGTCGCGACATCCGCAGTGAAGCCGACGCTCAAGAGGTTGAAGGAGAAGACTTCACCAGTGGCGTGATTCAAACGGATAAGGTCGATGGCGCGCTTGCGATTTTGCAGAATAGCTTCTGTGGAGGCCTCCGCTCCGTTTTTCGTAAAGTCTTTCAGAAACGAGTTGCCCGTTCCCAGCGGCAGAAATCCCAGTGCAACACGTTCCACGGATTTGCGGCCGGCGAAGACCCCATTGAGTATTTCGTGAGCCGTGCCGTCGCCCCCGACTGCGAGAAATTGGCGGTAGCCTTGACCGTAGGCCTCTCGCGCAAGCTCGATGGCGTGGCCGGGGCCTGTCGAAGCGACGCTATCTACCTGCAATTTGTTTTGGCGCAGACGGGCAAGGGCCGGTCCGGCAAGTTTCGCGGAGCGGCCGCCGCCGGCGGCAGGGTTCACGATGGCAAAAAATCGTTCCATTCAAGGCAACCGTTGCGAGCTCTCAGCCGAGAAGATTCACAAAGGCAGAACCGCGCTAGAGCTGTCCAACTTCGCAAGACGCTGGGCCAGAACGTTCCTCTTAATTTTCAGAGAAGCCGTCCGCGGAAAGTCCTCCTCGAGGAGGACGACCCCGTGAATCCGCTTATAGTTTAGCAGGCACTGGTTGCGCGCGTTGATTTCGCGGCGCAGTTCGTCACCATAAGGTTTCCCCTGGTCCAGGTGAAGAGCGAGTACAAGCTTCTCTCCAGTCATGGAACGCTTGGGCCAGATATAATTGGCGGCAAAAACGCAGAATTCTTTGACCGGCAGGTCCTCGAAAACGCTTTCGATGTCCTCGGGATAAATATTCTTTCCTTCTTCGGTGACGATCATATTTTTCTTGCGGCCGCTCAAATGTAGATGACCGTGCTGGTCGAATTTCCCCAGGTCGCCGGTCATCAACCAGCCATCAACGATGGTCTCGGCGGTGAGCTCCGGGTCGTTGAGATAGCCAGCCATGACCGTTTTGCTGCGCACGGCAACTTCACCGATGCCGTCACTTGCCGGATTTATGATGCGCACCTCCATCCCAGGAAGCGGCTTGCCGACGGTGTCGGCGCGAAACGGTTTTAGGTCGTTGACGGTGATTGCGGTTCCGGCTTCGGTGAGGCCGTAGCCGTTTGCCGCGGGGATTCCCAGATCGTAGAAAAACTGCAACGTTTGCGGCTCGGTGAAAGCGCCGCCGACGATGATGGCCCGCAGCTCGCCTCCAAACGCTTCGTGGACTTGTTTGAGCAGCAGGCGGCTGATACCGAGCCGCGGCCGGCTCCTTGTCAACATTTTGTTAATCGCGACGAGTGCGTCGAATACTTTGCGTTTGCTTGGCGGCAAAGCGTCGAAGCGAGCTTGCAGACCTTTTTGCAAATTTTTCAGGACGAGCGGAACAAGGCTCACATAGGTGATCTTGTATTTCGGGAAAGCTTCACGCAGGTATTCGGGCCGCAGCGTCCGCAGATGCACGACGGCCGCGCCGCAAGTAAACGGACCGAAAAATCCGACCATGAAATCAATCGCATGGTTTGTCGGCAAAATGCTGAGATAGCGCACGCCCGGCCAAAACGGATAAAGCGAAGTCAACGCGACACACTGCTCGAGATAATTCTCGTGCGTCATCATGCAGCCCTTGGGGCGGCCGCCGGTTCCAGAGGAATACACGATGCAAGCAGTGTCCTTGCGCTCGCGCGGAACGAAAACTGGCTCGCCCTGGCTGCGAAATTCTTCCCATCGCATTGCGCCTGCCAGCTCGGCCTTGGGCGGCGCCTCGGTGACGAGAACGGTTTGGACATTTGCCACTGCGCGACCCGCCGAGGTGCCAAGCTGGCGCCAGATGGGATACTCGGTGACCAGCATGGTCGCGCCCGAATGTTTGATGAGTTGCCAATGCTCATCGGGCGTGAGTTTGTAGTCGAGCGGAACCAGCACGCCGCCTGCAAAAAAAACTGCATAGGCCGAAATCAGCCACTTCGACTGATTCGTCATGATGATGCTCGCTCGGTCCCCCGCCGAGAAGCCCGCATCCTGCAGAGCTTTTGTCAGCGGACCCGCACGTTCCTTGAACACGCGGTAGGTGAGCCGTTCTTTTTCTCGCTCGCGGTCGGCTTCGATCAGGCACACTTCGCTCGGGAAACAGTCCAGCGCATCCTTTAGCGCCGCTCCCATGGATTGGTATTTGTTCAGATCCAGCATCGCTCGAGAAGAGTCAGCCGCTGAGTCACGGAGACACGGAGAAAATAAATTTCAAAGAATGAATCGCTTGATGCCCTCGTGCAATAAATGGGAATTGAGGTTGATCAACGGTCCCAACTTAAGGTTTGCAATTCTCATGTAGGTCAGGACCTGGGCCTCAAAGACTGGATCAAACCGCTCCACGCTTTTTAATTCCAATACCACTGCGTCCTCCACGATAAGGCCGGTTTGTGCGGGCCGATAATCTTTCCGCGGTAATTTATGGGAATCTCGACTTGGCGCCGGTAGCTGATTTCGCTCCTCTCGAATTCAACTGCTAACGCGGATGCGTAGATGGATTCGACGAGGCCGGGGCCGAGATGTCGATGAACCTCAATTGCACATCCGATGATTTTTCCCGTCAGATCGTCATTGTGAACTGCAGGTTTGCCCACGGGTCTTCTCTCGATCTCCGTGTCTCTGTGACTCTGTGGCTGAAATGGTTTGCTCACAGGCGGGATTGAATTCGTTCGGCCAGAGTTCTGAAGTCGCTTACACCGTGGACTTCGTAGTCGGGCAACTCGATGCCAAAATGATTCTCCAACCGCGAGAGCATTTCGAGCGTTTGCAGGCTGTCAATTCCCAGCTTCTTGAAGAAATCATCCTCGGGTGCGAGCGATCCGGCAGGCAATTGAAAATGCTTCGTCGCCAGGTCGAGCACTTCCTGTGTAGTTTGTTCGAGCGTGCGCATGTCTCCCTGAATCTATCATTCTCCCTGAAAGAAGAAAAACCTGGGCCCGACAGCTTAGGCGTTTTTCCCTTCGATTAGCTCCAGGCGGTTTCCAAAAGGGTCCAAAACATGTACGCGGCGGCGACCGTCGATTTCTGCGTCCGGCTTTGTTGGAAGTCCGGCGGCTTCACACCTCGTAAGTATCTCATCGAATCCTGTGATGACGAGCGCCGGATGCGTTTTTTTTTGCAGGATGAAAGTTTTCCTCAATACCAAGGTGCACTTGCGCTTCTCCCGACGCGAACCAGCAGCCGCCGCGCCCGGTCAGCGGTTCTGGTTTCGGAAGCTCTTTCATGCCGAGCACGTCGCGATAGAAGCTGCGCGCGCGGTCTTCACCGCCTTCTGGTATGGCAACTTGTACGTGATCAATCGCCAGAACCCCGGCTGGAACCTTCATCTGATGTTCCGCCTATGGCAGGTACGGCATGGGGCCGGAATCTTCCACGAATTTCTTTAGGGCCGCCATGACTTCGGGCCGAGTAAAGAGTTCGCAAAAGAGCTCAATCTCGCATTGAAGTTCTTCGTAGGGAATAGGCTTCATGAATTTCTTGGCCGCAGCCCGTGCCACGGGATCGTACTTCGCTACTTGCGCGGCGGTAGAACGCGCAATGCGAAGGGCTTCGCCCTCTCCGGCCAATTGCGCCACAAGGCCGACGCCGTGCGCGCGAGTCGCATTGAGTGTTCGCCCCGTAAACAGCAAGTCTCGTACAACCGCATTCCCAAGATCCCGTTTCAGTCGCGGAATTCCGCCAAAACCCGGGATGAATCCGAGCCGCAGCTCCGGAAAAGCGAAGCGCGCCATTTTGTCGGCGACGATGATGTCGCAGGCAAGAGCGAGCTCAAGCCCTCCACCCAGGCAAGCGCCGTGAACCGCTGCAATGGTGACAAAAGGCGCCGCATCCAGTGCGTTCGCGACGCCATGAATGCGCTCTAGGAAGCTGCGAATCCCTTTTGGGCGCTGCTTCTCTGGAACAGAGACGGCCTGGCGATACAGCTCGCGCAAGTCTCCCCCCGCCGAAAAAACCGATTTTCGGGCGCTGTAAATGATGCAGGAGGAAGTTTCCGGGGACAGCGCGCCAAGCGTGCCAACAAATACTTCCAGCTCCTCCAGCATAGCCGTGCCGATTTCGTTGGCCGGCTCATGATCGAGCGTCAGCTCGATGGACCCTTCCCGCCAATCCCAACGCAGCGTCTTACCCTTGAAGCTTTTCATGCGTGTTGACCGCTCACCGCTTGGCGCTCTTTTTTCTCTTCGTACATGGCATTGATTTCGGAGGCGAACCGCGTATTGATCGCATCTCGCCGGAGTTTGCCATTCGCCGTCAGCAGCCCGCTTTCTGGCGTAAACGCATTGCCGATCACTTTAAAGTTTCTGACCTGGCGGTAATGAGGGAGTTCGCCATTCACCACTCCGAGTGCCGCCTGAACCGCGGCAGGCTCGACGGCTCCGGCAAACAACGCGCAAAGATATCCGCGGCCATTTCCTATGATCACCACTTGCTGAACAGCAGGGAGGATACGCGCAATTTTTTGTTCCAAGGGTTCTGGCGCGATTTTGTGTCCCGAATTCAAAACGATCAGGTCCTTAATCCTGCCGGTGACACGCCACTTGCCGCGAGCATTTCCCTCGCCTTGATCTCCGGTGTAAAACCAGCCGTCCCGAAGAACGCGTGCGGTCTCTTCGGGGCGGTTCCAATATCCGGGAAAAATGTGGGGCCCGCGTGCGACGATCTCTTCGTTATCGTCCGTTTTCATCTCAGTCCCAGGAATCGCGGATCCCACATAGCCGGGCTCCGAGGCTTCCCGGGGGTCGTCCATGGTACAGATTCCCGTAGTTTCGGTGAGACCATAGGCTTGCAGAACTGGAATCCCCAGCAACTGGAAAAACTGTTGGGTCTCGGGAGCAAGCGGCGCCGACCCGCAAATGAGCGCGCGAAGATCGCGCCCAAAGCGCTGCTTGATTCTGCTGAAGATGAGTCTCTCCGCGATCAAAAGCCGAAGCCTGTCAAGCCCGCCGGCACGCCCCGAGTTTTTCCGCTGCCAAGCTGTGCGCGACTTCTCGAACAGCGACCGAATGGGCGCGGCACGCTTGGAGAGATTTTCTTCAGCCCCACGCCGCACACGTTCCAGCAGTGTCGGCACGTTCAGGAAGTAATTCGGTGATGACAGGCGAATCTCGTCCGCCAGTTTGTTAAGGTCGGTCGAAAGAGTCAGCGTGCTTTCGCGTGTGAGGCAAGAAAGCAGGAGGAGCCACGACGCCGCAAAACTAAAAGGCAGATAGTGGAACACGCGTTCGGGAGGCCGGCCGTGCGGTTGATCCATCAATTCTCCCAAGCGTTCCGTCGTGCGTTTGAGCATAAAGTTCAGGTTCCCGACGTTCAGACAAACGCCCTTTGCCTCGCCGGAAGTCCCGGAGGTATAAATGATCGTGACGACATCCGAATCTTCGCGCGAAATGGGCGGGTCGAAAGGACCAGCATGAGGCGGGCCTTCCTTGAGAGGGTCACTCAACAGTATTCGCGGCGGAGTGCCTCGCCAGGCCTGTGCGACCGCTTCACCAAGCCCCGCATCGTTCAAAAACAGCAGCCGCGGCTGACAGTCTTTCATCATTGCGGCCAGCTCGCCGGGGGCCTGGCGCGAATAAAGCGGCACAACAACCACGCCCTCCGCCATCAGCGCAAGATCAAAGACTACCCAGCGAATGGAATTAGAAGCCAACAACGCGCAGCGATCTCCCGGCTGAACGCCAGCATTTCTCAGGAACGCTCGCACTCGCTGAACCTGCTCAAGCATTTCGCTTCCGGTCACGGTTACAAACTGTTCGCCGCGAATCTCACGCAGCACGACGCGCGCGCCTGTTCGCTTCAACTGCGAAAAAACGTTTTCAAGAAAATTTGGCATGAAAAATCAGCGGCTTGCCGCCATCGTGACCGGCGACGAGTCATAGCGTTCCATGAGCTTGAGCAAGTTCGCGCTCATCGGTGGCAGATAGTCTTCCCAGGAAAGAACGCCGCTGCGAATCGGAAACTCCGGATACTGCCGGTGCACCGCATCCTCCAGGAGCGTGCCCATGCGCGCCATCACCTTGAGGTTGCGCACCACCGTTTGTCCAATTCCTTCGCGCACGTCCTCGGCTTCCTTCGCCAGCGTTTCCATCACCTGCAGCAGCTTCGGTTCAAGTTCGGGATCATCCACCGATAGCAATAGGTGTTGGTGGCCGCGCTCGCGCATCAAGTTGCGGATGCGCTCGTCCATAGTTACGCCCGCCGACGCTACCAGGCTGGGCATGCACGTGACGATGCCATGATAGCGCGAAGAAACCATGTACGAGCACGCTCGCAAAATAGAAACGAGCTGGAACATGTCGTAGTCGTCGGACGTAAATACGGGCGTGCCTGGAATCCGCGCGGCGATTTTGCGGCAAGCATCGGCGTCGAGCCGCTCCATCGCCACCAGAATCGGAAACACCCGTTGCCGCTGCAGGAAAGCCTGCGTCGCCTTCGTCAACGCGGAGGTGTATTGCTCGTACTTCCGGCCTACCTCGGCTCCCGACTGAAAGAAATAAACCGTGCGGTACTGGCTGTCTTTGTAAGCTCCCGTCGCCGCGCGAGCCAGATACTTCGCGATGGACGCCTTTACGGGCCAAACGTAGGGATGAATCGGGCACAAAACCAGAATCGGCGTCTTCTCGTCCCAGCCCGCCTCCCGCAATGTCTTTGTCGCAGATTCCTGCGGATGCGGTTCAAACGTCCAAGCGGTGTCCGTTCCCAGTTCCGTCGGGATTCCCAGCGCGCTCAAAAGCTGCTGGGATTCCACATTGCGCGTGATCACCAGCGACTCTTTCACGTAGCGTCCGCACATGGATTCAACAAGCCCGTCCATGTCTCCCGCTTCGCCGCCGTAACCAACCGAAAGCTTGTTTTCCGCGGAGGCCAGCCCGAGCGAGCCGATCATCATCGTCGTCAACGCGTTCGCAAACTTGCTCTTGAACATCGAGCCTTCGCACGCGATTACGCCGTGATTCTGCCGCGCTTCGCGAAAAAGAAATGGCGGAAAAACGTCAGGCAGATGCACTTGCCGCGAGCCCTCAAAATAGCCCTTGGTGCGCCCAAAATCCTGCGTCATCACGCTGAAGGCGACGTTCTCCGCCCCGAGCACGTGCCGCACCTGCCGTAGCATTTCTTGCACGCGCACGTCACTACCGGTGTTGCGCGTACCGTTGTACCCCGCAAAAAGCAGCTTCAGTTTTTCACCGGCGGCCCAGGGTTTACCCAGCCCCAGCATCCAACCAAAGCGCCGCATCTCGATCAGCGCGCTGACCCATGCAACCAGAAGAAAGTCGGTCATGCGCTCGCTCTCCCCACGGCCGTTCTCTCTATTCCTGCATGCGCCGGCCAAGGCTTCGCCGGATAACGAAAATGATTCTCCCGGCTGAATTTCAGCAGCCCCGCCGCATAAGTTGAAAATCTTGCAGGCGCTTCGCCCAACTCTGCAACCACGCGCGAATTATCGAACACCGTATTCCAATCCAGATACGGCCAGAACACCTTGAGAAGGGAACCGGCACGTCCCACCGCGCCCTCGCGATTCGCCGCCCAATTCACCGTCCGCGCAAATGTTCCGCCCAGCCACGGCCAGAACAAAGGCCTGCGCATTCCGCCCGCTTGCGCGATGGCTTCCGTTAATTCCACATACGTTTGCGAGCCCGTACCGGAAGACAGGTGATAGATGCCATGCCTGGGTGTGTCTTTTTGATGAATCGTCACCACCGCCTTGCCCACATAGTTTGCTGGCACGATGTCGATTTTATCGTGAGGGCGCAGCGGAAGCACGGGCATCCGCGCGAGGAAATGCACCGCCTGCACCATGTCGAATTGCGAAGTCACGGGCCGGCGGCTGTCTCCGAGCACAACAGCCGGCCGGAAGATCGTCTTCTGCACCTCGGGAAGCCAGCGGTTCGCCATGTGCTCGCAAAACTTCTTTGTGCGCGCGTACGGATCGTAGTCGGAGCGCTCCCAGTCTATGGCCTGGTCTTCCGTCACGACTTCGTTCTTTCTTTTTCCCGCAACCGCCACAGTCGAAACGTGGGAATAGCGTCTCAGCCCATGATGGTCCTGCGCGCGCCGCGCCAGCTGAATTACTTCTAGAGTGCCGCGCAGATTCACGTTCAAGCACTGCTTCTCCGATTTGCGGTTTAGCGAGGCGGCACAATGAATCAGCGAATCCGTGGTCTCAACCAGCGCGTGATAATCGTCGTCGGACAAGCCAAAACGATCACTGGTCAAATCGCCGCCGAAAATGCAGATGCGCGTGTCGAGATGCTCGAGGAATTCCGGAAAGTCGAAGTGCATTTGTAAAGAAGCCCAAAGCCGCTCGCGCGCCTCTTGTTCCGTTTTTGCCCGGACCAGCAGATTCAGTGTGTCGCGGTAACCGGAAAGAAGTCCGGCCACAACGTAGCTGCCCAAATAGCCGGTCGAGCCGGTGACGAAGATCGCCATGTCAGTCCGACGACGGCGCCGCTTTGGAGAGTTCTTCTTGCTCGTGGGGCGCGCCGTTCCCGTTCCAGTCGAGCACGCGCGGTTCGCGAGATTCCAACGGCCGGCCTTCCATCAGCGGGTAGCACCAGCGGCGTAACGCCGGGATGTGTATGTTGATCCAGTAATCCCACCAGTCCACCGCTTCCGGCGTGAAGTCGAAAAGCGTCCTCTCTTCAGGAGGCAACGCCGCCGACAGCAGTCGCGCGTTCTCGCACTCGAAAACATGTTCGTTGTGCAGAATGAAGGGCTCGTAGAGCTCAATCAGCTTTTCCGCGCGAATCAACTCGCGCTCCGTCTTGGCAAACGGCGCTTTCTTTATGCGCAGTGTCGTGGCCGCGCGGTTGATTCTGGACACCACAGCTTTTTGCATAGGAATCGACAGCCGCTCGTACCGCTGCTTCGAAACTGGAATGGACTCGAACTTCACCTTCAGCCAGTTTTCCACCGTCTTCGAAGTACGGTAATACTTCCGATGCGCTAGGCCCGTCAGCTCGATGCTGCGCCCCATGTTCACTGGATTGATCGCCGAAGTTGCAAGCTGATAGAGCCGAGCGTGCCGCCGCGCCACTAATGCTGCAGCAATCAGCGTCATTCCGCGGCAAACCATGTCTACGGGAATCACGTCCAGGCATTTCCGCTCGTTCGATGGAAGCTGACGGAAATTCGTACCGAGCAAATACGACAATGGCCCGGAAGTGTTGATTCCCTCATTCCAGCCGTTGAAAGGCGAACGCTCCGAACTTTCCACAATCGACGGACGCACGATGGCAATCGCAAGGTCCTTGCCGTGACGCGCGAGAATCGATTCGCTCAGGCTCTTTGTGAACGTGTAGGTGTTGGGCCAGCCTAAGTGCTGCGCCCGGCGCATGCCCGCGTGAGTCAGGCGATTGCGAACCCACCGCGCACGGTTGCGTCGTAACACGCCTTCGAGTTCTTTCGCTGGCGCAGAAGTTTCGTCGCGGCCTCGTCCCAAAGCCTGTCGGCGAAGCGCCTTATTCAATTCGGGGCCTTCCGCACGCGCTTCGATGCGCCGAATCCTCTCCTGCAACGAAGCAATCTCGTTTTCCGCATCGAATCGCGGATCTCGCGCTGGATTGTAATTGTCCTCAAGTTGCTCGCCGACTCGTCCATCGCGCATCCCGACAACATAGCAAGTCGAAAGGTGCATCAGCCCCGCGCGCCTGCACTTCCTCAAGAATTCCAGCAGGTGAAACGTTGAATCCACATTCGAAGAAAGAGCGTCGCGCAAATCCGGATTGAAGTCGGTCAGGCCGGCGCTGTTCACCACTACGTCGAGCGAATTCTGCAGGCGTGATTGTGTGGCCCCATCCAGCCCCAATCCTGGGGAGCTTACGTCGCCTTCGACCACTTCCACTTTTTCGCTTAGGAATGCTCCGAGCTTTGTTCCATGATGTTCATGCAGCGGATCGAAAGCCGGCGACTCTGCGACGATTTTCTCGAAACGCCGTTGCGCCGAAGTCGTTCGGTTGCGCCGGATCAAGAGCGTAATACGTCCGATGTTCGGGACCTTCTCCAGCAAATCCACCAGCCAGACCTTTCCGATAAAACCGATGACGCCAATCAGAAGAATGTGCCGTCCGGCCAGGGTTCCTCGCACGGAAAGCCCGTCGACACGCGGCGCGTCTCCGAAAACGGCCACGGGCCTCTTGATCGTCGGGGCCAGCCGAGCCGTCACCTGAATTCCTCTTTCCAATCGCTCGGGCTTTTGTGACCAACCCAGTTGGCTCAAGAGTTTTTCTCGTGGAATTCGTCCCTCGGTGGAACGGCCGGTCAGCCACGCCAGAGGTCCCCGCGGCCGCACCACGGGATCGAGCAAGCGGCCCGTGGCTCTGCCGTCGCGGTACTCCAATCGGTTCGCAAGAAACGACTGCGCACCGAGATGACGCGCCAGCGGCCGGAGAATATTTTCAAGCAGCTGCCCAACCAGGACGATCTCTTCTCCCTGGCGAATCGCGCTCACAACTCTCCGCACCGCCTCCTCTCGCAATTGCGGCTTCAGGACGTAGTCAAAATACTCTTCTCCCAGGAGATCCAGTCGGTCGGAGCTGACTCCGCGCAGCAACGAATGCAAGAACCGCGTGGCGAACGTGCGGCTCGCCGCATAGGCAAACGGCCGGGCCAGAGCCATTCCCGCCATCCCGGCCCGCCTCGCCCATCGCTCCGCAAAGCTTCGTGCATTCCAGGTGAAAAAGCCCACGGGCCGCAACGCGCCAAGCTCCAGCAGCGAACCCTCCACACGCCAGTACGTGCGCTTTCTGTCGCTTAGCGAAATACCGTCATGCCTCGATTTGGGTATTTGATTTGCCATCATTCTACGTGCTGGCGCAGACCGATCTGTTCCTCACAAGTTTCTTTGAAAACCTGATCCTGTGACACGCTGCTCATTTTTCTATCAATCGGCCTAGGACGGAAACGCGGCCCGCTCCGGCTACACGAACGTCTTCCCCGCTAACGGGCGGGCCGCTTGGGAGATGTAAAGGTAGCATCCTCAACGCTTTCCCGCAAGGCGACGCAAAGGATTTCCGACTCTCAGAAGGCCTAGCCGTACTTGCCGCAGGCATGGTTGATATTTGTTGTGGAATTCGATGGAAACAGCGACCTTACACGCCCCAGCCGTACCGTTCGGCGTGTTCAAACGTCCGCTGCATCTCTTCTCTCAGGATTTCGGTGAAGACCGACCCGCCAACTTTGCGCGAGTTCGGCTCCGCAATGTCCGGTGTGCGATACCCCGCCGAAAGCACTCGCGTCAGCGATTGCTCCACCCAATCCGCCTCAAGCGTCAGGCCAAACGCGTCCCGCAGCATCATCGTCGCGCTCAGAATCGACCCAATCGGGTTGGCGCTATCCGTTCCCACGAGCGTAGGGGCCGAGCCATGAATCGGCTCAAACAACGGCGCCGCATCTCCAAAGCTCGCCGAAGGAATCAGCCCTATGGATCCAACCAGTGCTGCCGCCGCGTCGCTCAAAATGTCCCCAAACATGTTGCTGCACAGCACCACATCAAACTGCGACGGCCTCAGCGTCAACTGCATCGCCGCATTGTCCACGTACATGTGCTCGAGCTTGACCGAGGGATACACCGCGTTCATCGCCGTTACCGTTCGCCGCCAAAGCTGCGAACTCGTCAAAACGTTTGCCTTGTCGACCGAGCACAGCCGCCGGGTCCGATTCTCCGCCCGCGTGTACGCAAATGTCGCAATCCGCTCGATTTCAGGCGTCGAATACGACTCTGTGTCCCACGCCCGCTCCACGCCGTTTTCCGACAAGTTGCCGCGCTCGCCAAAGTACATTCCGCCGGAAAGCTCGCGCACAATCTCCAGGTCCAAATCCCCCAGCCGCTCCGCCTTCAGCGGCGAAAATCCGCGCAGGGGCTCAATTAGCTTGACCGGGCGTAGATTGACGTAAAGCCCCATGCCCTTGCGCAAGCCCAGCAGCCCGCTCTCCGGCCGCCTCCCAACCGGCAGGGCATCCCATTTCGGTCCGCCCACCGCGCCGAGAAACACCGCGTCCGCTTTCCGGCAAGTGTCCAGCGTTTCGTTAGGAAGAGGCGTCCCGGCGTCATCGATCGCCGCCCCGCCCAGCGGAAGTTCCACAAACTCGAACCCGTGATTGAATTCGTGTGCAGTTTCCCGCAGGATGGTCGCCGCCGCCCGCGTCACTTCCGGGCCGATGCCATCCCCTGGGAGTAAAACAATCTTCTTCTTCATGACCATCCCCGTGCTGATAGGAAAGCCTGCGCAGGCGCAAGCCCTTGGCGAATACAAATTCAGGCTTGCCGCTTCGCAATCTCTGCTGGAGCGAGTGAATCAGGCAATGGAGGATGATTCCGCTGCCATGGCCGCCGGGCGCCGGCGAATCACTTCGTGCGCGATCGCTAAAATGTCTCGCGCACGCACTTGCTTGGATTGGTCCGCAAGCGCAGTCACGCGCCGGTAGACTTCCGCGAGTTCCGTGTCATTCGCTTCAAAACCCAAATCCTTTAGCGTCGTCCGCAACGCGTGTCGCCCCGAGTGCTTGCCCATCACCAGCGAGCGATGGGGCACTCCAACCGTCTGCGGCGAAATGATTTCGTATGTCAGCGGATTCTTAATAATCCCGTCTTGGTGAATGCCCGCTTCATGCGCAAATGCGTTCGCTCCCACCACGGCTTTGTTCGGAGCCACTTGCGCGCCGGTGATCTCCGTGAGCAGTCGGCTGGCAGAGAAGAGCTGGTCCAGCCGAATCCCTGTAGTTACACCAAAACTTTCTTTGCGAACCGCGAGCGCCACTACCACCTCTTCGAGTGATGCATTCCCGGCGCGTTCGCCGATGCCGTTGATGGTGCACTCAATCTGCCGAACGCCGGCGCGAACCGCGGCCAGCGAATTGGCCACTGCCAAACCCAGATCGTCGTGGCAATGCGCGCTCAATGTGATTCCATCCGGATCGCCCAAAACCTCGCGAACTTTCGTAAACATCGCGCCGTACTCTTCCGGCACTGCGTATCCCACGGTATCCGGCAGATTCAGAACGGTCGCGCCTGCAATCACAGCTTCGCGGCAGACTTTGCACAGGAAGTCGATGTCCGTCCGCCCGGCGTCTTCCGCGGAAAATTCCACCACTCCCACGTTGTGCCGCCCGTACCGGACCATCGCCCCGATCGCTTCAAGTACCTGTTCTCGCGTCATCTTCAGCTTCACCTGAAGGTGCAAATCCGAAGTCGCCAGGAACACGTGCAGTCTTGGCGCTGCCGCCGGCTTCAAAGCTTCGAGCGCCGCGCTCACATCGTCTTTCTTGGCGCGCGCCAGCGCCGCAATCGGCACATCGCGCACTTCTTTCGCCACCAATTGCACGGCTTCCAGGTCGCCCCGCGACGCAATCGGGAATCCCGCCTCGATCACGTCCACGTTCAGCGCGGCAAGCTGCCGCGCCATCCGCAGCTTTTCGCTAGTGTTCATCGAAAAGCCAGGTGATTGCTCCCCGTCACGGAGAGTGGTGTCAAAGATCCGTACGGTATTCATAGGGTCTCCCAGTCTCTAGTAACGCACGCCGCCTTCCTAACAGTCCAATTTATCTTTATTCTGCTTTTGATAATCCTGTCTTATACTAGGCCGGCCCTATCTGGACGAAGGAGAGGACGCTTGGATCTCGGTGAGCTACAGGTCTTTCTGACCGTTGCCAAGGAGGGCAGCTTTTCCCGCGCGGCCGAGCGCCTCTATCGCACGCAGCCGGCCATCAGTTTGGCCATCCGCAAGCTCGAGGACTCTCTCGGCCAGCCGCTCTTTGTCCGCGGAGCCCGTCCTGTCCGACTGACCGACGCGGGCACCCTTCTCCGCGACTACGCCGAACGCCTCATCAATCTTCGCGACGAAGTCAAAAAAGGCCTCAGCGAACTCGAAGGCCTCAAGCGCGGCGAACTCTCTCTCGGCGTCAACGAAAGCTCCATCCACGCTCTTCTGCCCGCGCTCGCGGAATTCCGCGAACTGCACCCCGGCGTCCAGGTCCGCGTTCACCGCATGCTTTCCCGCGACATTCCTCACGAAGTCCTGAACTATCGCCTCGATCTCGGCGCCATCTCGTTCGTCCCGCGCGACCCTCAGCTCCAAGCCACGGAAATCCTGAAGGATGAACTCACTCTGGTTGTCCCGCCGAAACACGTCCTTGCAAAAAAACACGAAGTCGACGTGGCCGACCTCGCCAAAGAAAATTTCATCGCTCACAGCGTCGAATCGCCCTTCCGCCGCCGCGTCATTGAACTCTTCGCTCGCCACCGTGCCGCGCTAAACATGCCCATCGAAATGCCCACTATCGAAAGCATCAAACGCTTCGTGCAAATGGGCATGGGAGTTGCCATCGTCCCGCGTATGTGCGTTCGATGGGAAATCGAACACGGCTGGATGAAAGAACTCAAAATTCGCCAGCTCAACATCCCGCGCCACGTCTATCTCATTTCCCGCCGCGGCGCCCGCCTCCCGTTCGCGGCCACCGAACTCACACGCCTCCTCCGCGGCGAATAATCCGCGCCAACCCGCTGTAGTGGCGGGTCTTTCGCGCTTTTGCGTCCCGGCTCCTACCGGGAAGACTCGCTCTTTTTTCCCCACGGGGCGCATGCTCACCTTAGGGCTCCGGGACTGGTCATCCCGCGGCTGCGCATTTTGCGGCCGAGGGATCTCAACTGATGCGCAGCCCGCGCGTCAGCCAAGGGAGTCCTACGCATTTTCTAAAATGCCTCGGACTGTCGCATAATGGTGCGCGGCGCTCATTCCGAAGCGAAAGCGAGGTACTCTGCGGCATCGCGCGCCTTTTGCGCGATGAATCCTGGCTTGATCTGGAACCTGCTCGGACCGATGGGAACAACCAGCAGCGTCTCCCTGATCGACTTCTCATTCTCTACAACCGTGCGCCTATGCATTCCTCACTGACCAGCGGTCTCGCCATTCTCGCCATCGGCTTCCTCCTCGGGATGCGCCACGCCACCGATCCTGATCACGTCATTGCCGTTTCCACCATCGTCAGCCGCGAACGCTCCATCCCCAAAGCCGGCCTCATCGGCATCCTCTGGGGTTGCGGTCACACGCTGACCATCGCCATCGTTGGCAGCGCCATCATCCTTTTCGGCGTAGTCATCCCGCCCCGCGCCGGTCTCACCATGGAATTTTCCGTAGGCCTGATGCTGATTCTTCTCGGCGCTCTCAATCTGACCGGCGCCATGAAGTGGCTCAGTGAAAAATTCACACCCAGCCACCCTTGCGTCACCGGAACTCACGCTCACATCCACGAACACGATCATCGCCTGCATTTTCATTGGCACTCCCACTCCGCCGCGCAGGAGCATCACGCCAATAGCCTAGCCGCCCCGCGTTGGTTTACACGGAGCGCATCGAAAGGCTCGCCGGGCCCGCTCGCGCGCCTCGGCCTCTTTCACGCCATGCGCCCTCTGCTCGTGGGCATCGTCCACGGCCTGGCAGGCTCCGCGGCCGTTGCTTTGCTCGTCCTAAGCACGATTCGCGACCCCAGCTGGGCCTTGCTCTATTTGCTCATCTTCGGCGTCGGCACCATCGCCGGCATGATGCTCATCACCGCCGCGCTGGCCCTGCCTTTTTCCTGGGCCGGCCATCGCTTCGCGTGGCTCGACCGCAGCCTCGTCCTCGGCTCCGGCTTTCTCAGCTTGTGTTTTGGGATTTTCGTCTGCTACGACGTCGGCTTCGTCAGCGGGCTCTTCACCAGCCACCCGCGCTAGCCCCGCACTAGTGCTTCGCCTTCGCCAGCGCTTCTTCCACAGAGCTGTGGATCGGAAGGAGTTTCGTCAGCCCTGCAACTTCCATCACCGCGTGGCTTTGTTGGGATAACCCTGACAAGGCAAAGCTCTTTCCTAAGCTTCGGCGGTGCACAAAAAGTTGCACCAGCGCGCCAACCCCCGCGGAGTCAAGGAACGACACCTCGCTCATGTTCAAAATCAGGTGTGTGGCCTGCTCCGGTCGTGCCGTCTGGATGAAGTTGTGAACAGTCTCCAGGCTCAGCTTGCCCTTTAACTGCAGAATGAGCCGGTTCGCATCGGATCCGGCTGCTCTTTCCAATTCAAGATGTGAACCTTGCATCACAGGAAGATTAATACCAGATCTTGCCACACAGTGTGAATATTCTTTAACAATCCGCGCCGTCAGCAGCACTGACTTCACGCTGCGATTTCTAACTTAACTTCCCATCGGGGCGTCTTTACTCCGCCCGATCCGGCTTTCCCGGCAAGCACATAATTGTCGCCAGCATCGTCGCGCAATGCACCTCCTTGCCGTTCTTCTTCGCATGCACATCCGCCGAGCAAATCTTTAATGTTCTCCCCGACCGGACGACCCGCGCGCGCGCCGTCAGTTCCTCTCCATCCGCGGGGGCAAGCAAATTCAACTTATATTCCACCGTCAGCACCGAGCTGTCCGCCGGCATAAGCGTGTATGCGGCATACCCACACGCGCTGTCCGCAATCGCTCCAGACACTCCCGCATGAAAATAATTGTGTTGCTGCGTCAGCTCCGCGCGAAACGGCACGCGAATCGTCGCATGCCCCGCCGTCAACTCAACTAGCTCCGCGCCCAGATGCTTCATCAGCCCTTGGCGACCAAAGCTCTCCCGCACCCGGCTCGCAAACTGCGCGTCTTCCACGTGAAACCCTGCATGTTCCTTCATAGCGCAGCAGTATACCAGCGGGCCTCTCGCTGCCTTGGTCTTGGGCCAGAGACTACACAGGCCAATACGGCATCCCTACTCCAAGCCGTTCGAAATCCTCAATTCCCATTTTAGGAATACTGCTCCTTGTTCGCATTTTCTGCTAAGAATCGACGCGCACTCCCGCGCGCCACGCGCAAAATCCGTCTGGCTTTCTGCGGAGTTCTCCGCGCCGCAACCTTTTGCATTGCTTTCGCCAATGCGGTCTGCGGAGCCGGCAGCGCGGCCGTTACCACTCCTCCGCCGGTCGTCACGCCCTCCGGCACTTCGACCATCCCGATTTCTTTGAGCGCCACCTCCTCAACGGGCCAGCCCCGCAATTTGCAGCCCATCCAACTCACTCTCACTTTCAAGTAGCGCCGTGGCTCTTTTCTCATTTCCTTCTGCTTCCTGCTCTCTGTTCTCTGGAAATATAATGTCGCCGCATGGACACCACGGATTGGCTACTCGACTCCGAACCCGCAATCAGGTGGCAGGCGATGCGCGATCTGACGGACGCCTCGCCGGCCACAATCTCCGAGGAGCGCGCCCGCGTCCCACGCGAAGGGATCGGCGCAGGAATCCTCGCCTGCCAGGGGCCGGACGGCTCGTGGCACCGGGCTGACGCCTCCGACTGGTTGCCCAATCTCTTCACCATGCAACTCCTGCGCGCGGCTGGCGTCGACCCCGCCGATCCTGCTGTTGCCTCAGCAGTGTCACGTCTCGAGGCGGGCTTTCGCTGGGCCGAGGAGTTCGGTGCGAAGCCGTTCTTTGAAGGCGAAGTGGAGCCGTGCATCAACGGCGGCGCGCTCGCGCTTGGCGCCTACTTCGGGCGGCCGTCAGGCAACCTCGCGCGCCGCCTCGCCAGCGAGCAGCTCGACGACGGCGGTTGGAACTGCGAAGCGCCGAAGAGCACGCGCTCTTCTTTCCACACCACGATCTGCGTCCTGGAGGGGCTGCTCGAGTACGAGCGCGCCGCCCGGTCCACTCTGGGTTCCGCGCCGGAGATCACCGCGGCGAGAAAGCGCGGCGGGGAATACTTTCTCAAGCGTCGCCTGTTTCGACGGCTCTCGACCGGCGAGGTGGCGAATCCGGAGTTCCTCGAGTTCGCGTTCCCGCCCCGCTACCACTACGACGTCCTCCGCGCGCTTGATTACTTCAGGAACGCCGCTGCACATGACAATGTTCAACCCGACGCACGCATCAACGATGCCGTTCATCTTGTCGAGAGCAAACGGCAAGCTGACGGCCGATGGTTTCTCGATCGCGCGTACGACGAGGCACTGGCCTTGCCGTCCGGCGAGTCAGTGGGTGAACCGAGCCGGTGGAACACGCTCCGAGCGCTGCGGGTTCTCCATTGGTACGAAGGACGAGGGCTCAAGGCGGCGAGCACTCCATGAGCCAGGCATTTCGAGAGCTTCGTGCCGTCTTAAACGCGCATCATCGACGTGAAACATTCTTTCGCAGTACACTTGCGTCAGCAATCGCATGAATTTGTCACAGACGAGTCTAGCTCCCGCTGAGTTGGAAGGTTCCTTGTGCAAGACTGCGGTGTCAGTTTTTCTTCTTGCGCTTACTCTCGGCTTGAATGTGCCATTGAATCGCTTCCGCATGCGGCATGCGCGCAAGGTTGGCCTTTAGCGGAGAAGTTCCGTGGACGAGCAGGAATTTGACGCATTATTCCCCTCGCGGCCGTTCGGGACGCAGGACGCCATGCGCGAGGAAGCTCGCTGGCGCCGCTGTGCCATGCTTGCCACTTTGCTCTTCGGCAGGGCTCCCGACGATCTCCGCCGTCGACTCCTCGCCGCACACCCGGAAATCCCATCGGGCTACGATTTGGCCGACTTCCACGACTTGCAGCGGCAATTGGAAATGGTCGCCGTCGCTTTGAGCAACGCGCGAAATGCTTGGTTGTCGCCTCTGGGGACTGCTGCATTTGGCGTCCTTGAGGTTGGTGCCCAGCGCCTCCCGGTTTGGGAAGCGCGTCTCGAAGTCGTCCGCCGCGCCATCGCCTATCTGGAAAACCGCTGAGAAATTCTGTCCTCATTTCCTTTTTCGCGCAATGGTAATGGCCTCGCCGCTGTTCAACCCACTATAATCAGGGAACGGGGAACTTCCATGACTCTCGGAACGGGCATATTCGCTGCCGTTTTTTCTTCCACTGTTCTTGTGCTCGCGGTCTACAACAAACAGTTCCGCAAAGTTTTTTTCTGGTCTGCCGGAATCTCAGCCATCGCCGCGGGAATCTTCTTTCTGAGCGTGCGCCTCTATCGCAAACACGAGACCAAAGTGCGCGCCGAAGCCGAGCAAAGAATCCAGGCCTGCGTTGCCCGCTTTCCAATCCCCTATGTTCTCGACGGCCGGCGCATGTCGACGTTTGCCATCTCCTCTGCATGCGCAAAGAATCCGGATTTCAGTCCTGTCCTCAGTTCTAACTATCTTGCCAACATCGTGGAAATCCGCGGTGGCGGGACGCTGCAAATCACTCCGCCGCAAAAGTTTTCTCCCGATGGCGAGCCGGACGCGATTCCCATCATCTATCTCGGCCATCGCCAGACCTTCCTGCTGACTTGCGGCAATTACGGCGAGCCGCAAACCGGAATTTCCATCAACCAGGGCCTGGTCTCCTGTTCGGCAGCATCGGTCTCCACGACTCAAGAGTGTCCTCAATGGGACGATAAGGCCGACAAATGGGCCAAGTACATTGGGCTTTCTCTCGGCGATTGCACCAACAACGGCTGCGTTGTTTACCGGGGAAAGAAAATCATAGGTGGCATCTCCCACAACGAAATCACGAACGCCCAATGGCACACGTGTCAGGCGTCTGCGCCAAACCCGGGCGTCGCCGAAGTTTCCAATTCCAAATGACGGCGCCACGCATCCGCGCATCCGCTCCTGGCATTGCTATTTCCGGCGTTCCTGGTCTATCCTGCAAGCCCGCCGTGAAAGTGACCATACCATTTGCCTGCCTTGTGCTTCTCGGTCTTGCCTGTGTTTTGTCGTCTGCAATGTCGGAGCAGCAGAACGATTCGGGCAAGCCCGTCGTGGTGCAGCCCGGTGCGCCGGGTGAGCCTAGCAAAACGCTTCCGCCTTCAACAAAAGCCACACTCCCACCGCTCTCGCAGGCCGATGTGGAATTCATGCAAGGCATGATCATGCATCATGCGCAGGCGATCGAAATCACCGCGCTCATTGACTCGCATACGGAGAACAAGGATCTTCATGGGCTCGGCGGGCGCATCAGCCGCTCCCAGTCCGACGAAATTAAATTCATGCAGCGCTGGCTCGCCGTCCGCGGCGAACCCGTTTCCATGCCACCGCAAAAAATGTCCGGCATGGACGGGAACATGTACCAGCACATGGACCACGCGAACCCGTCTCACGAAGCGATGCACCTCATGCCCGGAATGCTTACTCCCGAGCAGATGGAGGCGCTGCGCAAAGCCAGGGGCGCCGAGTTCGACCGCCTGTTCCTCACCGGAATGATGCAGCACCACGGCGGCGCGCTGACCATGGTCCAGGATTTATTTGACACCGCGGGCGCGGGGCAGGATGCTGAGCTCTTCAATTTCGCGACAGATGTAGACACAGGGCAACGGGCCGAAATCAAGATCATGCAGGAAATGCTGGATCGAAAGCATGATCAGTAAATAAGGACAAGCGATGAACCGACTAGCCGATCTAGCTTTTGGAGTGCGGCGGCTTGCCGCCGCTTTTCTTACATCCGGGACGCTTCGCATCGCAGTGGCCGCGCTGTTTTTGTGTTTTGGCGTGAGCCGCATGCACGCGCAGACGCAAACGCAAACGCCAGCAACGCCTCCGCCGGTGTCCCGAGCCACTGGCAAAGACAAGGCCAAAGACGTCGACAACGCGAAGGAGGACGAAGAAGAAGGCAATAATCCCTTCGCTCCCGAGCCTGCGCCGCCGCTGCCTCCGGGAATGACTGGTTCCGATGTGCACGATCCACGCGCCAAGCTCGCTCCAGGTCTCTATGATGCAGGCGAAGCCGCGATGGGCCTCAAACATCTCGCCCTCGTCAAGAAGCCCGGCGCTTTCCAATTGGGTTCCTCCGATCCCGATGATCCTAAGGTCCAAAAAGTGATTGGCCAGCTCGGCATAGGATCCATGATTGCAAAGCTCCCGAAAGAAATGCATTTAGCCGTCGCCCAACTTGCCTTCGCGAACTCCGACATTGCCTTCCAGGGCGATCATCTCTTCCTGGGAAATTTTTATGGCGTGAACATCTTTGACATCTCCAATCCCGCGAACGCCAGGTTGCTGACTTCCATGGTGTGCCCCGGCGGGCAGGGCGACGTGTCGGTGTACAAGAATCTGATGTTCATGTCCGTCGAAATGCCCAACGGACGCCTCGATTGCGGCGTGCAGGGTTTCCCGCCGGAACCTCCTCCACCTGCTCCCGCCGCTGACGACAAAGACAAACCGAAAGAAAAAAAGGAACGCATTCCCGCCGCGCAAAAAGAGCGCTTCCGCGGCGTACGCATCTTCGACATTTCCGACATTCGCAATCCGAAGCAGGTCGCTGCAGTGCAAACCTGCCGCGGCTCGCACACGCACACACTCGTCCTCGATCCCAACGACAAAGAAAATGTTTACATCTACGTCTCCGGCACATCCTTTGTGCGCCAGCCGGAAGAACTCCCAGGGTGCTCCGGCGAAGCTCCGGACAAGGACCCGAACACCGCGCTGTTCCGCATCGACGTCATCAAAGTTCCCGTGGCCGCGCCGCAGGACGCCAAAGTCGTCAACAGCCCCCGCGTCTTCATCGATCCGCGAACCGGAGCCATCAACAGCTTGATGAGCGCCGGCACGCACGGCAAGAAAGGCGCGGAGAAACCGAAAGAAACCGACCAGTGCCACGACATCACGATTTACTCTGCGATTGGCCTGGCCGCCGGCGCGTGCTCCGGAAACGGAATCATCCTCGACGTTAAGGATCCCGTGCACCCGAAGCGGCTCGATGCGGTAAACGATCCCAATTATTCCTACTGGCATTCCGCTTCGTTCTCGAACAACGGCGACAAAGTTGTCTTCACCGACGAATGGGGCGGCGGTCTGGGTGCGCGCTGCCGCGCGAACGATCCCAACAAGTGGGGCGCGGATGCTATCTTCCGCCTGAAAGACGACAAGATGACTTTCGCGAACTATTACAAGATGCCCGCTGCACAGCCCGACACTTCAAATTGCGTCGCACATAACGGCTCGCTCGTTCCGGTCCCCGGGCGGGACATCGAAGTGCAGGCCTGGTATCAGGGCGGCGTGTCCGTCGTGGACTTCACCGATCCCGAGCATCCAGTCGAGATTGCGTACTTCGACCGCGGCTCGATCGATCCCAAGATGCTCGTGCTCGGTGGCGAGTGGTCGGCCTACTGGTACAACGGCTACATCTACGGCTCGGAGATTGCGCGCGGCCTCGACGTCTTTGAACTCACCCCGACTCAATACCTCACGCAAAACGAGATTGAAGCCGCTAAGACAGTTCGCGTCAGTGAACTGAACGTGCAGAACCAGCAAAAGCTCGCGTGGCCCGCGAAATTAGTCGTCGCCAAGGCCTACTTGGACCAACTAGCGCGCTCGCAAGCTCTGCCCGCAGACCGCATCTCCGCTCTGCAGCAAGCCATTCAAAGCGCCGAAAGCTCGCGCCTGAGCAAAAGCAAAGTGGCCAAGCTGAAGCAATTGGCCCCAGACGTGGAAAAAGCAGCCGCCTCGGCGAGCCCCGTGGATGCGTCACGCCTCCACTCTCTCGCCGCCATCCTTCAGCACCCGTCAACGTGATGGGGTGGGAGCCTTGGCTCCAGCCGTATGCCAGACGCGCTGTTTGTATTGGTGCTCATTGGTGCGATTGCTTTTTACGCTGCTGCGTGGTGGCGGCTAATAAAAGCAATGCCGTCCCTGAGTTCGAGCCAGCAGGAAACTACATTTCTCGCATTGCTGGCAAACTTGGTCGCGTTGGTCTTTCCATTTGTTTACGGATTCCCTTCAATCTTTACGATGTCTTTGCAGCGGGCTATTCGGTGGGGCTATGTCCTTATCGGTTGTTGGGTTCTCCGCGCGCTATCGTTGGTTCTCAGCGCATCGTCTCAGTAATGCCGCCCACGTTGGGCAGAGTGGCGGACCGGCGGAGGGAGGGGCATGTCGGGCAAGAATTACCAGGACTAGTACCGTCCTTCGGTACCTCGCGAGCCTCCCTGGCGGGTTGCTATTCCACAGAATCTAAATGGCTTAAGCGACAAAGCTGCAAAAAACTGCTGTTCTGGACTCCAGCATGCGCCCCAATGGCTGCTTTTGGGCCAAGTAGCGCATTGTGTACGGTGCATGGGTGCAAACCATGATTCAAATCAAGGTTCACGGGGGAGGTACGAACATGAGACGTTGCGTCAAGTTACTGGGGGTTTTAGCGGGGGTCTTCAGCCTTTTGGTTCCAACTTCGTTGGTGGGCGACACCCACTCGGAGCAAGACCGTTTGCAAAACGCTGGGAAGGTGATGAAGGAAGTTCTCGATATCCCAGACGATATTCCTCAAGACCTGCTCGGCAAGGCTAGGTGCGTGGTGGTAATGCCATCCGTGCTGAAGGCCGCCTTTATCGTGGGCGCAAGCTATGGCAGAGGGGCAATGGTTTGCCGGACTGGCAGGAATTTCACTGGACCCTGGGGCGCTCCTGCAATGTATGCGCTTGAGGGTGGCAATTTCGGACTGCAGGCCGGGGGTGAAGCTACGGACTACGTCTTCCTGGTGATCAACAATCGCGGCGTGGACAGCCTGTTGCACAGTAAGGTCAAGCTCGGCGCAGACGTTTCTGTGGCTGCCGGACCAAAAGGACGCACGGCTTTGGCGGGTACGGACGCGTTTATGCGCTCCGAGATTCTGACTTATTCTCGCGCTCGCGGCGTGTTTGCGGGCGTTGCCGTGGAAGGTTCGACCTTGCGGCCCGACAACGGCGGCAATCGCGACTTGTACGGCCACGAGATCAGCGCGGAGAGGATCATTCGGGAGTCCTCGGTTCATACTCCTGAGGCGGGACACAGCCTGACGGCAACGTTGCAAAAGGCGTCGCCAAAGCTCAATCCCTAACAAACACTAGGGAGTGCCGTTCAGGCACTTGGGTTCAAGATAGGGCCGGCCGGAGGTAGCATGTGTCCGGCCCGCTTTTTCCTGGGGACGGGTGTAAGCACGTTCAGATTGGAGTGGAGAAATGAAATCTACAAAGCGGATATTCGCGGTCGCACTCGGCTTGGTTATGCTGACTGCCAGCTCAGCACTTGCTCAGGGAAACGGCCACGGAAAGGGCCACAACAAACACGGAGATGACGACGACCAAGGCGAGCATTACTACCGCGACCATGACCGCGACATTCGCGGTTGGTATGACAGCCACGAAAGCAATCTTCCGCCGGGACTCGCCAAAAGAGACCGACTGCCTCCGGGATTGGAAAGACAGCTTGTGCGGCGCGGCGAGCTTCCGCCAGGACTTCAGAAAAAGATCCAGCCGTGCCCGGAGGATTTGGAACGGCGGCTGCCTCCGCCCCCTCCGGAGTGTCAGCATGTATTAATTGGCGGACACATTGTCCTACTGAATCGCCGAACCAATATCGTGGTGGACATCTTTCATTTTGAAGGCCGCTAGCGGCCGGGCTTTGTCCTCGGCATGAGTTTGGAGCGGTTTAGTTAAAATGGTTTACCAGCATGATGGTGCGGTCTTCCTGGTCGAGTTGTGTGTAGATGAGAATTTGGCCATCTGGCGAAATCGCCGGAGGAGGCGTACTTTTCCAAACGCAAAATCTCAGTAGAGTTCTTACTCCTAAAATCGTAGAAGGAGAGGGTGTAGGGCTGTGAGTTTTGCACGATGAAGTAGATTCCCCAAGGGGACAGTGCCCAACCACAAAAGCAATTGAGAGCGGGAACTTTCAAAACCAGGTTTTCAGGTCCGCCGTCGGCTGCAATTTTCCAGATCTCATCGGAATTCAGGGATTTCGAATAGTAGACGAATCCATCGGCGCCCTCGACAGGAAACGTGCCGCCATTTCGGGTGAGCTGGATCGTGCCGCCCGCGGGATAATGTGCTTTCCAAATCTGAATCGGTTCATTGCCCCGGCTGGACGCGAAGTAAATCCAGTGACCGTCCCGAGACCAACCTGGAACAATATTGATAGCACCGGGATTGGTCGGGAAAAGGCGTGGCTGACCGCCGGAATAATCAGCGATGTAGATCTCGCTGCGCTCGGCTGGGCGATAATCGAACGCGACGGAATGGCCATCGTAGGACCAGCGAGGCGTTCCAGATTCTCCTCGCAAAAAGGTGAGTTGTTCGGGATTGGAGCCATCGGCGTTAGCTGTTCAAATCTCGGGATAGCCGGACTGGCTGGATTCAAATGCGATTTTTTTTCCGTCGCTGAAAAAATGAGGAAGCCCAACGCCACCCTTTGAGACAAATAGAGCTTGAGGTGAAGTGGCGATGTGCTTCGGGTCCCTTAGCCGGACGGACCAAAGATTTTCTCTCCATAGGGAACTGGTGTACGCGAGGCGGTGGCCGGTCGAGGAGATTGCAGCCATCGGGCGAAAACGTTCTCCATCTCGGCCATTCCGGTTAGCGGCACAACTTCCACGTTGGCGCTGCGCGGCGAGCCTCGCGAACGAAAATAAAGGAAGGTCACGGTAGCGGCAGCGAGAACGAAAATCGTCAAAGCGGTCCACAGCCGAAGCAGAAGTTTGCTCTTGGACTTAGAACACCGGAAGCTCGTCCTGGACACAGGAGCAACGTTCAGCGTTCTGCGAGCTGCGCTGGCGAAGCCCGATTTTTTCGAGGCGACCCGCGCAAGTGGTGAATCTCGGCCAGGTCTTGCAGCTCGATGTAGTGGATGCCTCCGACTTCCAGTTGGGTCCGATCAAAATTTCGCCGTTGCCCGTGATGCTGAACCCTTGGAGTATCTCGGCTCGGAGGTTCCACCGGTTGATGGCGTAATCGGATTAGATATCCTCAAACTGAAAACCCTCACCATCGATCTTGCACGGAAGCGCATACTTTTTGGCCAGGGCGACCGCGCTGCGGTTCAGCGTGCCTCTACAAACAAACGAGTCTTATGTCTCCTTCGAGGTTCGCACGCACGACCGGCCCCTGCGATTGTTGCTCGATAACTGGCGTGCGCTCCATTCTCTTGTATCGGGATCGCGTGGGCGACCGCGTCCCGAAGCTCCAAATAGCGCGAACGATTCCGGCGAACAGCTTGGGAGGGCCAGCCTCACTCGATTTGATCACCCTGCCGCCAGTGCAATTGGGGCAACAGCATTTGGATCGCCGCGCGGTAGTATCAGGCAAAAC
>DATFRZ010000037.1:0-13273 GCA_035262885.1 Candidatus Acidiferrum sp.
TCCCAATCGGTACACTTCTTCCCCCGCCGCTTTTCTCGTCGACGCCTCAGAATTAGATAACCCTGCGATGGCTGTGCTTAGGGGGCTGGACATGATGGCAACGAGATTGTAGCGTGAGAAGGCGTCCAAGAAGAAGCTCCGGCAGCCTTCTTCGTACAAAAAGACGCAACGAATCTAGCTTTCCGCTCATCTGAGGGATATGCCCAAACCAGTTTTGCTCACGGTCGACGACGACCCTGAGGTCTTGCGCGCCATCGAGCGCGACCTCCGCAGCCGCTACGCGGACCGCTATCGCGTGATGCGCGCAAACTCAGGCAGCGCCGGCATCACCACGCTCCGCGAACTCAAAGCCCGCAACAATCCCGTCGCGCTCCTCCTTGCCGACCAGCGCATGCCCCAAATGGATGGCGTCAGCTTCCTCTCGGAAGCCATGGAACTGCATCCCCTGGCCAAACGCGCCCTCCTTACCGCCTACGCCGACACCAGCGCCGCCATTGACGCCATCAACGAGGCGCGCGTCCATTATTACTTCATGAAGCCCTGGGATCCTCCCGAGGAGAAGTTGTATCCCACGCTCGATGACCTGCTGCAGGACTGGACCTCCACCTTTCGCCCTCCCTACGAAGGCATCCGCGTCCTCGGCACACGCTGGTCGAATCGCTCTTACGAGCTGCGCGACTTTCTGGCCCGCAGTCAGGTCCCTTATCAATGGATTGACGTCGAGCTTGCCGAGAGCGACCCCGAAGTGCGCGGCCTCGTGAATTCCCTCGGTCCCGAAGCGCAAACTCTGCCGCTCATCCTGTTTCCCGATGGCGCGCGTCTCGCCGAGCCGCCTCTCCCCGCCGTTGCCGACAAAATCGGCCTCCGTACCCGCGCGCAAACTAATTTCTATGACCTAGCGATTGTTGGCGGCGGTCCCGCCGGACTCGCGGCGGCCGTCTACGGCGCCAGCGAAGGCCTGCGCACCGTCATCATCGAGCGCGAAGCCCCCGGCGGCCAGGCCGGCCTAAGCTCGCGCATCGAAAATTATCTCGGCTTTCCCTCCGGCCTAACCGGCAGCGACCTCGCGCGTCGCGCTGTGGCGCAGGCGAAGCGCTTTGGCGTGGAAATCCTTGCTCCCCAGGAAGCCACCGGCGTTCGAACCGATGGCCCCTATCGCTACGTAAAGCTCGCGGACGGCTCGGAAATCTCCTGTCACGTTCTTCTTCTGGCCATGGGCGTTCAATGGCGCACTCTTGACGTTGCTGGCATCGACCGCTTCCAAGGCGCAGGCGTTTATTACGGCGGCGGCACTTCCGAGGCCATTGCGTGCAAGGGCGAAATCGTATATGTCATCGGCGGAGCAAACTCCGCCGGCCAGGCCGCCATGCACTTCTCGAAATTCGCCGAAAAAGTGGTCATGCTCGTGCGCGGCAATTCACTCGCCAGCACCATGTCTCACTATCTGATCGAACAAATCGAAAGAACGGCCAACATCGAAGTCTGGACCCAAACGAGCGTCTCCGCCGTACACGGTGACACGCACCTCAGCGGCATCACCGTTCAGTGCGCGCCTTCCGGCGAGACCAAAGAGCTGCCCGCCGCGAGCCTCTTCATTTTTATCGGCGCGCTGCCTCGCACCGAATGGCTCGGCAACGTCGTCGAGCGCGACGACCGCGGCTTCATCCTTTCTGGTCCGGACCTGATCCATGGTGGAAAGAAGCCTCCTTCGTGGACGCTCAGCCGGGATCCCAACTTGCTCGAAACTAGCGTCCCCGGCATTTTTGTCGTAGGCGACGTCCGCCACGGCTCGGTGAAACGCGTGGCCTCCGGCGTCGGTGAGGGCGCCGTCGTTGTTCAGTTCATGCACCAATATCTGGCCAAGGTCCAATGATCCAGACGCGAGTGCGTTGTGGCCGCCAAAAAAGCACAGCTTCCAGATTCCCCGGAAGGAGTGACCAACACGATTCAAACGAGGTTGCAGCATTCGAGATTTTCTTTACTTAAGACTCGGAACTGAGGATTAATAACTCCTAAATGAGTGAAGTCACCGACCAAGCCCGCATCGAAGCCCTGGTAGCGGATTTGCGCAAAGTGTTGCCTTTCGCGGATCAGCATCAGGATGATCTCGAATGGTTCGTCTCGCAATGCGAGGAGCGCCACACACCCGTAGGCGAAATCGCGGTCAAGGAAGACTCCCCTGCCGAGTTCATGTTCGTCATTCTCGAAGGCGAATTGCGCGCCCGGCGCGAAAGCGGTCCAGCGGATGGCCCGGTTTATACCTCACGCACCGGCGAGGTTACCGGACTTCTGCCTTTTTCTAGATTGAAAACCGTTCCGGTGACCGTTCGGGCTGTTCTGCCGGTGCGCGCGCTGATGTTTCCGGCAAGTAAGTTTCCCGAGCTCTTACACCGCATGCCAGAGCTTTCCCAGCGCCTTGTGGGATTGCTCACCGACCGCGTTCGCAACGTCACCCGCGAAGAGCAGCAGCGCGAAAAACTGGCAGCCCTCGGAAAGTTATCCGCAGGCCTCGCGCACGAATTGAATAATCCCTCGGCCGCCGCTCGCCGGTCCGCCGCCGCTCTTCACGATTGCCTGGAGCGCCTCCGCGCCGTTGGGCGCAACTCCCCGCTTCGCGCCGAAGATTGCCACTTGCTTGCCCGGCGCGAAGACGAAATTCGCGCGTCGTTGAAACCCCCGGATTACAAAGACGAATTCGCCCGCTCTGACCGCCAGGACGCCATTCAATCCTGGCTCGAAGCCCGCGGCGTCACTGACGCCTGGAAGCTCGCTCCGCTCCTTGCGGACGCGAATTTTACCGACGCACATCTCGAGAGTTTTGCTTCCGCCGCTGGGGCCGCCCTTGGACCCGAGCTCACGCGCTTCGCCACGCTCCTCGAAATGGAGCGCATCGCGTCCGAGCTCGACAACAGCACCGCCCGCATCTCCGATCTCATCAAAGCCATCAAAGAATATTCCTTCATGGACCAGGCCCCGCTTCAGGAAGTCGACATTAAATCCAGCCTGGAAACTACGCTGACCATCATGCATCACAAGCTCAAGCGCGGCATCGTTGTGACCCGCGACTACGCTCCCGACTTGCCGAAAGTGATGGCTTACGGCAGCGAGCTGAACCAAGTCTGGACCAATCTCATTGACAACGCCGCCGACGCCATGGGCAACACCGGAAAACTCCTCGTGCGCGCCGCACGCGAAAATGAATATGTTCTCGTGGAAATCGTCGACAACGGCCCCGGCATCCCCCCGGAAGTGCAATCCCGCATCTTCGAGCCGTTTTTCACCACTAAGGGCGTGGGCGAAGGCACCGGGCTCGGCCTCGACGTCGTGCATCGCATCGTCCAAAAAATGCGCGGCCTCGTCGCCGTCAAGTCTGTTCCCGGCGACACGCGTTTCCAGGTACGCATTCCGATGCAAGCCGCAATGTGATTCGCCGCGCGTGAACCTGGGTGAAACAAAGGAGCCCGCATGGCCGAAACTTGCGCCCATCTCGATCAAATCAAGCGCGTCAAGCCCAAGACCAAAGGCTGCGAAGAGTGCCTCAAGATGGGCGACAGTTGGGTGAATCTGCGCTTGTGCCTGACCTGCGGGCATGTTGGCTGCTGCGATTCCTCAAAGAACAAGCACGCCACCAAGCACTTTCACGCCACCAAGCATCCCATCATCCGCTCTCACGAACCCGGCGAAAGTTGGATGTGGTGCTATGTCGACGAACTCATGTTCGAATAGCTTCTTTGTCGTGGCGCAGCTTGCTGCGTTCGCTTTTCACTGCGGTGTTTTCCCTTGCCCCTCTTTCCTCTTCTTTCCAGGAATTAAAACCGATGCCACCAGCGCAATCAGCAGCACTCCCCCAACCACCGCCAGCGAAACCGTCACCGGAATGTGCACCCACGGCTCCCCGATCATCTTTCCCCCGATGAAAACCAACACCACCGCCAGCCCTTCATCCAAGAACCGCAGCCGATCAATAATTTTAGCCAACAGAAAATACAGCGCGCGCAAACCTAGAATCGCCAGCACGTTCGAGGCGTACACAATGAACGGGTCGCGCGTAATTCCAAAGACCGCGGGAATCGAATCCACCGCCAGGGTCACATCCGTAATTTCAATGACCAATAGCGCAACAAAGAGCTGCGTTGCGAAAAGTTTTCCTCCTTCACGCACAAAAAAACTTCCACCGTGAAATTCCGGCGCGACGCGCAGGTGCCGCTGCGCGAACCGGACGATCCTGCTTTTCTCCGGATGCATATCCACTTGTTTGAAAAACATCCGGATTCCCGCGTACACCAAAAATCCACCCAGCAAATACAGAACCCAGGAAAAATGCTCGATCAGTTGCGCCCCGGCGACGATCATGATGCCGCGCATCACCAGCGCGCCCACCACGCCCCATTCGAGCAACCGGTGCTGCAGGCGGTCCTCCACCGCAAACGCGCGGAAGATCACCAGGAACAAAAACAAGTTGTCGACGCTGAGCGCTTTCTCGATCAGGTAGCCGGTGAAGAATTCCAGCGCCGGCTGCTCGCCGCGGAAATACAGCACGCCCAACCCGAAAAGCACGGAAACACCAATCCAGCCGAAACTGGCGATGGCCGCTTCTCGCAATTTGATTTTGTGGGGATGCCGGTGAAAGACGCGCAGGTCTAGCAAGATCGAAATAAGAATGAAAGCGTTGAAGAGGATCCAGTTGAGCGGCGTGCCCATGCGCAGCCCTTCCGCGTCAGGGGTTGGCGCTGCTTGCTTCCGTGGTGTTCAGGTTGGATAGCTCGACGCGGGCCGTTTGGCCCGCGTCGATTTTTACAGGCACGTCCCAGCGCACGTGCATGTCCCCGGCGTTGGCTTCCAGGTTGAGTGTCGAAACCCAATAGGCACCGGGGGGCAATCCGGAAACCGCAGCCCGGCCCTCTAGGTCCGTGTCCACCTTGCGCGCTAGAAATTTGAGCTGCGCCAGCTCCGGCGCGGCGCGCACAACGCGCTTGTTGCGCGCGCTCTGCAGGACGTCCCATTTCCTCTGCGGATTGATCCCTTCCAATTCCAGCTCGATTCCCGTCATCGACTCCGGATGCTTGCGCAGGAATTTCATCAGCGCGGCCAGATAAGCCTCCCGCAACCTCTTATACTTTTCTGGGTTTTTCTCACGATCCAGGTCCGTGTATTTCGGCTGAGGAAAGCCGGAGGTGACGCCGCCGCTGTTCGAGCGCTGGTAGGCCAGCAGAAATTCCGGCACGCCCAGAACATCATCGGGCGAAATCCGTTTGTCCATGTCGGGGGCGGAAAGGTCGAGCGTGTCTTTCGCTTTGAGCCAGGCCCGCAGCTCTGGAGAAACCTTGAGACTGTCAATGTATTCGTCGCGGCCCGGCGCAGGGTCCTTTTCTTCCGCTTCCTTAACGATCTCCGTGTAGCTCTTGGTGAGAATATAGAAAGTGAACTGGCGCACCGGTTCCGACCGCGCCGCAGTGGGGGTGATCCGCGCGCTGAACTCAAGCATACCGGTTGCAGCTTTTGCCGGCCCACCGGAGTCGGTCTGCCCCACCGCCGCGCTGACGAGCAGTGCAGCGCCGCTCAGAGACACCACAACCCACGGCTGGACGCGCGCAAACGACCTCGTTGCCAAACGGACACTACGCCAGAGAGTTTCTCCCATCCCAAAATCGTAACAGATTGCCATGCTGCTGAGGCAAGGAACACGGAACACCTGTGCCCTCAGCGGCGCAGCAGCCTCACCGTAGCGCCCCGAGGCTAGGACGCAACCTTCAGGGGCTTCCGGGGATAGCGGCCCAGCAGGGAGTTCCAGCGGATCACGAACACGTCGAGGAACATTTGCAGGCTGTCCCGGAGCATATTGACCTTGGTGGCGGGAGAATGGCCCCAGCGCACGGGGACTTCCACGGCGCGCAAGCCGTGGCGGCGCGCGAGATACAGCAGTTCCGGGTCGAAGCCGAAGCGCTCGATGGTCTGCTGCTCGAAAATAATCTGGCAGCGGTCGCGGACAAACGCTTTGAAGCCGCACTGAGTGTCCACGAACGGCAGCCAAAGAATGAGACGAACCAGCTTGTTGAAAATGATGCCGGCAAACTCGCGGAACGGCGATTCGTGGACGGTGATGAGGCTGCGGTTGACGGCGCGGGAGCCGATGGCCACGTCGAAGTTCTCGAGCGCATCGACGAGCTTGTCCGCTTCCTCGATGGGAGCGGAAAGGTCCGCGTCGGTGAACAATACGATGCGGCCGCGTGCTTCCCGCACGCCGTGCCGCACGCTGTAGCCCTTGCCGCGGTTCACGCCGTTCGGAACCACGCGCAGCGTGGGGATTTTGCTGCGGAGGGAGTCCGCGACGGTGGCAGTGCGGTCCTTCGAACCGTCATCCACGACAAGAACTTCCACGTCGCGACGGGACCGCTCGAGGTACGTGGCGATGCGCTCGAGCGTGGCGGGCAGACGCAGCTCCTCGTTGAATGCGGGTATCACGATGGACAGTTCAGGCGAGGCGGGCCTCATCGTTCGGGAGGTTTCTGCCACGCGTGATAGCCAACGAGCGGCACGAAGCGGCAGCCTTCCAGCATTTTGGTGAAAAGCTTGCCGCCGTGCTTTTCGATGAGCTGCAACTCCTGGTTGTCGGCGTCGCCCACGGGAATAATCATGCGGCCGCCCTCCGCAAGTTGCGTCAGCAGTGGCTGGGGAGCCGCAGGCGCCGCAGCGGCAACGAGGATTGCATCGAAAGGCGCAAGTTCCGGCAGGCCGAGCGTGCCGTCTCCGCAATGCACGTGCGCGTTGAGGTAGCCAAGGCTCTCGAGCTTTTCGGAAGCGGCGGAAGCCAGCTCGGCGCGGCGCTCGATGGTGAAAACTTCTTTGGCTAGTAGCGAGAGAACCGCGGCCTGATAGCCGCAGCCTGCGCCGATCTCCAGCGCGCGGTCGGTTGGCTGGAGACGCAGAGCCGCGGTCATGGCTGCCACGATGTAGGGCTGCGAAATGGTCTGTCCGCTGCCGATGGGCAAGGGAACGTCGTCGTAAGAGCGCGCGCGAAGCTCCTCCGGCACAAATTCGTGGCGCGGAACCGCCAGCATGGCGCCGAGGACGCAATTATCTTCGATACCGCGCCGTCGCAACTGCTTTTCCACCATTTCCGCGCGCCGAGCCGCGTACTCTTTGCTCTTAAGCATGGGTGACCGCCGTCGCGTGCTTTTCCCAGGCCCCGGTTTTCAGAATTTCTTCCATTTGCGCGAGCGCGAACTGGCACTCGTCTTCGCGATTGTAAAAATGCGGAGAGAGCCGCACGCCGGCTTTGGGGCGGTAGTCCACCAGGATCTCGCGGGCGAGTAGTTCGCGGCAAACTTCGTAGGCGTGTGGGCAATCGACGGAGACGGTTCCGGCGCGCTCCGCGGGATTTTCAGGTGTGTTGACGTGCCAGCCGCGCGCCTTGGCGCCTTCTATGAGGCGCGATGTCAAGCGCAGCGATTTCTCGCGAATGGCGCTAATTCCGACTTGATTGAGAATATCGAGGCCGGGGCGGCAGGCAAACAGCGCGGGGATGTGCGGTGTGCCGTTTAGGTAGCGGTAAGAATCCTCGCGGGAATCAATCGCGCCGGTTTCAAAAGCAAAGGGGCGGCGATGCGCCATCCATCCGGTGAGCGCCGGCTTCAGTTTGCCGCGCAAATCTTCGCGGACGTAAAGATAAGCGACGCCGGGGCCGCCGCAGAGCCATTTGAGCACGCCCCCGACCGCAAAATCAGCGCCAAAGGAACGCACATCCACGGGAATGGTTCCCGCGGCCTGGAAAGCGTCGAGAATCACGTGCGCGCCGACGCGACGCGCGCGTTCGATGATGGCGCGCGCGTCAACGATGAACGAGCTGCGGAAGAGGACGAGTGAAATCGGCACGAGCAAAGTGGTTTCGTCGATGGCCGCAAGAAATTTTTCGAGGTCGAAGCGGATGGAATCCTCGGCGGGGATGACTTCGACTCGGGCGCCCTTGCGGCGCTGCTCGTGATAGAAGTATTGGATCGACGGAAATTCGAGATCGGTCATCACGATTTTGTTGCGCGGGCCGTGGAAGTCAAAGCAGGAGGAGATGACCGCTTGCGTAATGGTGACGTTCTGATGCAAGGAGATTTCGCCCGCGCGCGCGCCAACCAGCGCAGCGATTTTGTCGCCGAGGCTGACGGCCATCTCCCACCAGCCTTCTTCCCAGGCGCGCACGCCGCGCTCGGCCCAGGAATCCGCATAAGCACGCACTTCGTCGTAGACGCCGCGCGGCATGGCGCCGAGCGAATTGCTGATCATGTACGTGGTGCGGTCCAGAATCGGAAATTCGCCGCGCCATTTCAGAAGGTCGTCCACGGACTACTCTCCACGGCCAGTTGTGCGGGGATCATTCCTTCTCCAAACAAAGTAACACACCGTGAGGAGGGCGAGCCAGGGGACGCCCGCGAGAAGGGTGATCCGGAAGCCGGGGACCCACCAGGTGGAGACCAACACGGCCAGGACGCCTGCGAGTCCCGCGAGAGAAACCCAGGGACCAGCAGGACCAAGTTGAAGATATGGTTTCGCTTGACGCTTGTGATGCCGCCGGAAAGCCAAGTGCGTCAACAGAGTCATGAGCCAGGCGAAGAGCGCGCCGAAAGTGCTGAGGCCAATCATGAAAACAAACAAGGAGTCCTGGAAGTACTTCGACAAGAACATCGCCGCGACCATGCCGCCGCCGGACGCGAGTACGGCCACCATGGGCATGTCCTTCTTGCTCAGGTGGCCCAGAACTGCGGGAAGATAACCGCCGCGAGAGAGAGAAAAGGCAAGGCGAGCGGTGAAATACAAGTTGGCAACGGCACTGGAGAGCGCGGCGGTCAAGACCACAAAATTCATGATGTGCGTGGCGGCAGGAATGCCGACGGTCTGAAAAACCCGGACAAAGGGGCTTTCACCCATGCCGATTTGCGTCCAGGGGACAATGCCGACTACCAAAGCAAGCCCCGCGACGTAGAAAAGGACCAGTGCGGCGACGGTGTTGCGCAAAGCTTTGGGAACGGCTTGTTTGGGATTGGCGGCTTCTCCCGCCGTGCTTCCGACCACTTCGATCCCGAAGAAACTGAACAGCCCAAGGACGACACCGAGTGCAACCCCCTTCCATCCGTTCGGGACAAATCCGCCATGAGCGGTGTAATTTGCGAGACCGACCTTGGGAAACCCAACACCGAAGAGCAGGGCAGAGCCCAACAGGAGAAACGCGAAAATGGTCACGACTTTAATCATCGAAAGCCAGTATTCGAATGTGCCAAGATTCTCGATGTTGGTGGTGTTGACGTAGAGGATCAAAAAAGAGAAGAGGCTGATCCACACCCATGGCGGAACATTGGGGAACCATAACCTGCAATAGATAGACGCAGCCACCACTTCGCTGCCGACGACAACCATCATGCAGAGCCAATAGGTGAGCCGAATGGCAAATCCCGCCCAGGGATGCAGATACATTTCGGCGTAAAGCCCGAAGGAACCGGCCGTCGGATGCGCAGCAGACATTTCCGCGAGGGCCCACATCATCGGGAGGGCGATCAAGGCGGCGGCGACAAAGCTCAAAATCACCGCGGGCCCAGCGAGTTTCACCGCAATGGCGCTGCCCAGGAACAGGCCTGTGCCAATGGCGCTGCCCAGGCCAAGCATAGCGAGCTGCGCGGGAGACAGATTGCGCTGCAGACCTGATTCGCGCGCGACGATGGTCGTGGGCTGGCTGTCTTCCTCAGTCGTCCGAATACCGAGGGAGGGCTCGTTCATGGCGAGGCATGGTAACAGAAACGTTAGCGATGTTCTTCTCTTCACCTGAACGATGGGACAGTGAACGACGAGGGCACAGACTGCCCAGCAAAGCGCTCGCGCTGCTTCGGTTGCATTTCTAGAATCAAAGTTGTGGCGCAGGACCCGAACGCAGCGCCTCGGAGGCGGTCATGAAGGCCCTGGTTGCATTGATTGTCATTTATGTCGGCACGTTTTTCCTGGTCATTCAAGGATCATCGCAAAATTCCGTGCAAGCATCGCCGCAGAGTTCGCAAAACAACTCCTCCGTGCAATCGAACTCGCACATTGACCGGGTCAAGGAAGCGGACATTCGCTCGCTGATGGAACTCGTCGGCGCGCGCGACATGGTGCAGGAGGCCGCCAGCAATGCCATCGAACAATCTCGCGAGAAGCTTCTGGCCACGGTGCCGAACAACGAAAAAGGTCAGGCTTTTGTGAACGCGTTCGCGACCAGTTACCAGAAAAAATTCGACGCCGACCAGGTGACGGAACAACTGGTCGGGATTTACGACAAGCACTTTACGGATGACGAGATGAAGGACCTTCTGCAATTTTATGGCTCGCTGCTAGGCCAGAAAGTGGCTGCGGAAATGCCAAAGATCAACCGGGAGATCCAAGCTGCGGTGCGCTCGTCGAGCGGGAAGGCCGCGCGAGAGGCGCTTGTGGAAGTGAAGCAGCACAACCCGGAAGTGGGACAGTCGGCGCGGCTCGGCAACGGCCAGGGACGATTCCAGCAGCGACGCGCGCAGCGTCAGCAACTCCAGGCCGCCCAACAGGAACAAGATCCGGAATAACGAAGTTTTGCGGTTGGTCAAGAAGGGCGGGGTTCATTACGCGGCCTTTCTTTTTTTTTTGCTCCATGGTTCTTCTCGCGGAAATCAGTGCAGCCCAATGCGGCGTAGTCCTCTTTGATGAAAAACCCTCTGGCGCTCTGGAATTCTTTGCGCGGTCGGCCACTTACTTCGTCGTTGCCGTCGGCCCGGGAGCTTCCTTGAGAGTGCGGTTAATGCCCCGTTTCTGAGGTGCGCAGGAGTTCCGGAGCCAGTATCCGTTCACTTACGGTAGGAATTGTTTCGCGGACTTGAACCCTGGTGGGCTGGCCGTTAAGTTTCTCGGCGCAGACTGCCAAAAGGTGCTCCGATGTTGGTCGGAACTGCCAAAGCTGCCAGCGTGATGAATCGTCGCCTAATGCGGGGTCAATCGCTAAATCGACAGCTCGGTCATCGGCAAAGTGGAAGCTGAACCTATCGAGCGGTAAAGAGAGGCCCATACCGCGCGCTTTGCTATACGATTCCTTAAAAGTCCAATATTCAAAAAAGCGGTACCGTCGCTGGTGATGAGGTGTTTCACGAAGTGCTGCGACTTCCTGCGGAGCAAAGTAATGATTTGCAACATCGATCGACCAGTCGCGCGTGGCAAAATTCTCGACATCCACCCCCAAGGATCGGCCCTTGGCGACTCCCAGGGCAATGAGCCCCTGCGTGTGCGAGACACTAAACGACAGACAGCCATCCGCCGCCTGCGTATTAACGATGTGGGGCCGTCCGTAGGCGTCTGTAGAGAAGACCCAATCCTTAGGATCAACGGAGGCGTAACGCGACAACACCGTCCGAAGCAGTGCCCTTGCAACCAGATAGCGGTGCCGGTCACGGGCGAGGCAAAATCGTGATTCCTCTACTTTCTCGGCGGCATTGAGGAGGTCACAATACGCCTCAAGCAGGCACTCGTCATTAATTGCCTCCCAAAACGCAAGCCATACGTGAATCTCAGGGGACGTGGGTTGCATGATCAAGTCCATCTTTCCAAACCGCGCTGGCTTCGCGATGTATGTGTTCAACAGGCACGGATGAACAGACAGGGGTCGAATTCGCTCTTTCTGACCGAAAGCATTATAATACTGACCCAGTGTTGCGATTGCCGTCGAGCGGGCAGGCAGCCGTGCGCAGGACATCTTCGGTGTGATTCCAGCTGCGCTTTTTCCTCCGGGTGGGTCCCCGACCTGGGTGTTTTTTCTGTTGCAGCTTAAGTCGAGGTATTGGAGACGCAGATTGGGCGGGGAGTGCTAAATCGTGAGCACGTCCTCTTGGAAAGCCAGCGTATCCGGGACTAGCCAGTTCTTTGATCTTCAAACCTCGTGTACACCGGAATTGGTAGCGAGACGCGCTGCCCAGATCCCAGAGGCTTTGGCCGTAACCGCGGGCGCCCAGAGTTTGTCCTACCGCGAACTTGACAAAAAATCCGACCAGTTAGCCTCTTACTTGCGCTCACTCGGGGTAGGGCGGGATGTGGCGGTGGGCCTCTGCCTGCCGCGCGGCCTGGACATGGTGGTAGGGGCGCTTGCCATCCTGAAAGCCGGCGGAGCGTACCTACCCATGGATCCGGCTTGGCCACCCAACCGTCTCGCGTTTGTCCTTGAAGACGCCCAATCACCTGTTCTGATCACCAACGTGATTCTTAGCAGGCAGATACCTTACGGCCGACACGTAATTGTGGACCTCGCACCGCCAGAAACTGCAGCACAGTCCGAGGGCTTGCCGCTCGCCAAAATCAGAGGGGATGACCTAGCCTACATTATTTATACCTCCGGCTCGACGGGCCAGCCGAAGGGAGTCGAAATTCCTCACGGCGGCTTAGTCAATCTCATATCCTGGCATCAGCAGGCATTCTCCGTGACTTCCGCCGACCGGGCCAGCCACCTGGCTGGATTGAGCTTCGATGCGGCTGTCTGGGAACTTTGGCCCTACTTGGCCGCTGGCGCGAGTGTTCATCTGGTTGATGAGTTGACCCGCAGTTCGGGCGAGCTTCTACGGGATTGGCTCATCGGCAATAAGATTACCATCAGCTTTGTCCCTACCTCGCTAGCCGAGGATCTGCTCCGGTTGAAGTGGCCGACGAGCACCAGACTGCGAATAATGCTAACTGGAGGTGACACGCTCCACCACTATCCACCCGCAGGCTTGCCGTTTGTACTGATCAACAACTACGGACCTGCTGAAGGTACGGTCGTCGCAACGTCCGGGCCGATGCCGTCCGGCAGACACGATGGCACGCTGCCGCCCATTGGTCGCCCCATCATCAACAACCAGATCCACCTCCTTGATGAGCAGCTGTTGCCAGTGCCGCCAGGCACGGTCGGCGAGATATTCATCGGTGGGGCAGGCCTCGCGCGCGGGTACCGCAACCGGCCCGATCTGACTACAGAGAGGTTTATTTCCGACCCTTTCAGCGCCAAGCCCGGCAGCCGAATGTACAAGACCGGAGATCTCGGCCGCCTGCTGCCCGACGGCCGGTTGACTTTCGTCGGCCGCGTCGACGAGCAGATCAAAATTCGCGGCTTTCGAATCGAGCCGAACGAAATTATTTGCGCTCTGAATCAGCACCCGGCCGTCCGTGAGAGTTTGGTATTAGCCCGCGAAGATTCTGCGGGGGACAAACGTTTGGTGGCCTACTTAGTGCAGGAACCCGATTCCTGCGTCACACCCAAGAGTCTGAG